>DATMHP010000001.1:0-4624 GCA_035554875.1 Sphingomicrobium sp.
ACTATCTCGCCGCGACGTCGAACGACGCCGTCGACTGTTTCCCGCTGCTGCATTCCGACGATCTGGAGCAGTGGCGCCACGTCGGCTTCGCCTTCGCGGACGGCGACGCGCCGGACTGGGTCAGCCACGGCGTTCGCCGCGGCGATTTCTGGGCTCCGGAAATCGCCCGCGTCGGCGACGAATATTGGCTGGTCTACACCGCCCGCGACAAAAGCTTCGTTCTCAGCATCGGCTTCGCCAAGGCCAAGTCGCCGGAGGGTCCGTGGGTCGATCTCGGCCATCCCCTGCTGACCGGCGGAGTGATCGACGGGCACATCTTCGTCGACGACGACGGCGCGAAATATCTGCTGTGGAAGGAAGACCGCAACGGAATCTGGCCGCGCAAGCTCGCGACCTTCCTTGCCGAGCGGCCGGAGCTGGTCGACCGAATCTTCGAGAGTGAGGAAGACCGGCGCACCGCGCGTTTCGCCGCCGCGGTCGTCCGCTGGGCGAACACCCGCCCGCCGATGGAACGCTTCTTCCTGATGCAGACGTTCATCCGAACCGCGGTCTCCCGGTTCGAGAAGGTGCACGACGTCCTGATCGATTTTCCCGAGGCAGCCGAGATCCTGCGGGCGATGCGGACTCCGATCCTTGCCCAGCGAATGACGGACGATGGCGAGTCTCTCGTCGGAGCGCCGGTGAACCTGATCTGCAACGATCTCGACTGGGAAGGGCACCTCGTCGAAGGCCCGTTCCTGTGGAAGCAGGACGGCCGCTACTGGCTGTTCTACGCCGCCAATGACTTCACCGATCCGGCCTACGGCATCGGCGTCGCGGTGTCGGACCGTGTGTTCGGGCCGTACAAGAAGGCGCCCAAGCCTCTTTTGAGTTCGGCGAAGGGCTGGGCGGCGCCGGGTCATCCGTCGATCGCCATCGGCCCCGGCGGAGTGCCGCACATCTTCTTCCACGCCTTCTTTCCCGGCACCGGCGGCTACAATGTTTTCCGCGCCCTGCTGACGGCGCGGCTGAAGTTCGGTCCGGGAGGCGTGTCGATTTTCTAACCTTGCCATCGCCGTCCCAATCCTGTTGGGGCGCGCCATGCGCTTCTTCTCGGACAATGCGGCGGCCGCGCACCCGAAGGTGATGGAGGCCATCGAGCGGTCGAACCGGCTCGACACGGCCTACGACGGAGACGAATGGAGCCTGGCACTCGACGGCGCCTTCTCGGAGCTGTTCGAGCGCGAAGTGAAGGCGTTGTGGGTATCGACCGGCACCGCCGCCAATTGCCTCGCTCTCGCCGCTCTGTGTCCGCCCTATCGCGGAATCCTCTGCCACAAGGATGCGCATATCGAGGTGGACGAGGCGGGCGCGCCAGGCTTCTTCACCGGCGGCGCCAAGCTGATGCTGCTCGACGGACCCGGAGCGAAGGTCGCGCCGGAGACGGTGGAGGCGGCGATCGGCCTGATCCGCAAGGACGTGCATCAGGTGCAGCCCGCTGCGCTGTCGATCACCGATGCCACCGAATATGGCCTCGTCTATCGGGCGGCGGAGGTCGCAGCGCTGGGCGAGGTGGCTCGCAAGCACGGCCTCGGCTTCCACATGGACGGCGCGCGCTTTGCCAATGCCGTCGTGACCACTGGAGAAAGCCCCGCGGACCTGACCTGGCGCGCCGGCGTCGACGCTCTGTCGTTTGGGTGCGTCAAGAATGGCGGGCTCAACGCCGAATGCCTTGTGCTGTTCAGGACCGATCTTGCCGACGAGGTCGCGGTGCGGCGGAAGCGGGCAGGGCATCTTTCGTCAAAGGGCCGGATGCTCGCCGCGCAGATCCTCGCACTTCTGGAAGACGATCTCTGGCTCGCCAACGCACGCGCGTCGAATGCCGCCGCGCAGATGCTCGCCGAGGCCGCGCCCGACCGGTTGGTCTATCCGGTCGAGGCCAATGAGGTCTTCCTGCGGGTCACCCCGGAAGAAGCGGAATCGCTGCGGGCGAAGGGCTTCGATTTCTACGACTGGGGACCCGGCGAAATCCGGCTGGTGACGAGCTGGGATCAGGGCGGAGAGCCGGTGCGCATCCTCGCAGAGGCGATCGCCAGCCTGTGACCGAGCGGCGGACGTCGACCTTCCTCGAGATCGTCCTCCCCTTCATCATCTTCACGATCATCTGGGGCTCGACCTGGATTGTCATCCGCGACCAGCTTGGCGTGGTGCCGCCGCAATGGTCGGTGAGTTACCGATTCCTCATCGCCGCTGTTGCCATGGCGATCCTGGCCAAGGTGAAGGGAAGGTCTTTGCTCCTCGATCGGCAGGGCATGCAGGCGGCACTGTTCATCGGCGTCATTCAGTTCTGCGTGAACTACAATTCCGTCTACCTGGCCGAACGGCACATCACGTCGGGGATTGTGGCGACGATCTCGGCACTGCTGCTCATCCCCAACAGCCTGCTCGGCTGGGCGATGCTCGGCCAACGTCCGGGCCGGCAGTTCGCAATCGGATCGACGATCGCAGTCGGCGGGATTGCCTTCCTGTGCGTGAATGAGTTCCGCGCGAGTGCGGTCCCGTCCTGGGAAGTGCTCACCGGCATCGGCTTCACGCTTCTCGGGCTGATCGCTGCGTCGGTCACGAATGTCTATCAGGCCCGGGAGCACCTGCGCCGGCATCACCTGTCGAGCCTCCTCGCGTGGTCGATGGCTGTCGGCGCGATCATCGATATCGTCTTTGCCTGGGCGCTGACAGGGCCGCCGGTCTTTCCAACCCGGCCAGGCTATTGGGCAGGCGTCCTCTATCTCGGGATATTCGCCTCGGCGCTGACCTTCAGCCTCTATTACCCGGTTGTGCGCAAGATCGGGCCCGGCAAGGCCGCCTACTCCAGCGTCATTGTGCCGGTGATCGCCATGGGTTTCTCGACCGCGCTCGAAGATTATCGTTGGACCGCTATTGCCATAACCGGGGCGGTGCTGACGCTGGCCGGAATGCTGATCGCGTTGAGTCGCGGCCGCTTGGTTGTGCAGTCGCCCGACGCCGCTTAAGCGGGGCTATGGCCGACGTCAGAGTGAATGCGGAAGCACCGCAGAACCCCGCCCATATTGAATTCCGGCGCGAAGATTATCGGCCGCCCGACTGGCTGGTTCCCGAAACCGCACTGAAGTTCACCCTCGGGATCGAAAAGACGAGGGTCCAAGCGAAGCTCAGCGTCGAGCGCAATCCCAAGGGCGCACAAGGCGCTCCGCTGCGGCTGAATGGCGACGAGCTGAAGCCGCTCGGCGTGTGGATCGACGGCACACCGTCGGAGCGCTGGACGATGGACGACGACGACTTGCTGATCGAGCTGCCGGGGGACAGGCACGAGATCGGGATCGAAACCGAGATCAATCCCGCCGCGAACAGCAAGCTGATGGGCCTCTATGCGTCCAACGGAATGCTGTGCACGCAATGCGAGGCGCAGGGATTCCGCCGCATCACCTTCTTCCCCGATCGGCCGGACGTACTCAGCAAGTATCGCGTGCGGATGGAGGCCGACAAAGCGCATTTCCCGATCTTGCTCACCAACGGCAATCCGGTTGCGACCGGCGAGGGCGAGAACGGCACCCACTGGGCAGAGTGGGAAGATCCGTTCCCCAAGCCGTCCTATCTGTTCGCGCTCGTCGCCGGCGACCTCAAGGCGAACCGCGATACCTTCACGACCATGTCGGGCCGCAAGGTCGATCTCGGCATCTGGGTGCGCGAAGCCGACCTGCCGAAGACTGCCCACGCAATGGCGAGCCTGAAGCAGGCGATGCAATGGGACGAGGAGGTTTACGGCCGCGAATACGACCTTGACCTGTTCAATATCGTCGCCGTCTCCGACTTCAACATGGGCGCGATGGAGAACAAGGGCCTCAACATCTTCAACTCGGCCTACATCCTCGCCGACCAGGACACCGCGACCGACGTCGATTTCGACAATATCGCGCGGGTCGTCGCGCACGAATATTTCCACAATTGGTCAGGCGACCGGGTCACCTGCCGGGATTGGTTCCAGCTGAGCCTGAAAGAGGGCTTCACGGTGTTCCGCGACCAGAGCTTCGGTGCCGATATCGGAAGCCCGGCGGTGAAACGCATCGACGATGTGCGGACGCTGCGGATGATCCAGTTCCAGGAGGATTCAGGCCCGCTCGCGCACCCTGTCCGGCCGGACAGCTATATCGAGATTTCGAACTTCTACACGGCCACCGTCTACAACAAGGGCGCCGAGCTGATCCGTATGATGAAGACCGTGCTCGGCCCGGAGAAATTCCGCGCCGGCACCGATCTCTATTTCGACCGCCATGACGGACAGGCGGCGACCTGCGACGATTTCGTAAAGGCTCTGGAGGATGCCAGCGGAGTCGACCTCACGCATTTCAAGCTGTGGTATTCGCAGGCGGGCACGCCGCACGTTACGGCGCGGCTGGAGCAGGACGGGGGGAAGGCGAAGCTGCACCTCGGCCAGACGGTGCCGCCGACGCCCGGACAGCCGGTCAAGAAGTCGATGGCGATCCCGCTGAAAACGGCGCTGATCGGCGAGAAAAGCGGAGCGGAGATCGCGCCCGAGCGGCTGATCATGCTCGAAGACGCAGAGCAGACGGTCGAGTTCGATGGCGTCGGAGAACCCGCGCTCCTGTCG
>DATMHP010000002.1:0-10513 GCA_035554875.1 Sphingomicrobium sp.
GGATCGGCCGGCCTGTCGGGAAACTTGGCTCCGGTGAGCGCACGGCCCTGCAGGCGGTCCTTCGCGTAGGCCACCGCGTTCTGATAGGCGACCTCCGACTGGGACAGCCCCTGGACGCCGACTGCGAGGCGGGCCTCGTTCATCATCACGAACATGGCGTTGAGGCCGCGGTTCGCCTCGCCGACGAGCCAGCCTTTGGCGCCATCGTAATTCATCACGCAGGTGGCGTTGCCGTGGATTCCCATCTTCTTTTCGAGGGCGCCGCAGCCGAGGCTGTTGCGCTGTCCAAGGCTGCCGTCCTCGTTCACAAGGAACTTCGGAACGACGAAAAGCGAAATGCCCTTCACCGTGTCCGGAGCGCCCGCGCGCTTGGCGAGGACAAGGTGAATGATGTTATCGGCAAGGTCGTGCTCACCGGACGAAATGAAGATCTTCGTGCCGGAGATCGAATAGCTGCCGTCGTCATTCGGCTCGGCGCGGGTCTTCAAGAGCCCGAGATCGGTGCCGCAATGCGGCTCGGTGAGGTTCATCGTGCCGGTCCATTCGCCGGTCACCATCTTCGGGATGTAGGTCTGCTTCTGCTCGTCGGTGCCCTTGATCATCAGCGCCGCGATCGCGCCGCTGGTGAGGCCCTGGTACATTTCGAAGCTGTGGTTGGCGGACAGGATATATTCGCCGATCGCGGTGCCGATCACCTGCGGCAACCCCTGCCCTCCGAACTCCTCCGGCGCGGTCAGCGTCGGCCAGCCGCCTTCGCGGAACTGGTCGTAGGCCTGTTTAAATCCGGGCGGAGTCGTCACCGACCCGTCGTCGTTGCGCTTGCAGCCGACCTCGTCGCCGACCTTGTTGAGGGGCTGGAGCACCTCGGCGGCGAACTTCCCGCCCTCCTCGAGAATCGCTTCCACCACGTCGGGCGAGGCGTTGGCAAAACCGGGAAGATTCGAAAAACGCTGGATCTGGAGGACGTCGTCGAGGACGTAGAGCGTGTCTTTTACCGGCGCGGTATAGGTCGGCATCGCGAAAGTTTCCTTCTGAAACCCGACATACCGTGGCCCAGCCGCGACCGGTCTTCAAGCCCGGTTCACCCGGGGGGCGACAAATGGCGAATCACTACCTATATGAGCGGCCTAGCAGCAGTGGGCGGGACATGCTGACGACCAATCCATTTGACGACGACAAGCTGCACGAGGAGTGCGGCGTTTTCGGTATCTGGGGTGCTGACAAGGCGGCGAGCTTTGTCGCGCTCGGGCTGCACGCGCTGCAGCACCGCGGCCAGGAAGCGGCCGGAATCGTCAGTTATGACGGCGCCCATTTCCATTCGCACAGGGCGATGGGTCACGTTGCCGGCAATTTCGACCGCGACGATGTGATCGCTCGGCTGCCGGGCCAGACGGCCATCGGGCATAACCGCTATTCGACCACCGGAGCCTCCGCGCTTCGCAACGTTCAGCCGCTCTTCGCGGAGCTGAACGACTGCGGTTTCGCCGTCTCCCACAACGGCAATATCTCCAACGCGATGAAGCTGAGGCGGACACTCAGCCGCCGCGGCTCGATCTTCCAGTCGACCAGCGACACGGAGGTGATCATCCACCTCGTCGCCACCTCGGACAAGGCAACTCCGCTTGACCGGCTCGTCGATGCCCTGAAGCAGGTCGAGGGCGCATACTCGCTGCTCGTGCTGACCGAGGAAGGGCTGATCGCCTGCCGCGATCCGCTGGGCATTCGTCCGCTGGTGATGGGCAAGCTCGGCGAGGCGACCATCTTCGCATCGGAAACGGTGGCGCTGGACGTGATCGGCGCGACCTTCATCCGCGACGTCGAGCCGGGCGAGCTGATCGTGGTCAACGGCAGCGGCATCCGCTCCTTCCGGCCGTTCGAAGCAGCAAAGCCGCGGCCCTGCATCTTCGAGCATGTCTATTTCTCGCGACCGGATTCCGTTTACGACGGCACGTCCGTTTACGAGGTCCGCAAGAATATCGGCGCGGAGCTGGCGCGCGAGGCGCCGGTCGAGGCGGATATCGTCGTCCCGGTCCCGGACAGCGGCGTTCCCGCGGCGCTCGGCTTCAGCAGGGAATCCGGGATTCCCTTCGAGCTTGGGATCATCCGCTCGCACTATGTCGGGCGGACGTTCATCCAGCCCAGCCAGGAAGTCCGCAATCTCGGCGTGAAGCTCAAGCATAATGCCAATTCGGCGCTGATCGAGGGCAAGCGAGTCGTCCTCATCGACGATTCGATCGTCCGCGGAACAACCTCGTTAAAGATCGTGCAAATGATGCGCGACGCGGGCGCGCGCGAGGTCCACATGCGGATCGCTTCGCCGCCAACCCGGCACAGCTGTTTCTACGGCGTCGACACCCCGGAGCGGGCCAAGTTGCTTGCGGCGCAGATGAGCGTCGAGCAGATGCGCGATTATATCAACGCCGACAGCCTCGCCTTCATCTCGATCGACGGGCTGTACCGGGCGCTCGGCGAAACCCGCGATGCGGCCAATCCGCAGCGCTGCGACGCCTGCTTCACCGGCGAATATCCGACGCGCCTGACGGACCATGAGGAAGGGTCCACCGGCGCCGGTCTCTCGCTGGTCGCCAGCCGCTAGCTTCCCCGTTCGCGACGGAGGGGCTACGGGCCCCGCATGACCGACACCACACCTCTTTCCGGCAAGCTCGCGCTTGTCACCGGCGCAAGCCGCGGCATTGGCGCTGCTACTGCCGAAGCGCTGGCGAAAGCCGGCGCGCACGTCATCCTCGTCGCCCGCACAGCCGAAGCCCTCGAGCAGGTGGAGGAGCGAATTCACAAGGCCGGCGGAAGCGCGACGATCGCCCCGGTCGATCTCACCGACGGCCAATCGATCGGCAAGCTCGCCGGAGCCGTAGCGGAGCGCTGGCAGGCGCTCGACATCCTTGTCCTCAACGCGGCGACGCTCGGGTCCCTGACGCCGGTCGAGCATATCGACGCCAAGGAATATGCACGCATCCTGACCCTCAACGTGGCGGCCAACCAGGCGCTGATCGCCGCCTTCGACCCGATGCTTCGCAGGAGCGAGCGCGCCGATGTCGTCGCCATTACCTCCTCGGTCGGCCACGAGCCGCGCGCATTTTGGGGCGCCTACGGATCGTCCAAGGCGGCGCTGGAAAATCTCGTCCTGACCTACGGGGACGAGACCGAGCATTCCGGCAAGGTCCGGGTCCACGTCATCGACCCCGGTGCGACACGCACCCGCATGCGCGAGCTCGCCTTCCCGGGAGAGGAACCCGAGAGCGTGAAGTCGCCGCAAGTGCCGGCGGATTTCATCGTCGAACGCCTGACGTCCGACGCGCCGACGGGCGAGCTCGTCCGCGTCGACGCTTAATCCAGCGGAATCAGGAACGGACCGCCGCGCCGGGCGCTCGGTCGTCCGGAAAAGCGCTGGTCAGTGAGATAGGCTTTGCCGTTGCGCTCCACGACGACCGGCATTCGCGACCAGAACATGAAGGCCCGAATCTGGGGATTGGTGCGGAGCGCCGCGACAAGGTGCGGATCGTCGAGTCTGTTCGGCTCTACGTCCGGATCGAACCGGAGGCCGCGGATCATGTCGTAGGTCCCGGTCCCGTGGTTTTCGCCATTCCGCCACTGGATCTTGCGGCGCCAGAACAGCAGGGGCTCGGGGTTGGCGACGACCAATGTCGGCTGCAGCGGCGCAAGCTGCGTCTTCGCCGCAGCCTCCATCCGGTCGGTGATTCCCAGATTGAGGGCAGCATAGGCACAGATACCGATCAGGGTGACGATCGCGGGATTATCCCAATCCCCGCCCTTCCGTTCGGCTCGCCATGACAGCTCGAGTCCGACGATCAGCGCGATCCAGATCCATGGATCGACGATGAACCAGGCGTCGCCGTAGAACCATTGATGCGAAAACGGCTCGAGAAGCCGCGTTCCGTAGCTGGTCAACCAGTCGAACAGTGAGTGAAACAGACTGGCAATGAAGGCGACGAGAAGCAGTGCCCCGGCGTGAACGGGGATTTTGCCGGGCCGCAATCGTTCCCAGATCAAAATCATTGCAACAGTGAAGAATGGCAAAACGACCATACCGCCGATGCCGTGGGTAAAGCCTCGATGCGCCTCGATCGATGGCTCGCCCCATAGGGGAGCGATGAAGCTGTCGATGTCCGGCAGGTTGGACGCAATCACCAAGGCTGCGGTGGCGCGGCCGGTCAGACGCTTCAGCCCCGCCCTGCCCAGCAGAACGCCGGTCAAAGTGTGCGTCAGATTGTCCAATTAGCGAACCGCGAACTTACTCAGGCCGCGGCTCCTTCTCGACCATCCAGGTCTGGCCCTTGGCGACAAGCGCCTGCAGGTCGGGCGCCTTGCCCTCCGCCGCCTTCGTATTCTGCTCGATGACCGCGCTTTCGAAGGTCGGGCGTGGGTCTTCGTAGATCACGCCGAGCGCGACCGGGAAGCCTTCGTCCTGCCGCATCTCGATCAGCATCGCCGCGATTCCGCGGTTCTTCGGATTGTGGACGATGACGGAGGGATCGTCGCCATCGACCATCTTCAGCGCCAGCTTGTCGACGTCGAGCGCCAGACCCTTCGCCCCGCCATCGAACAGCATCTTCTCGCCGGCCTGCAGCCACAGCTGCTTCTGGTTGGCGTTCTCCTTCTCGGTGAAGCTCGCGAACACCTCGTCATTATAGACGATGCAGTTCTGGTAGATTTCGATGAAGCTCGCGCCCTTGTGCGCGTGCGCGGCCTTCAGGACATCGACTAGATTCTTGTGGACGTCGATGCCGCGCGCAATGAACCGCGCGCCCGAACCCAAGGCGAACATGCAAGGCGTCACCGGCCGGTCGACTGAACCGAACGGGGTCGAGGGCGAGCGCGTGCCGAGCCGGCTGGTTGGCGAATATTGGCCTTTGGTCAGCCCGTAGATTTCATTGTTGAACAGCAGGATCTGACAGTCGAGGTTGCGGCGAAGCACGTGCATCGTGTGGTTGCCGCCGATGCTGAGCGCGTCGCCGTCGCCGGTGATGATCCACACATCAAGCGCCGGATTGGCGAGCTTCACGCCCGTCGCGATCGCGGCCGCTCGGCCGTGGATCGTGTGGAAGCCGTAGCTCGACATGTAATAGGGAAAGCGGCTCGAGCAGCCGATGCCCGAGATGAAAACGGTGTTCTCGCGCGCAACGCCGAGGTCCGGCATCGTCCGCTGCACGGCCTTGAGCACCGCATAATCGCCGCAGCCCGGGCACCAGCGGACCTCCTGGTCGCTGGCCCAGTCCTTGGCGGTCGTGATCGTCGTCATCTCATTCATGTCAAATATCCACCAAGCCACGCGATAATCAGCAGCACCACGACCAACATCATCAGCATCGGGAAAACGTTGATCTGCTTCATTGCAGCATCTCCTCGATCGCCTCCTCGATCTCGGCAATCCGGAAGGGCTGACCTGCCACCTTCGATAGCGGCTTCGCGTCGACCAAATATTGGTCACGCAGGAGAGTCTTGAGCTGGCCCATATTCATTTCCGGCACGAGAATCCTGTCGAAACCGCGAAGCAGGGCGCCAAGATTCTTCGGCGTCGGCCAGATGTGCCGAATATGGATATGGCTGACGTCGAGGCCGCGATTTCGCGCCCGCCGGACGGCCTGGTGGATCGGCCCGTAGGTCGAGCCCCAGCCGACCACCGCAAGCTTGCCGCGCGCGTTGCCCAGGCAGACGTCCTGGTCAGGGATCGAATCCGCGACCTTCATCACCCGCGCCGCGCGCGTTTCCGTCATCTCCTGGTGGACCGCCGGGCTGTAGTCGATGTTGCCGGTGCCGGGCTGCTTTTCGATTCCGCCGATCCGGTGTTCGAGACCCGGCGTCCCCGGCTTGATCCAAGGCCGCGCGAGGTCGGCATTGCGTGCGTAGGGCATGACACCCTCGCCTTCCGCCGGAGCCTTGTCGAAATAGGTGACCGGGAACGGCTGATAGCGGCTCATGTCCGGCACCCGCCATGGCTCGGCGGCATTGGCGATATAGCCGTCGGTCAGCAGCATCACCGGGGTCATGTAGCGGGTTGCGATCCGCACCGCCTCGATGGCGCAATCGAACGCATCGGCAGGCGAGCGGGCGGCGAGCACCGGCACCGGGGAATCGCCGTTGCGGCCGTAGACCGCCTGGTAGAGGTCCGACTGTTCGGTTTTTGTCGGGAGGCCTGTCGAGGGACCGCCGCGCTGCGAGTTTACGACGACCAGCGGAAGCTCCGTCATGACCGCAAGCCCCAAAGCCTCCGTCTTCAGCGCGATTCCGGGACCCGACGATGAGGTAATGCCAAGCTGACCCGCATAGCTTGCGCCGATCGCAGCGGCGATGGCCGCGATTTCGTCCTCCGCCTGGAAGGTCGTGATCCCGAATTCCTTCAGCCGCGCGAGATGGTGAAGCAGCGGGCTAGCCGGCGTGATCGGATAGGAACCGAAGAACATCTTCACGTTCGCCAGCTGGCAGCCCGCGACGAGGCCCAGCGCCAGCGATTCCGCGCCGGTGACCGTGCGATACAAGCCGGGGTCCGCGGGCGCGGGGCCGATCTCGCGCTGGACGATGCCCGGCGCGCCCATTTCCACCGTCTCGCCATAGGCATGGCCCGCATTGAGTGCCGCGATGTTCGCCTCGGCGAGCTCCGGCATCTTGGCGAACTTGACCTTGAGCCAGTCGACGATCGGCTTCCGGTCGCGGTCGAACATCCACAGCGCCAAGCCCAGCGTCCACATGTTCTTGCAGCGCAGGGCTTCCTTGTTGCCGAGACCATACGGCTTCACGGCATCGAGGGTCAGCTGCGAAATGTTGAAGTGGATTACCTGCCACTTGTTGAGGCTGCCGTCCTCGAGCGGGTTGGTTTCGTAGCCCGCCTTCGTGAGGTTGCGGGCGGTGAACTCGCCCTCGTCCACGATGAGCAAGCCGCCTTCGCGGACCTGAGGGGCGTTCACCTTCAGCGCCGCCGGATTCATCGCCACGAGCACGTCCGGCTGGTCACCGGCGGTATCGATGGCCGTCGAGCCGAAATTGATCTGGAAGGCGCTGACGCCGAAGGTCGTACCCTGCGGTGCGCGGATTTCCGCGGGGAAGTCCGGGAAGGTCGCGAGGTCGTTCCCGGCGAGCGCGGTCGACAGAGTGAACTGCCCGCCCGTCAGCTGCATTCCGTCGCCGCTATCGCCCGCAAAGCGGACGACGACCGCCTCCGGCTCGGGACGTGCGGCGGATTCTTCCTTGGTGATCAGATGTTCGGCAGTGGCCATTCGAGTCTTCCGGTGGGCGGAACAGATTAGGACTGCTGGCCGCCTTACGCCAGCAATTCAACGCCTTTCCACTGCCTTTGCGCGCCACGTCGTAATGAAGTCGATCGATCCGTGGCAGTCATCCATGACGTTCAGCTCGATCAGCCGGAAGCGCTGCCCATCCCAGGCATAAGTGCTCCATGCCCCGCGATCGCCCAGTCCACGGCCTTTCATGCCGGTCTGCAGAGTGCGGGTCTTCGCGTCCCACTCGGCATTGAAGGTGCCGTCCCCGCCAAGGCTCGCATCGTCGAAGACGGCTTCGTGAAACTTACCGTCATTGCCGACGATCGCTGCGGCAAAGGCGAAATTATAGGCGCCGCTGGCGCAGACCGTCGGGATCAGCGCCAGTGTGGATCGTTCGTCGAGCCGATCGTACTCGGGCGACTCTTCGCGCGATGGATTGTCGCACGCATCTTCGCCCCTGATCGTGCGCACTTCGGCGCCGCTGAGCTTGACCGCAGGCCTGTTCGAGGCCGGCGGTATCAGAATCGTCGGGACCGCCGGCGGAGCGGGAATCGTCGACGCCGGCGCACTGCCCTTGCGGACGAGCGCGGTCACTGATCCGACGCGGTGCTGCTTGTCGTCCATGTAGAGGAGCGCGGCGGTCGCTCCGCTCGGTGAGATGATTGCAATCTCCTTGCCTGCCGAATTCACGACCGACAGCGATTTTGCGGAGGCGAGTGCGCCCACCAGTCGCGTGGAATCCGCGGGCGCAACTTCGACCACGTCTTCGCGGGCGGTCAGGCGAAGATGGAGCGGCCTGCCGTCCGCGACGATGTCGGCGGGCTTTCCATCCTCGACCCGAATCCAGATTTCCGGAACCGCACTGGCCTCCGCGCCACGCTTCACCGCGATTGTCGCGGCGACGGACTCGTCCTCCGGCATCATGCCGTCCGCCTGGCAGGCGAGGCCATTATCGCAGCCGGCGATCCAGTCCTTGAACGTCTTTAGCTCCGAGGGTGCCGGAGCCGAAACCGCGAGAGCCATGAGGAGCGCGATCATTTCGGAAGCGTAGCCTCATGCCCACGGTCGCGCTAGGTCAGGGCTGATGTCCGACGAAGACCATCTCTACCGGCTCGGTGCCGGAATCATGCTCCTCAACAGCGCCGGCAAGGTCTGGGTCGGAGCGCGGATCGATAATCCCGACGACGCCTGGCAGATGCCGCAGGGCGGGATCGACGAGGACGAGGAGCCCTGGCCTGCAGCGCTGCGCGAGCTGGAGGAGGAAACGGCGATCCGCCCGAGCCTGGTCGAATATGTCGCCGTGCATCCTGAGCGGCTGCGCTACGACCTGCCCGGCGAGTGGCGGGAGAAGCTGTGGCGCGGGAAGTGGAAGGGCCAGATGCAGCACTGGTTCCTGGCGCGCTTCCTGGGCACGGACTCCGACGTGAACATCGAGACCCACCACCCGGAATTCCGCGCGTGGAAATGGGTCGAGCCGAGCGAACTTCCGAACCTGATCGTCCCGTTCAAGCGGGATCTCTACAGCCGCCTGCTCCAGGATTTCGCCGACCACCTCTGAACGCGGTTGATCGCCTGAATTGAAACCGCCCATCGCCTGAGGCGTTTTTGCGGTAACTCGTTTTTCTGGAAGACAAAAAGTGACGAAATCCATGAAGCGCGCGCTCTGCGCGGCGCTGCTGGGCGGGCTTATGCCCGCCTCGGCGCTGGCTGCCGACGCGGCCGCCTATCCGAGCGTCGATTCCCTATCGCAGCTCGTGCCTCGAACGGCGGGCCGTTCGATACTGATCGATACCGGTTCCGCGACCCTGTACATGATCGAGGACGGGCGGATCGTCGATTCGATGAAGGTGATCGTCGGCAAGCCCGAAGAGCCGACGCCCGAGGTTACCACGTCGCTCACCTACGCGACGATCAATCCTTACTGGCACGTCCCGGCGGATATCGCGCGGACTCTGACCGCACCGAATGTCCTCAAGCAGGGCACGAAATATCTGACCGACCGCGGCTATGAAGTTGTTTCCAGTTTCGATCCCGGTGCGACAGTGATCGATCCCACGACGGTGGACTGGCAGGCGGTTGCCGACGGCCGCGCGACCGTCCTCGTGCGGCAGCGGCCCGGTCCGGCAAACTCGATGGGCCGGATGAAGTTCAGCCTTGCGGTCGGCGACGGCATCTTCCTTCACGACACGCCGAAGAAGGAGTTGTTCGATCAGGACGACCGCAGCCTCAGCGCCGGCTGCATCCGGCTCGAGGACGCGCCCCGCCTCGCGCGCTGGCTGCTCGGCGGGTCCGTGCCGCTCTCGGCCTCGGTTCCGGAAGAGCAGATTCCGATGCCCAGCTATGTGCCGGTGAAGATCACCGATCTAGGACCGGCAGCGCAGTCGGAGCTGGCCTCGCTCCGGTAGAAAAGGCTTGCGCTATACGGCGCGGCTTGCGCGCTTGCGCCCTGCCAGTCCGAGCAAGCCGATAAGGCCAAGGAGGCCCGCCAGCCCCCACGGCTTGTCCGAGTCAGGCGCCGTTCGCGTTTCCTCAAGGCAGCCGGTGTCCTTGTCGCACAATATTCCGCCCCCGCCCTTGTAGCCGCATCCCCAATTATTCCCGTCCGGAGACGTCCAAACCTCTGCATCATGACCGCCGCAAAGCCCCACGAGCTTGTCACTGGTGTTGCTCAGATTTCCCAGATCCCGTTCGTTCGCCCGCGCGGGTTGGCTTGCCAGGAGCAAGGAGCCGGCGGCGAATGCCACGACAAACGATTTGCTGAACATATCGATATCCTTCCACGACAACGTGTTTCGGACGCCGGCAACTATAGCAGTTGCAGCCGTTCTTTTCGCCTGTCGCGCGGTGTGGCGTTCGCATTGCGGCGCGGCTAGGGAAGCCGGGCATGGGGGAACTCTCCAATATCGAGCAATGCGCCATCGAGCGCGCCGCGGCCGAGCCGATGCTCGACCAGGTGCTCGAATGGAGCCCGGTCAACAGCGGCTCGCGCAACCTGCCGGGGCTGGAGCGGATGGCGGCGATCCTCGCCGACGCCTTCTCCGCGCTTCCGGGGGAGCTTGAGCTTGTCGACGCGGCGCCGGTCGAAGCCGTGGATGCGGCGGGCCAGACCTTCGCAATCGAGCACGGCCAGAACCTGCACCTGAAAGTGCGGCCGGACGCGCCGGTGCAGCTGCTCTTCACCGGCCACATGGACACGGTTTTCCCGTTCGATCACGCGTTCCAGCAAACGCAGTGGCTCGAAGATGGCGTGCTGAACGGTC
>DATMHP010000003.1:0-9888 GCA_035554875.1 Sphingomicrobium sp.
GATCAGGGCGTCTCTTTTCTCGACACGGCCGACATGTACGGCTCGGGCCGCAACGAAGAGTTAGTCGGCCGCGCGATCCGCAACCGCCGCGAGGACGTCTTCCTGGCCACCAAGTTCGGCAATGTGCGCGGCCCCAACGGCGAGTTCATGGGCGTCCGCGGCGATCCTGAATATGTGGCGCAGGCGTGCGACGCCAGCCTGCAGCGGCTCGGGGTCGACGTCATCGATCTCTATTATCAGCATCGCGTCGATGTGAATGTGCCGATCGAGGAAACTGTCGGCGCGATGGCGCAGCTGGTCGACGAGGGGAAGGTCCGCTTCCTCGGCCTTAGCGAAGCTGCTCCGGACACGATCAGGCGGGCCCATGCGGTGCATCCGATCACCGCCGTCCAGACCGAGCTTTCGCTATGGAGCCGCGATGCTGAGGCGGGCGTACTTCCGACGGTGCGCGAGCTCGGCATCGGCTATGTCGCTTATTCGCCGCTCGGTCGCGGTTTCCTGACCGGGCAGATCACCTCGCCGGAGGACTTCCCCGAGGACGACTTCCGCCGCTTCCATCCGCGCTTCACCGGCGAGAATTTCCATCGGAACATCGCGCTGGTCCAGGAGGTCGAGGCGATGGCCCGCGAGAAGGGCTGCACGACCGCTCAGCTGGCGCTCGCGTGGGTCCTCGCGCAGGGCGATGACGTGGTCCCGATCCCCGGAACGAAGCGCCGCAAATATCTCGATGAAAATATCGCTGCGCTCGACGTGAAGCTCAGCGCTGAGGATCTGCGCCGCCTCGATGAAATCCTCCCGCCCGGAGCCGCCGCCGGCGAACGCTACCACGCCCGCGGAATGGAGACCGTCAACCTTTAGTGTTGAACGATCACCTCACCACCCTTCATCACGAAACGGACATGCTCGACGGCCGACACGTCTTTCGTCGGATCACCGTCGACTGCGACGAGGTCGGCGAGCAGGCCCGCCTTCACTTCACCGCGATCGGCGAGGTGGAAAATCCTGGCATTGCGCGAAGTGGCGGAGATCAGCACCTGGGCCGGTGACATCCCGGCGCGCTGCATTGCCTCCATTTCCAGCCAGTTCTTTCCGTGGGGAAACACGCCCACATCGCCGCCCATGCAAATCGGAACGCCGGCCCTCATCGCCAGCTGGAAGGATCGCCGGTTTTGCTGGACGCTCTCAGGTGCCGGTTCCTGCCCGTTCCAGTGCTGGAAATAGCGCGCATAGGCTTCGGACGCGGCAATGGTCGGGCACAGCGCAGTTCCGCGTTCGGCCATCATCTTGAAGATTTCCGCGGTGCCGCCGTAGCCGTGCTCGATCGTGTCGACTCCGGCGAGAACCGCGCGGCGCATGCCCTCCGCCGTCGTGGCATGGGCGGCAGCAAGCCTTCCGGCGTCGTGCGCAACGGCTACACCTGCCGCCAGTTCGGCTCCCGTCATTGTCGGGCGGCTCGGCTCGCCAGACCGGTAGCGGTAGTCCGCGTACATCTTGATGACGTCGGCGCCGGCGGCGATCTGGTCACGAGCGGCCTTCGTCATCTCGTCGGGACCGCTGATCTCTTCCGAGCCTTGCGGGATCGGAACGCCCGGCTCGAACCCCTTTGGGCCATAAGCGCCGCGGGCGACATTGGCTTTGGTCGCGACGAGCAGGCGAGGGCCAGGGACGATGCCCTGGTCGATCGCTTCCTTGAGGCCCACGTCGGCGTAGCCGGCCCCTTCGGTGCCGAGATCGCGCTCGGTCGTGAAGCCCGCATCGAGCGTCACCTCCGCATGAACGACGGCGCGGGCGGTGCGAAGCGCGAGCGGTTCGTGCAGAACCTGATCGTCCCACAAAGTCTCGTTGTACGGGTGGAGGAACAGGTGCGAGTGCCCCTCGATCATTCCGGGTATCAGCGTCGAGCCGGGAAGCTCGATCACCTTCGCTCCGGCGGGCGCTGCGACATCCGGACCGGCCGCTGCGATCTTGTCGCCTTCGACCAGCACCGACCAGCCGGGATGCGGCTGCGGATTGACGCCGTCGAATACCTGCGCAGGTTTGAGCAGGATTGCGCCTGTCGGCTGCGCGGCTGCGGGACTGGCGAGTGCAACGGCCATGGCGATGAGAAAACGCATCGAAACCTCCCCGGTTTGCCGTAGCCTAGAATCGAAAAGGGCGGCCCGGAAGACCCGGACCGCCCTTCGCGTGACGTTCTGTCGTAAGTCTTAGCGCTTCGAGAACTGGAAGCTGCGGCGTGCCTTGGCGCGGCCGTACTTCTTGCGCTCGACGACGCGCGGGTCGCGGGTCAGGAAGCCTGCCTGCTTGACCATCGTGCGAAGCGCCGGCTCGTAGCGGGTCAGCGCCTGCGCGATGCCGTGCTTCACGGCACCGGCCTGGCCCGAGAGGCCGCCGCCCTTGACGGTGGCGACGACGTCATACTGGTCCTTGCGATCGGCGACGTCGAACGGCTGATTGATGACCAGGCGAAGCGACGGACGAGCGAAATAGACTTCCTGCTCGCGGCCGTTGACGACGATCTTGCCGGAACCGGGCTTCAGCCAAACGCGGGCGATGGCGTCCTTGCGGCGGCCGGTCGCATAGGCGCGGCCATGCTTGTCGAGCTGCTGCTCGCGAAGCGGTGCCTGCTCGACAGGGGGAGGGGCGGCTTCCGCAGGAGCTGCTGCCTCTTCCGCCGGAGCTTCGGCGGCGGGGGCCGGAGCCTCTTCCTTGGTCAGCTCGGCGAGGTCGGAAAGGGACTTCTTGTCGGCCATATTATGCGCCCACCTTGTTCTTGCGGTTCATCGACGCGACGTCGAGGACCTCGGGGTTCTGCCCGGCATGGGGATGCTCGGTGCCGTTGTAGAGGTGCAGGGCGCGCATCTGCTGGCGGCCCAGCGGTCCGCGCGGGATCATCCGCTCGACCGCCTTCTCAAGCACGCGCTCGGGGAAACGGCCCTCGAGCACCTTGCCCGCGGTGATTTCCTTGAGCCCGCCGGCATAGCCGGTGTGCTTGTAATAGGTCTTTTGCTCGAGCTTGCGGCCGGTGAACTTCACCTTGTCGGCGTTGATGACGACGACATGGTCACCGCAATCGACGTGCGGCGTGTAGCTCGGCTTGTGCTTGCCGCGCAGGATATTGGCGATGATCGTCGCGACGCGGCCGACGATGAGGCCATCGGCGTCGATCAGGTGCCATTTCTTCTCGACCTCGGCCGGTTTCGCCGACTTGGTCGTCTTCATCAGCGCCTTCATGGCGTTGATCCTTTCGTTGGAAATGCGAAAGGCGGCACTCGAAGCGCCGCCGGTGAACGCGCTATTTGCGTGCGGGCTGCGGAAAGTCAAGCAAATGCGGGACTTTTTCGACGGGTAAAATGATACCGGAGTGGTAATCGACCGAGGTCAAATCAGTCCGGCTTTGTCGCGTCCACGTTGGCGACGCGGCGATTTCCGTCCCAGATTTCCGAAGCCACGGGAAGTTTCTTCTCGCTTATTTGCCGCACGGCGTCGGCGTCATCGGCGGCCTCGAACCACTCGGCCTTGCTGATGTTGCCCGCTCCATCGAGCCGATAATGCCTATACGCTGGCAACGCGTGCTCCCCCTTCGATGGCGGATGCATAGCTTGGAATTTCGCACGAGCTGATTCACCCAGGTTACAAGTCAAAGCGAGGAGGCTTTTAAAAACACGCCTTTTTTGCGAAACGTAACGGCGCTGTAACCTAGGTTATGCGCCAACATCTTTGCGGCGTTCCATTAGGCCTGACGGATGATCACCGCTCATTTGAAAAAGCTGAGGCTGCGTACCGCAATCAGCGCGGATGAAGAGCGAGTGATCCGCGATCTGGTTGCAGAAACACGCGCTGTCCGGCCGGATCAGTTTCTCATTCGTGCCGGACAAGACCTCAACCAGAGCATTCTCCTGCTCGACGGGTGGCTGGTCCGGTCGAAGGACCTGGAAAGCGGCGAGCGGCAGATCCTGGAGGTGCACCTTCCCGGCGATTTCGCCGACCTGCACGGCTTTACGCTGAAGCGCCTCGATCACGACGTCGTGTCCGTCAGCGAATGCGTGATCGCATTGGTCCCGCACGAGCGTTTGCTGGAGCTTACCGAACAACAGCCCCATCTCACGCGAATCTATTGGCTACTTACGAACATAGATGCCGCCATCGCCCGCGAGCAGGCCCTTTCGCTGGGGCGGCGATCCGCGATCTCGCGAATGGCGCATTTGTTTTGTGAGCTGCACCTGAGGCTCGGGATCGTCGGCAAGACCGATGGCGACACGTTCGAGTTTCCGCTCACCCAGCGTGAGCTGTCCGAGTGCCTCGGGCTGACCGTGGTGCACGTCAATCGGACGCTCCAGGAGCTTCGGCGACGCAACGTGGTGGAAAGCGAAAACCGGCGCATCAGTATAATCGACCGGCCCACGCTGGAGTCGATCGCGGAGTTCGATCCGGCTTACCTGCAGCTCGACAAGAGGCGGCTCTAGGATTCTTTGCTGCCATCGCGGCACCGCAACGGCTGAAGCGGCGTTGCCCCGCCGATGGCGAACGATGCCGCTAGAGCCGAACCCCGCGAATCCGCGGACCTGACCGACAAGGCACTGAGCAACTGGCGAACCTGGTTCCTCGGCTTGCTCCTTGTCGCGGCAGTGATTTTCGCCGCGATCCATTGGGGGGACGTCAAAAAGTTCGCCAGCCTGGTCGCCCGCGCCGAGCCATTATGGTTGCTAGCTGCCTTCGCGGCGCAACTGCTTACCTACGTCTCGCAGGCGTTCGAATGGCTGCTCGTGCTTCGCGCATGCGACTGCAAGACTCCGCTCGTGAAGCTTCTTCCGCTCACCTTCACGAAGCATTTTGCCGACCAGATGGTGCCGACCGCAGGGATGAGCGGGAATGTCGTGGTGGTCGATCGGCTGAGGCAGCTGGGGGCTTCGCGCAAGGTCGCGGTCGCAGCGGTGATCCTGGCGATCATCAGTTACTATGCTTCCTACGCCATCTGTGCGCTTGGAGTGCTGCTGCTCCTCTTCGTGATGGGCAGGGACACCTGGCTGATGCTCGGACTGATCGGGGCCTTCCTGGTCATTGCAGCAGGCATCCCGTCGCTGGCGCTGTGGCTTCAGAAGAAGGGCCAGCGGGCGATCCCCAAATGGCTCCGCAATGTTGGGCCGATCCGCGAGCTGTTCGACATGATCGGCGAGGCTCCCGGCAAGCTGGTCCGGAGCGGAGAGCTGATCACCGAGCTTTCGATCCTCAACGGAATCGGATTCGTGCTCGACGGACTGACGATGCAGTTCTGCCTTTATGCGCTGGGGGTGGACGTGCCGTTCGCGTCGGCCTTCATCGCCTTCATCATCGCGTCGATCGTCGTGACCCTGGGCCCGATCCCGATGGGCCTTGGCTCGTTCGAAGCTGTGTCGATAGCGACGCTGCGCATTGCGGGTGTGCCGTTCGAGGCAGCGCTGTCGGCGACCTTGCTGTTCCGCGGCTTCACGCTCTGGCTGCCGCTCCTGCCGGGGATGATCGCCGCCAGGCGGGACCTCAAGCACCGCCCGAAGACGAGACTCTAGCGTTCGCTGAGAACGCTGTCCTCGACCCAGTCGGCATAGCGGCGCAGAAGCTTCTCGATCGGCCAGACCGTGATGCAGGGCGTGTCATAGCTGTGCAGCGCTGCGATCCTCTCGATCAGCGTGTCGGCCTGCCAACCGTGAGTCTTGAGGATCGCCGGCACTTCGTCGGCACTCTCGATCTTGCCTTGCCAGCGATAGATGGAGCGGCAGGGACCTAGGATGTTGATGCAGGCCGCTAGCTTTTCCTCGACCACCGTGCGTCCGATCCGCTCTGCCTCCTCCGGATTGGCGAAGACGGCATAGACCGAGACGATGGTCATCTGTTTTGCCCGAGCACGTGTGCACCCCAAACCGTCGAAGCGAGCACGAGTGCTCCGACGGCTTGGTGGAGGACTGCAATCGGCAGATCGATTCCGGTCGTCACCGTCGCGATGCCGAGGATGATTTGCGTTCCGAAAGCCGAATGGATCGCGATCGACGCAGGTCGAGAGCCGGCCCGGCGGACCATCCGCGCGAAGATCACCAGCGCTGCTACGACGACCCATGCCCACCAGCGGTGCATCCAGTGCAGCAAGAAAAGGTCGTGCGTGAAGGCGTATCCGGCGCCGTGGGACCAATCGACCCCCGCCGGGAAGAAGCGGTCGTTCATCAGCGGCCAGGTGTTCGACACATAGCCGGCGCGGAATCCGGCGACCCAGGCGCCGAGCAAGAGCTGGACGAACACGACCGCGAGCGTTGCAAGCGACGCGCCTATCAATCGGGCGGGGCGTGCTGCAGCGTCTCTGCCCACCTTGCGAAGGTCGAGCGCCGTCCAGATCAGCGCGCCGAACAGGAACAGTGCGAAGAGGAGATGGGCCGAGAGGCGGTACGGGCTGACCTCGGTCCGGCCCTCGAGCCCCGACATCACCATCAGCCAGCCAACCGCCCCCTGAAGGCCGCCGAGAACGAACAAAGCCGCGAGCCGCCAACCGAATCCCTTCGGGATCGCCCGCTTCGCTGCAAACCAGAGTGTGCCGGCTAGGAAGACGAGCCCGACAAGCCGACCAAGGAAGCGGTGTGCCCATTCCCAGAAAAAGATGAACTTGAATCCGGAAAGGTCCATGCCCGCCGGCCCGGCCACTTGCTGATATTGCGGGGTCTGCTGGTAGAGCTGGAATTCGTGAACCCAGTCGGCGTGGCTGAGCGGCGGGATGGTCCCTGAAACCACGTTCCACTCGGTGATCGACAAGCCGCTCTCGGTTAGCCGCGTAATCCCGCCAATGATGACCATCGCGAAGACCATTCCTGCCACCAGGAACAGCAAATTCGCGAGCGCGAACGGGCGGGTCCGGTCCGCGGCGTGCGTGGGAAGGGGAGCATTCATTTCGAGGAGCGCCTATGCCCGCCCAAAGCAAGCGGCGGCAAGAGGCGTTTCCGGGTTAATGTAATATTGTAACGTGGTGCAGATGGGCCTATATGCGCCGGCGAAATGGTCGCGATGCTCGCAAATCCCGGACGGCTGGACCGTATTGCCATGGGGCTGTCGGGCCTGTGCCTGGTCCATTGCCTGGCGACCGCAATCTTTCTCGGCGTCGTCGCGTCGATCGGCGGTTTCCTCGGCCAGCCTATTTTCCACGAAGTTGGTCTCACCCTGGCGATGATCCTGGGAGCCGTCGCGTTGGGGCGCGGCGCGTTGGAGCACGGGTTCGTCCTTCCGACCGCCATCGGAGCGCTGGGGCTTGGTGTCATGGCCGGCGCCCTGACGCTTCACGAAGGCGGCTACGAGCCGGTCTTCACAATTGTTGGAGTCAGCATCCTGGCGCTCGGCCACAGGCTGAATTTCCTCGCCGCCGACTGACCTTGCCGCCGCCCAGGCAGGCGCGTATTTCGAGCCACGAGATGACATCTCACAACCATCAGATGCACGAAGGCGAGTCGCTGCGCTCGGCAGCGCGCGGGCACCTTGAGGCCAAGGGCGAGCAATGGACCGACATGCGCGCGGCGGTGTTCGACGCGCTCGCGGCCTTCGATCGCCCTGCCAGCGCCTATGACATCGCCGAAGCGGTTTCGAAGGCGCAGGACCGGCGGGTCGCAGCCAACAGCGTCTATCGGATCCTCGACCTATTCGTCGGCGCCAACCTCGCCCGACGGGTGGAAAGCGCGAACGCTTATGTCGCGAACCAGCATCCGGATTGCCTGCACGACTGCATCTTCCTGATCTGCGACACGTGCGGGCAGGCCGTGCACATCGACGACGACAAATTGTCGGGCGAAATCCGCGATGCCGCAGCAAGCGCGGGCTTTGCGGCCAAGCGCCCGGTGATCGAGGTTCGTGGCACCTGCGAGGATTGCTCCAGCTCGAAATAGCTGAGCGAATCCTGAGCATTTGCTGAAATCGTCACTCTATCGCGGCCGTCTTCGTGACATGGCCGCTCCATGGGGATAAGGCCCCGCACCATGTCGGACCGCCCGAACACGCCATTGCTGGATGAGGTCAAGCTGCCGGAAGATCTCCGGAAGCTCGACAAGGCGCAGCTTGCGCAGCTTGCCGAGGAGCTTCGGCAGGAAACCATCTCCGCGGTGTCCGTCACCGGCGGACACCTCGGTGCCGGCCTCGGCGTGGTCGAGCTGACAGTGGCGCTCCACTATGTCTTCGATACGCCCAGGGACAAACTGATCTGGGACGTCGGCCACCAGGCTTATCCGCACAAGATCGTCACCGGGCGCCGCGATCGCATCCGCACGCTGCGTCAGGGCGGCGGGCTCAGCGGCTTCACCAAGCGCAGCGAGAGCGAATACGACCCGTTCGGTGCCGCCCACAGCTCGACCTCAATCTCGGCCGCTCTGGGCTTCGCTATCGCCAACAAGCTGTCGGGCGATCCGCACCACGCAATTGCCGTCATCGGCGACGGCGCGATGAGCGCCGGCATGGCGTATGAGGCTATGAACAATGCCGCCGCCGCCGGCAATCGCCTGATCGTCATTCTCAACGACAATGACATGTCGATCGCACCGCCGGTCGGCTCGCTGAGGAATGCCCTGGCGAGGCTGGTTAGCTCGAGCAAATATCTGGGACCGCGCAAGCTCGCGCAGAAGTTCGCGCGCGCAATGCCGGAGCCGCTCCACGTCGCCGCGCACCGCATGGAGCAATATGCGCGCGGGCTCTTCACTGGCGGCACGCTCTTCGACGAACTCGGCTTCTATTATGTCGGGCCGGTCGATGGTCATGACGTCAACGCCCTCGTCGACGTTCTGGAGAATGTCCGCGACGCCGAAGAAGGGCCGATGCTGGTCCACGTCGTCACGCGCAAGGGCAAGGGCTACGAGCCGGCCGAGAACGCGGCCGACAAGTATCATGGCGTCGTGAAGTTCGACGTCGTCTCGGGCAAGCAGGCCAAGTCGACCGGCGGCCCGCCAAGCTACACCGGCATCTTCGCCAAGGCGCTGCTGGGCGAAATGGAGCGGGACGAGAAGGTCGTTGCGATCACTGCTGCGATGCCGTCCGGCACCGGGCTCGACAAGGTCCAGGACGCGTTCCCGGAGCGCACGTTCGACGTCGGCATTGCCGAGCAGCATGCGGTGACCTTCGCCGCCGGAATGGCCGCGGAGGGCTATCGGCCGTTCTGCGCAATCTATTCGACTTTCCTCCAGCGCGCCTACGACCAGGTCGTCCACGATGTCGCGATCCAGAATTTGCCGGTGCGCTTTGCGATGGACCGTGCCGGGCTGGTTGGCGCCGACGGGGCGACCCACGCGGGAAGCTTCGATCTCGCCTACCTCTGCACGCTCCCCAACTTCGTGGTCATGGCCGCAGCGGACGAGGCCGAGCTGGTCAACATGGTCCACACCATGGCCATCCACGACAGCGGGCCGATCGCGGTTCGTTACCCGCGCGGCGAGGGCAGGGGCGTTCCGCTTCCCGAGGTTCCGGAGACGCTTGAGATCGGCAAGGGCCGGATCGTTCGCCAGGGCAGCAAAGTGGCGATCCTGTCGCTGGGCACTCGGCTCGAGGAAGCCGAGAAGGCGGCGGACCAGCTTGAGGCGAAGGGGCTTTCGACGACTGTCGCCGACCTGCGCTTTGCCAAGCCGCTCGACGAGGCGCTGATCCGCAAGCTGCTAACGACGCACGAGGTCGCGGTGACCATCGAGGAAGCCTCGATCGGCGGTCTCGGCGCGCACGTGCTGACGATGGCGAGCGACGAAGGGCTGGTCGATGCGGGCCTCAAGATCCGCACGATGCGGCTCCCCGACCGCTTCATCGACCAGGACAAGCCCGAGAAGCAATATGACGAGGCGAGCCTCAACGCACCGCAGATCGTCGAGACGGTCCTGAGGGCCCTGCGCAGCAACAGCGCTGGGATCGAGG
>DATMHP010000004.1:0-9037 GCA_035554875.1 Sphingomicrobium sp.
TTCCTGTTCAACACGCTGAATTCGATCTCGACCCTGGTGCTTCTGAAGCAGACGGAGCGGGCCAATGCGATGCTCGCGAGGCTGTCGTCCTTCCTTCGCTACACGCTGGCCAACGAATCCACCGCCAAGGTGACGCTGGCGCAGGAAGTGGAGACGCTGA
The DNA here is from genome assembly GCA_035554875.1 of Sphingomicrobium sp. GTDB lineage: Bacteria > Pseudomonadota > Alphaproteobacteria > Sphingomonadales > Sphingomonadaceae > Sphingomicrobium. Next base: position 161 of record DATMHP010000004.1, read on the forward strand.
AACTCTATCTGGAGATCGAGAAGATGCGGTTCGAGGACCGGATGCGCCCGCACTTCCGGATCGAGCCGGACACGATCGGGGCGAAGCTTCCTTCATTGCTCCTTCAGCCTCTGATTGAGAATGCAATCAAATATGCGGTCACACCGAGCGAGGACGGAGCCGACATCTGGATCACCGCCAGCCGCGAGGGCGAGGCGGTGAGGATCGAGGTCGCCGACAACGGCAATTGCGACGGTTGCGCGGATGCGGCGTTGAGCCCGTCAACGGGCGTCGGGCTCACCAACATTCGCGAGAGGCTGGCGCAGGCCTATGGAAGCGCGCATGGATTCACATCGAAGAAGAACGAACACGGGGGCTTCAGCGTTATCATCGAAATTCCCTACCAGAGTGGAGAAGAAGACTGATGCCCATCCGGACCATCCTGGTCGACGATGAGCCCCTTGCCACACAGGGGCTGCAGCTCCGGCTAGAGGCTCATGACGATGTCGAAGTCGTGGCGACTGCATCGAACGGCCGCGAGGCCATCCGGCAGATCAAGACGCACAAGCCCGATCTCGTCTTCCTCGACATCCAGATGCCGGGCTTCGACGGATTCTCGGTCATCCAGGGCCTGATGGAGGTCGAGCCGCCCTTGTTCGTCTTCGTCACCGCTTACGGCGAGCATGCCGTGCGGGCGTTCGAGGCGCAGGCGGTGGATTATCTGGTGAAGCCGGTCGACGAGGACCGGCTGGCGGCGACCCTCGACCGCATCCGGCAGAGGCTCACCGAAAAGCGCAGCGCCGAAGAAGCCGAGCGTTTGAAGGAGGCCCTCGTCGAACATGCGCCCGAAGCGGCCGAGGAGCTGGCGGACGGGGCGATGAGCGAAGGACCCGCATCCAATCGCTTCGAGAAGATGATCAACATCAAGGACCAGGGGCAGATCTTCCGCGTCGACGTCGACACGATCGAGCGTATCGATGCGGCGGGCGACTACATGTGCATCCAGACCGGCGATAACACGCTCATCCTTCGCGAGACGATGAAGGACCTGGAGAAGAGGCTCGACCCGCGCCGGTTCCAGCGCGTCCACCGCTCGACCATCGTCAATCTCGACCTGGTCCGGCAGGTGAAGCCGCATACGAACGGCGAGTGCTTCCTGGTGCTGGATTCGGGCGCGCAGGTGAAAGTGAGCCGGTCGTACCGCGACGTGGTGGCGCGCTTCGTCCACTAGATTGAGCATCGGGCAGCAACGCCGGTTAAGTCCGTTAATTTCGTTCGGGCGGCTTTCAACGCCGCCCCGCCGATAACCCTCATAACGGCCGCAAATTCCTCGCGAGCGGAGTGTTAAGGGGCCCTTGGGGAGTGACTCGACCGTCCCGGCGTCGGCGCCGGGCAAGGAGCTCGCAATGCGCCTTCTTCCGCTTCTGTTCCTGTCGTCCGCAGCCATCGGCACCGCAAGCGCGGCTGCCGGCCCGCCGCCGAGCATCGCCGCGAACCTTCGGGCGACCCTCCATTCGATGATGGCGTCGGCCCAGGCCGGCAAGCAGATCGATCACGACCAAGGCGACGATCACGCCGCACTCCGCGCGATCCTCGTCGTCTGCAACCACGATAATCCGTCGGCTGAACGATCGGCGATCTGCCCGGCGCCGATCTCCCCCTCCTAGGCGAGGCATCCCACTAACTATCCTTAGTTATTGGGGAAATTATCAAGGATTCGGCCGCCAGAACGCAATCTGGATCCGCCGCGGCACCCCACGATCGCGGCAGGGCCGGGTAAAGCTGCGGCGGGGGCCTTCGGGCCACCCGGTTCCACCCCCGCCGCAGCATTTCGCAATTTCTAAACACTTTCACCGGAGGGTGGACGGATGTTGCGTTGCGCGCCGCTGCTGTTCCTCCTTCTCTGTCTTCCATCGTGCGGATTCGGCCAGTCGCAACAGCGCGGCTCGACCGTCACCGTGACGCTGCCGCCTCCGAAGGCGGTCCCAGCGCCCGGATTCAGCAGCTCGATCGCCCCGATAGTCGAGGACTCGTTGCAGGGCTGACGGCGAGGCTGCTAATCGGGCGGCCATGGCTTCGAAGTTCGAGACGTTCGCGTCGCTTCACCGGCCGGGCGACCCGGTCATCCTCTACAATATTTGGGACGCGGGGAGCGCGAAGGCCGTCGCCGCTGCGGGCGCCAAGGCGATTGCGACCGGCAGCCATCCTGTCGGCGACGCGTCCGGCTTCGGTGACGGGCAGCAGGTGCCGATCGACTTCGTGATGGACAATGCGACGCGGGTGGTCGCGGCGGTGGACTTGCCGGTGACGGTCGACTTCGAGAGCGCCTATTCGATTGAGCCCGAAGAGGCGGGCGCGAATGTCGTCAGGTTGAAAGCGACGGGCGCCGTCGGTTGCAATTTCGAGGACCAGGTGATCGGCGGGGAGGGGCTTCACCCGCTCGACCTCCAGTGCCGGAGAATTCGGGCGATCCGCGACGCGGTGGGTGCGGCCTTCTTCATCAACGCCCGAACCGACCTGTTCCTGAAGACCCAGACCTACGACGACGCTCTGGTCGACGAGGTGATCGAGCGCGGGAAAGGCTTCGCCGATTCCGGCGCGAGCGGCTTCTTCGTTCCGCGGCTGGCGGACCCGCGGCAGGCGGAGCGGGTGGTGAAGGCGGTGCCGCTTCCGCTCAACCTGATCGCCTTCCCCGGCGCTCCCGCCAATCGCGACTGGGCGAATGCGGGGGTAGCGCGGATCAGCTACGGCCCCTTCCCGCACCGGGCGCTGATGAAGCAGCTCGAGGAGGCTGCGCGGGTGGCGCTCGCCTCGATCCATGGCTGACTGCGCGCGCAGGGTCCGAATCACCGGGCGCGTCCAGGGCGTTTTCTTCCGCGCATGGACCGCCGACGAGGCACGGGCGCTCAGCGTTGCCGGGTGGATTCGCAATCGCAGCGACGGCTCCGTCGAAGCGCATCTTGAGGGCGAAGAGGAGGCCGTCGACGAGCTCATCCAACTCATCCGCGAAGGCCCGCCCGATGCGGAGGTCCAGGGCGTCGCGATTACGGAGTCCGATTCCGAGGGCCTGAACGGCTTCGAAGTGTTGCACTAGCTGCAGCGGCTAAAGGCCGTTTCGATCGCCTTTGCGACCTCTGGGCTGCCGACGGGCAGCTCCAGCGCCTGGTCCTCGAGACCGAGATAGCCTTCTCGTGAGCCGCCGTTGCGATGCGGCGTCACCCGAAGCACGCCGTCCTTTTCCTGCACGCTCACATGCGCAGCGCCCTTGGCGAAGGCGCTGAAGCGCCTGAGGCCCGCGGCTTCGACGACCTTGTTCACATGGCTCGACCAGGTCTTCGGCGCGGCAATTCCGTCCCTCGATCGGGCAAGCGCGGAGAGCACGACCTCGGCGAGAGCGGGATCGCCTGAATCCAGCACATCCACCGGACCCTCTTCGAGCCAGAAGCCGTCGCGGGTGCGCGAGGAGGCGGTGACGTAATCCTTGCCCTGCCGGCGATAGATGCCCGCCATCCGCATCCCCGGCTCGTCGGGTTCGGAACGGCCGGTAATCCGGCGAAACAACTCGGTCAGCACGATCAGCCCGCGAAAGGATCCCTGACAAGAATGGTATCTTCGCGCTCGGGCGAGGTCGAGACCAGTGCGACCGGGCAGCGGATCAGCTCCTCGATGCGGCGGACGTACTTGATGGCGCGGGCGGGGAGGTCGACCCAGCTGCGCGCGCCTTGGGTCGATTCCTGCCAGCCCTTGATCTCTTCATAGACCGGCTCGACGCGCGCCTGGTCGGCCGGGTGCGGGGGCAGGTAATCGACCTTCTTCCCGTCGATCTTGTAGCCGGTGCAGACCTTCACCGTTTCGAGCGTGTCGAGAACGTCGAGTTTGGTGAGGGCGATCCCGGTGATGCCGCCGACGGCGACGGCCTGGCGGACGAGGACCGCGTCGAACCAGCCGCAGCGGCGCTGGCGGCCGGTGACGGTCCCGAACTCGCGGCCGCGGGTGCCCAGTTCCTGGCCGATTTCGTTGTCCTGTTCGGTCGGAAATGGGCCGGAGCCGACACGCGTGGTGTAGGCCTTGGTGATCCCGAGGACGAAGCCGGCGGCGTGGGGGCCGGTGCCGCTGCCCGCCGCGATCGTTCCCGCGACTGTGTTGGACGAGGTCACGAACGGATAGGTGCCGTGGTCGACGTCGAGCAGCACGCCCTGCGCGCCTTCGAACAGGATGCGCTTGCCGCGCTTGTTGGCCTTGTCGAGATCGCGCCACACGGGCTTTGCAAACGGCAGGACGAAGTCGGTGATCTCGGCGAGGTCATCGAGCAGTCGCTTGCGGTCGACCGGCGGCTCGCCGAAGCCGGCGCGAAGCGCGTCGTGGTGGGCGCACAGGCGGTCAAGCATCGGCTCGAGCTCATCGAGATGTGCGAGATCGCACAGCCGGATAGCGCGGCGGCCGACCTTGTCCTCGTAAGCCGGGCCGATCCCGCGGCGGGTCGTGCCGATCTTGCCGGCGCCGCTGGCGTCTTCGCGCAGCGCGTCGAGGTCGCGGTGGATGGGAAGAATGAGCGGGCATGTCTCGGCGACCATCAGCAGGTCGGGCGTGACCTTCACGCCCTGCTCGCGGATTCGCTCGACCTCACTCTTTAGCGCCCAGGGGTCGAGGACGACCCCGTTGCCGATGACCGACGGCGTGCCGGTGACGATCCCGCTCGGAAGCAGCGACAGCTTGTAGGTCGTGCCTTCGACCACGAGAGTGTGGCCGGCGTTGTGGCCGCCCTGGAAGCGGACGACCATGTCGGCGCGGCTTGCCAGCCAGTCGACGATCTTTCCCTTGCCTTCGTCGCCCCACTGGGCGCCGATGACGGTGACGTTGGCCACGAATGAATCCTCTTTTCGGCTGTCCGCGCGGCTCTAGGGACAACGCCGCACAAGGTCCAGCATTCGGCCGTTGAAACGATGCGCGCCCGTCATGGTTGTTGGCGGGTGGCCGAGCATACGTCCCGGACGGCGATCATTGCGGCGCTTATCGGCAACCTGCTGATCGCGGTGACGAAAGGCGTCGCCGCCCTGTTCACCGGAAGCTCGGCGATGACGAGCGAAGCAGTCCATTCGCTGGTGGATACCGGCAACGAGATCCTTCTGCTCTACGGCCAGCACCGGGCTGCCAAGCCGCCCGACGAAAAACATCCGTTCGGCTACGGCCGCGAACTCTATTTCTGGTGCTTCGTGGTTGCGCTTCTGATCTTCGCGGTCGGCGCGGGCGTGTCGGCCTACGAAGGCGTGATCCACATCCGTCATCCCGAGATGATCGAGCAGGTCTGGATCAATTTCGTCGTCTTGGCCTTCGCCTTCCTGTTCGAAGGCATTTCCTGGTGGTTCGGGTGGAAGACGTTCGCGCGGGTGCGCAAGTCGCGGCCGATCTGGGCGACTGTGGTAGCCAGCAAGGACCCGACCTCGTTCATGGTCCTGTTCGAGGATTCGGCGGCGCTGATCGGGATCGTCATCGCGGCGATTGCGACCTACCTGTCCTGGAAGCTCCGGCTTCCGTGGATCGACGGGGCGGGATCGATCCTGATCGGGGTCGTGCTTGCAGCAGTCTCGGTGCTGCTGGCGCGCGAGAGCAAGGAATTGCTGATTGGGGAGCGCGCATCGCCGAAGCTCAGCGAAGATTTGCGCAGGACCGCAGAGGCCGAACCGTGCGTCGTTGACGTCGTGGACATCACGACAACGCAGATGTCGCCGGATCAGGTGATCGCTACTGTCTCAATCGAGATCGAGCCATCGCTTCGGGTCCCGCAGGTCGAGGAGCTGATCGGCCGCATCGAGAAAGGGATGCACGACCGCTTTCCGCAGCTGTTCCGAGTGTTCATCCGGCCGGTCTCGAACGACGAGAGGGGCCGGCCACCAGAAGCTTAGCGGCCTTTGCGCGAACCCGCCCGAACGTCGGCAATCTGGCCTTTGAGATTGGCGTAATCATAGGCGCCGTCGGCAAGCGTATCGCCGACGATGAACGCCGGAGTCCCGGAGATGCCTGCGGCCTCCGAGAGGCGGACGTTCAGCTCGATTTGGGCGTCGATTTCCTTCTTCCGGGCAGCGAGGTCCTTTTGCAGGCGGGCCCAGTTCACCCCTGCTTTCGCCGCGGCTTCGCGGATCGCGGCATCGGTCAGCCGGCCCTTGGTGCGCATTAGCGCGAGATGGAACGCCTCGTGCTTGCCCTGGAATTGCGAGGCGATCGCGAGCCGCGCTGCGGTCTCAGACTGCGCGCCGAAAAAGGGCGTGTCGCGATAGATCACGCGGACCTTCGGGTCCTCGGAGAAGACGCGCGCATAGTCGTTGGTGCGCGCGCGGCAGACCGGGCACTGGTAATCCATGAAATAGACGACCGTCACGTCATAGGCGCCCTTCACGCGCGTGGGCGCGATGCCGGGCTTGAAGAAGTCGGCCTTGGTGATTTCGGCGGCAGCGGCGGGGCTGGGCAGGGCGACCGAGCCGATGAGCGGCGTTACCGCCAGGGTGAGGGCGACAGCGGCGAGATGGCGACGAAGGATCGAACTTACTCCTGACATCGGGGAGCCCCACGCCTAGCCGGGCCTTCACCCGAAGGTCAAAAGCTGAGCGGCACCACCTCGCGCACGCCCGGAAGGCCGCGGAGCTGCGCGGCCAGTTCGGACGTGATCGGATCGTCGACCGCGACCAGCGCGACCGCCTCGCCGCCTTCCTCGCGGCGGCCAAGGTTGAAGGTCGCGATGTTGACCTTGTGCTCGCCGAGCGCGGTCCCGAGCGCGCCGATGAAGCCGGGTTCGTCGGTGTTGACGATATGGATCATCTGCCCGGAAAGCTCCGCCTCGACGCCAATCCCGAAGATCGAGACCAGCCGCGGCGCTCGGTTGCCGAACAAAGTGCCCTCTACCCGCTTCGGGCCGTCGTCGGTGCCGACGGTCACCGCGACGAGCGTGTGATAATCGCCTTCCTGGCTCGAACGGATCTCGCGCACATCGAGCCCGCGCTCCTTCGCGAGATAGGGCGCGTTGACCATGTTCACCGTGTCCGACCAGGTGCGCATCACGCCGGCGAGCACCGCGCCGGTGATGGGCTTGATGTTGAGCCCGGCGGCGGCGCCTTCGACCTCGACGTCGATCGAGCGGATGTCCGGACCGACCACTTGCCCGACGAGCCGTCCGAGCTTTTCGGCGAGGTCCATGTAGGGCCTGAGGCGCGGCGCTTCCTCGGCCGAGAGCGACGGGACGTTCACGGCATTCGTGATTCCGCCCAGCAGCAGGAAGTCGGCCATCTGCTCGGCGACCTGGATCGCGACATTGACCTGCGCCTCGGTCGTTGAAGCGCCGAGGTGCGGCGTGCAGATGAGCCCGCGCGTGCCGAACAGGGCATTTTCCTTCGCCGGCTCCTCCTGGAAGACGTCGAGGGCTGCTCCGGCTACGTGACCGCTTTCCAGCCCGTCCTTGAGTGCCGCTTCGTCGATCAGCCCGCCGCGCGCGCAGTTGACGATCCGGATGCCGGGCTTCGTCTTTGCAAGCGCCTCGCGGGAGAGGATTCCGCGAGTCTGGTCGGTGAGCGGCGTGTGCAGGGTGATGAAGTCGGCTCGGCTCAGAAGCTCGTCCAGCTCGACCTTGTCGACGCCCAGCTCGACGGCGCGCTCGGGCGAGAGGAACGGGTCGTAAGCCACGACCTTCATCTTCAGGCCGTGGGCGCGGTCGGCGACGATCGAGCCGATATTGCCGCAGCCGATCAGGCCCAGCGTCTTGCCCGCAAGCTCGACGCCCATGAAGCGGCTCTTTTCCCACTTGCCCGACTGGGTCGACTGGTCGGCCTGTGGAATTTCGCGGGCGAGCGCGAAGAGCATGGCGATCGCATGCTCGGCGGTGGTGATCGAATTGCCGAACGGCGTGTTCATGACGACGATCCCGCGCGCCGAGGCGGCGGGCACGTCGATCGTGTCGACGCCGATCCCGGCGCGGCCGATCACTTTCAGCCGCGGGAGCGCCGCATCCATGATCGGCGCGGTGACCCTTGTCGAGCTTCGGACGGCGAGGCCGTCATAGCCGCCGATGATCGCCTTCAGCTCGTCTGGGGAGAGGCCGGGCTTTTCGTCGACCTCGATCCCGCGGTCGCGGAAAATGGCAGCGGCGCGCGGATCCATCTTGTCGGCGATAAGGACGCGTACGGTATCGCTCATTTCGTCTGCTCCCACGCCCAATCGAGCCAGGGAGTGAGTGCCTCGATGTCCGATGTTTCGACCGTCGCTCCGCACCAGATCCGGATGCCCGGCGGCGCGTCGCGATAGGCGCCGAGATCGTAGGCTGCCTCTTCGGATTCGAGCAGCTTCACGATGGCTTTCTGGCGCACCTTGTTCGCGTCCTCGTCGGAACGGTCGGCGAATTGCAGGCAGACCGAAGTGTTAGAGCGGATCGCGGGGTCGGCGGCGAGATGCTCGATCCATCCGGCTTGCGAGACCCAGCGGTCGAGCGCGGCGGCATTGGCGTCGGCGCGGGCGATCAGCGCTTCGAGACCGCCGACGCTTTCGGCCCAGCCGAGACAGACGAGCCAATCCTCGACGGCAAGCATCGAGGGCGTGTTGATGGTTTCCCCGTTGAACACGCCTTCGATCAGCGTGCCGCCCTTTGTGAGGCGGAAGATTTTTGGAAGGGGACGCGGCGACCCGGCTTCGAGCCGTTCGACAGCACGCGGGCTGAGCACCAGCATACCGTGCGCGGCTTCTCCGCCGAGCGCCTTCTGCCAGCTGAACGTGCCGATATCGATCTTTGCCCAGTCGATGTCCTGAGCGAAGGCGGCGGAGGTGGCGTCGCAGATGGAAAGGCCGGTGCGGTCCTCAGCGATCCAGTTCGCGTCCGGTACGCGCACGCCGCTGGTCGTGCCGTTCCAGGTGAAGACC
>DATMHP010000005.1:0-3040 GCA_035554875.1 Sphingomicrobium sp.
TGCTCGAATCCCGCGTCCAGCGGATGGTGGCGGTGTAGGTGCTCATATACCCGTTCCGTGCAAAGCGATTATCAGAGTCACAACTCCTAGCAACGACAGGAGCGCCAACCACAGCAATAGGACAAAATAGAAAACTGGGGCGTGCTCCCGCGCCGTGATCAGCATGCCCAGCTTAAGCTCCCGTCTTTGAATTGCGCGCCACAGCAGGAATCCCGAATCCGCGAAGACAATGACCCCGAGGGCAACGAATGCGGCATCAGTCACAGCGGGATATTGTCGTGCTTCTTCCACGGATTCTCGAGCTGCTTGTCGCGCAGCTTTCTCAGCCCAAGCGCGACCCGCTTCCTGGTCGAATGCGGCATGATCACCTCGTCGATGAAGCCCTTGCTCGCCGCCACGAACGGGTTGGCGAAGCGCTCTTCATATTCCCGGGTCCGGTCCGCAATCTTGGCGGGATCGCCTTTCTCGTCACGGAAGATGATCTCGACCGCGCCCTTGGCGCCCATCACCGCGATCTCGGCGGTCGGCCAAGCGTAGTTGAGGTCACCGCGGAGATGCTTTGACGCCATCACGTCATAGGCCCCGCCATAGGCCTTGCGCGTGATGACGGTGATCTTCGGGACCGTCGCCTCGGCATAGGCGAAGAGCAGCTTCGCGCCGTGCTTGATGATCCCGTGATGCTCCTGCCCGACCCCCGGAAGGAAGCCCGGCACGTCGACGAAGGTCAGGATCGGAATGTCGAAGGCGTCGCAGAAGCGCACGAAACGCGCGGCCTTCTTGGACGAATTGATATCAAGCACGCCGGCGAGCACCATCGGCTGGTTGGCGACGACCCCGACGGTGCGGCCTTCGATGCGGATGAAGCCGGTCAGGATGTTGGCGGCATGAGTCGGCTGGATCTCGAAGAAGTCGCCCTCGTCCGCGACCTTCCGGATCAGCTCGTGCATGTCGTAGGGCTGGTTCGCGCTGGGCGGGATCAGAGTGTCGAGGCTCTCCTCGATGCGGTCGGCGGGATCGCCGGTCGGGCGCACCGGCAAATCGTGGCGATTGGAGAGCGGCAGGAAATCGAAGAAGTCGCGCGTGGCGAGCAGAGCGTCGATGTCATTCTCGAATGCGACGTCGGCGACGCCCGACCTGGTCGTGTGCGTGACGGCGCCGCCCAGCTCCTCCTGTGTCACGACCTCGTTGGTGACGGTCTTCACCACGTCCGGCCCGGTCACGAACATGTAGCTGGAGTCCTTCACCATGAAGATGAAGTCGGTCATCGCCGGCGAATAGACCGCGCCGCCCGCGCACGGCCCCATGATCAGGCTGAGCTGCGGGACGACGCCGCTTGCGAGCACATTGCGCTGGAATACCTCGGCGTAGCCGGCAAGGCTTGCGACGCCCTCCTGGATGCGCGCGCCGCCGGAATCGTTGAGGCCGATGACTGGCGCGCCGACCTTCATCGCCATGTCCATGATCTTGCAGATTTTCTGCGCGTGCCGCTCGCTCAGCGAACCACCGAAAACGGTGAAATCCTGCGCGAAGACATAAACGAGGCGGCCATTGATCGTGCCCGAGCCCGTGACGACTCCGTCGCCGGGGATCTTCTGCGCCTCCATCCCGAAGTCGGTCGCATTGTGCTCGACGAACATGTCATATTCTTCGAAGCTGCCGGGATCGAGGAGCACGGACAGGCGCTCGCGGGCGGTGAGCCGGCCCTTCGCATGTTGCGCCGCAATACGCTTTTCCCCGCCGCCGAGCCGGGCGAGTTCGCGCCTTTTCTCCAGTTCCTCGATTGTCGTGGCCATTTGTTTCCCTCTGGCGGCGCTCGCTTGAGCGCGTTCCTTCCACGCCTTGGCGCGAACGGTCAATCGCCGCCCGATAGCCTGCTGCGCTGCACAACGGGAAATCTTGTTGATGCGCGTTAAGCCGGTGGAACTGCGGTCGCTTGCGGCCCGTTGGACAGGAGAGAGTTTCCTCACTGTAACAATTCATAGGAGTAACCCGCCAGTGACGACCCGCGTCGGGGTGCCAGTTGAGTCCAAAGCCGAACCCTTCGCGCCGGATTCAGACAAGCCCACCCTCCTGTGCTTTTCGCACCTGCGATGGGACTTCGTGTTCCAGCGCCCCCAGCAGCTGATGAGCCGCTTCGCCAATGAGATGACCGTGATCTTCTGGGAAGAGCCGGTCGAGATCGGCGAGCGAGAAACCCCGCTCCTGCGGGTTCGCGCGGCGGACGATTATCCGAACGTTCGGATCGTCGTCCCGCACCTGCCGTCCGGCCTCAGCGGAGAGGCCCGCGACGCGGCGCTGAAGCGGCTGCTCGACGCGTATTCGGCCGGCCTCAGCCGCCCGATCGTCGCCTGGTATTACACGCCGATGATGCTGCCGTTCTCGCGCGATCTCGACGCAAGCGTGGTCGTTTTCGACGCGATGGACGAGCTTTCCAAGTTCAAGTTCGCTCCGCAGAACCTGCTCGACCTGGAGCAGGAGCTGATCGACCGTTCGGACCTCGTCTTCACCGGCGGCTCCAGCCTTTACGAGGCGAAGAAGGACCGGCACGACAGCGTCCATCTGTTCCCGTCGTCCGTGGACCGCTGCCACTTCGCTAAGGCGCGGGCGATGCAGTTCGACCCCGCCGACCAGGAAGAGCTGTCACGGCCGCGGCTCGGTTTCTACGGGGTAATCGACGAACGCTTCGATATCGAGCTTCTCGACAAGGTCGCCGAAATGCGTCCCGATTGGTCGTTCGTGATGGTCGGACCGGTCGTGAAGATCGACCCGCAAGACCTGCCGAAGCGGCCCAACATCCATTACCTTGGGCCCAAGAAGTACGAGCAGCTTCCGGCCTATCTAAGCGGCTGGGACGTCGCGCTGATGCCGTTCGCGATGAACGAATCGACGCAGTTCATCTCACCGACCAAGACGCCCGAATATCTCGCCGGCGGAAAGCCGGTGGTGTCGACGCCGGTGCGCGACGTCGTCCGCCATTACGGCCAGCTCGAAGGTGTCGGAATCGCGTCGATGCCGGAAGAGTTCGTCGCGGAATGCGAGC
>DATMHP010000006.1:0-2631 GCA_035554875.1 Sphingomicrobium sp.
CGGCGGATTCGGCGCGACGGGCACGATCTCGCCGCCTTCGAGCGACCGAGTCATGTCGTCCCAGCCTTCGGGCTCGGAGATCACGATCTCCGCATCGGGCACCGCAAGGGCCAGGCCGGACGCCAATCCGCCACCGCCACATGGCGTGACGATCCGGTCCGGCGACGCGATATCCAGCGTTGCCATTTGCCGGCAGGCCTCGAGGCCCGCGCCCCCCTGCCCTTCGACCACCCAAGCATCGTCGAAGCTCGGCACCACCACCGACCCGCGGTCCTCGGCAATCCGCGCGGCGATCGCCTCGCGGCTTTCGGTCATGCGGTCGTAGGTCACGACCTCTGCGCCCAAGGCACGCGTGTTATCGAGCTTCTTCTTCGGGGAATCGGCCGGCATCACGATCGTTGCATTGATGCCGAGACGCCGTGCGGCCCAGGCCACGCCCTGTGCATGGTTGCCGGACGAAAAGGCCACGACGCCCTTCTCGCGCTCCGCTTCTGTCAGGTCGGTGAGTCGATGCCAGGCCCCGCGCAGCTTGAACGCGCCCATCGGCTGCAGCGATTCGGCCTTGAAATACACGCTCCGCCCTTCGACCTCAGCCTGGAGCAGCGGCGTCGGCGGCACGATCTTCTCCAGCTTTTCCAACGCTCTAACAACACCGCCCCGGTCAGGCTGTCGCCTTGAAATCACGCTTTGTCTCCGTTTTGAAACAGGCCCCAATTCACCGCTTTACAGGGGGGTTCGCCGTTCATATATCGCCGGCCGCTGCCCCATGGGACTTCCACCGCAAGGCAGCTTTGTTCGCAACTCTGCCGCGAGGCAATTGGAGGTCCCTTGAATTGCACAAGCATCATAGCGCGCTGGGGCTAGCTGCCGCCCCCACCGGCACCGCCTGCGGTGCCGAGGTTGCTAAGAGCCGTCCGATTGACCCGGTCACGCTCATTCGTCCGCACGCCGCCCGGCGCGCTGCCCGATTCTTCGTCGAGAAGTTTCCGGGCAAGACGCTGTATGCGGTCAAGGCGAATCCGTCGCCCGACCTGATCCGCATCCTGTGGGACAGCGGCGTGACGCATTATGACGTCGCCTCGATCGCCGAGGTACGGATGGTGCGCGAGACGCTGCCTGAGGCCGTGCTGTGCTTCATGCACCCGGTGAAGGCCGAGGAAGCGATCGAGGAAGCCTATTTCGAGCATGGCGTCCGCACCTTCTCCCTCGATTCGATGGAGGAGCTGGACAAGATCGTGCGCGCGACCAAGGACGCCGACGACCTGACGCTCTGCGTGCGGCTGCGCGTTTCCTCGGAACATTCGAAGCTCAGCCTCGCGTCCAAGTTCGGCATTGCGCCGGGCGAGGCGAAAGAGCTGCTGTTCGCGGCCCGCCAGGCGGCGGACGCGCTCGGCATCTGCTTCCATGTCGGTTCGCAGGCAATGACGCCCGACGCTTACGCTCAGGCGATGGAGCGCGTGCGCCAGGCCATCGTCGAGGCGGCCGTGACCGTCGATGTCATCGACGTCGGCGGCGGATTTCCGTCCAGCTATCCCGGCATGGAGCCGCCGCCGCTCGAGCTGTATTTCGAGACGATCCACCGCGCCTTCGAAAGCCTGCCGGTCAGCTATTCGGCGGAGCTGTGGGCCGAGCCGGGCCGCGCGCTCTGCGCAGAGTACAGCTCGCTGGTCGTGCGCGTCGAAAAGCGCCGCGGCGAAGAGCTCTATATCAACGACGGCGCCTATGGTGCGCTGTTCGATGCCGCGCATGTCGGCTGGCGCTTTCCCGTCAGCCTGCTGCGGGAGCCGGACAGCCGGGCGAAGCCGATGGCGTTCAGCTTCTACGGCCCGACCTGCGACGATCTCGACCATATGGCGGGTCCGTTCATGCTGCCGGCCGACGTGCAGCCGGGCGACTATGTGGAGATCGGCATGCTCGGCGCCTATGGCTGCGCGATGCGCACCGGCTTCAACGGTTTCGGCCGCGCCGAAACGGTCGAGGTCGCCGACGAGCCGATGGTGTCGCTGTACACCGCCGGGACCGAAGAGGTCGCCTCGAACGTCGTGACGCTGTAACGGCTTTTCCGTTCGGCTCGCCATGCTCCGGCGACGGCCAGAGCGTTGCTCACCTATGCTGACCACGGCTCCGGCCCTTGCCGGAGCACATGGAGATTTGAATGAACGACACCCCCATAAACGACACCCGCAAGGCGGAGCTGCTCTCCACCACCGTCGAGCATGTCGATATCCGCAGCTTCGACGCGCGGCCGATCATCGACGCGATGGGGAAGATGAGCTTCACCAGCCGCGACCTGGCGCGCGCGACCGGCATCTACAACCAGATGCTGGAGGACAAGGACTGTTCGATCTTCCTGGTGATCGCGGGTTCGACCTCCGCAGGCGGCTGCATGGACCTGTATGCGGAGCTCGTCCGCTCGAACATGGTCGACGGCATCGTCGCCACAGGCGCTTCGATCGTCGACATGGATTTCTTCGAAGGGCTTGGCCACAAGCACTATCAGGCACTTGAAATCCCTGACGATAACACGCTGCGCTCGCTGTACATCGACCGCATCTACGACACTTATATCGACGAAGAGCAGCTGCAGGACTGCGACCACACGATCGGCCGCATTGCCGACAGCCTGGAGCC
>DATMHP010000007.1:0-9912 GCA_035554875.1 Sphingomicrobium sp.
ATTCGACATCATCTTCTTCTGGGATGCCCGCATGGCGATGCAGGGCTTCGAGTTCATGGGCGAGCGTCCGTGGAAGACACTCTACCTTCACGGGCTGGTTCGCGACGCCAAGGGCCAGAAGATGTCCAAGTCGAAGGGCAATACGGTCGACCCGCTCGGGCTCATCGACCGCTACGGCGCCGACGCCCTGCGCTTCACGCTCGCGGCGATGGAAAGCCAGGGCCGCGACATCAAGCTCGATGAAAAGCGGGTCGAGGGTTACCGCAACTTCGCCACCAAGCTGTGGAACGCCGCGCGATTCCTGCAGATGAACGGCGTCGGCGCGAGCGATAGCATCGCCGCGCCCGCCGCAGGGCTTCCGGTCAACCGCTGGATCATCGGCGAGGTTGTCGAGACCGTGGCGAAGCTCAACCGCGCCTTCGACGAGCTCCGCTATGATGACATGGCGAACGCCATCTACCACTTCGTCTGGGACACCTACTGCGACTGGTACGTGGAGCTAGTGAAAGGGGCCTTCGACGAGGAGACGAAGACGGTCGCCGCCTGGGCTTTCGACCAGATCCTGGTGATGCTGCATCCGCTGATGCCCTTCATCACCGAAGAGCTTTGGCACGCGATGGGCGAGCGCCCGAACGACCTGATTGTCGCGAAATGGCCGGAGCCTGA
Source organism: Sphingomicrobium sp. (assembly GCA_035554875.1). Classification (GTDB taxonomy): domain Bacteria; phylum Pseudomonadota; class Alphaproteobacteria; order Sphingomonadales; family Sphingomonadaceae; genus Sphingomicrobium. The sequence goes on from DATMHP010000007.1 coordinate 667, forward strand.
AGCGAAGGCCGACCACGATGCCAAGGCAGAGATGGAATGGCTGATCGACCTGGTCAGCCAGATCCGCTCGGCGCGGACGGAGCTCAACGTCCCGGCCGGAGCGAAGGTACACCTATTCGCGGGCGAGGCTCCGGAGCGCACAGCTGATCGGCTCGACCGGCACCATCCGATGCTGTCGCGACTGGCGCGGCTGGAATCAATCCAGCTGTCGAGGTTTGACGGAACGGGCGCGGCGCAGGTGCTTGTCGATGAGACGAGTTACGCCATTCCGCTCGAAGGCATTATCGACCTCGAAGCCGAGAAGGCGCGCCTCTCGAAGGCCGCCGCTGCTGCCGAGAAGGAACGCGACTCCCTCGCCGGGCGTCTGTCCAACCCGAACTTCGTCGAGCGGGCAAAACCGGAAGCAGTCGAGAAGGCTCGCGCCGACCATGCCGAAAAATCAGCGGAAGCCGAACGCTACCGCGCCGCGTTGGAGAGGCTCGGCTAAAGGAGCGACTGCATGGCCGATGCCGCAAGGCCCAAGCGAGGTAACCTCACCGAAGGCCCCATCGGCAAGACGCTGCTCGCCTTCGCGCTGCCGACGCTCGCCTCGTCCATCGTCCAGTCGCTGAACGGCACGATCAACGCGATTTGGGTCGGCCGCTTCCTCGGCGAGAATGCCCTTGCGGCGACGTCGAACGCCAACATCGTCATGTTCCTCTTGATCTCCTTCGTCTTCGGTTTCGGAATGGCGGCGACGATCCTGGTCGGGCAGGCGTTCGGGCGGAAGGATATCGATGCCGCCCGGCGCGTCGTCGGCACGACGGCTGGCGCTTTCCTGTTGATCAGTGCCGCAGTGGCGGCGCTGGGCTGGTTTCTGTCGCCAGCGATCCTCGCGCTTCTTGGAACACCCGGTCCGGCCGCGCCGCTCGCGCTCGCCTATCTGCGCGTGATCTTCCTCGCGATGCCGGCGCTGCTGCTCCTCACCATGCTGATGATGAGCCTTCGCGGTGCCGGCGACAGCATGACTCCGCTGTGGTTCATGCTGGTCGCAGTCGTACTCGACAGTGGACTGAACCCGGTCTTCATCCTCGGCCTCGGTCCAGCCCCGCGGATGGGCATCGCCGGCTCCGCGACGGCGACGATGATCGCCAACTACACGGCGCTGATCGGCCTCCTCGGCTTTATCTACCTGAGGGACCTGCCGCTCCGCCTTCGCGGCAATGAATTCCGGTACCTTTGGTGCGATCTCGCCATCTTGAAGACGATCATCGTCAAGGGCTTCCCGATGGGAATCCAGATGATCGTCATTTCGCTGTCGGCGCTTGCGCTGGTCGGGCTGGTCAACGGCCATGGAGTCGACACGGCTGCCGCCTTCGGCGTGGCGATGCAGCTGTGGACCTATGTGCAGATGCCGGCGATGGCGCTCGGCGCCGCGGTCAGCGCGATGGCGGCGCAGAATATCGGTGCGGGTCTTTGGCACCGGGTCAGCGCAATCACCCGCTCCGGCATCCTCTATTCGGTGCTGATCACGACGGCGCTGGTCGTCCTCATGACGATCGCCGACCGCTCCGTGATGGCCCTGTTCATGGGCGGCGAGAGCCCGGCGCTGCCCATCGCGCGCCACATCCACCTGGTCGCCACCTGGAACTTCATCCTGTTCGGGATCACCATGGTCTTGTTCGCGACCGTGCGGGCGAACGGCGCGGTCTGGGCTCCGCTCATCATCCTGTGCATCGGCCTCGTCCCCGTCCGCTTCGGTTTCATCCTTGGCACCGATCAATGGCTCGGTGCCGACTCCATCTGGTGGAGCTTCCCAGTCAGCTCGTTCGCGAACGTCGCCTTGTCGGTCGCTTATTATTTGCAGGGTGGCTGGAAGAAGGCGCGGATGCTTGTTCCGCCAGCCGAGGAAGAGATTTTCGAGGAGGCGCTCGGCACGCGCGAACCAGGCGGCGCGCTCAAGCCCGCTGGCTGACCTCTACATCACCGTGTCGGCGAGGTTCGACCGGTATTTCGTGCTTGTCTGCCGGTCATTGATTTCAATGTAGATCCAGCTCGGCGGGACCGTCCCTTCCTCGAACGATACCCAGATCTTGCCGAGGTTCGCGGGGTCTCCCAGCGCGCAGAATCCATAGAGCCGATGACCCTGCTGGTCGAAGAAATCGACCCAGCTGCGCGACGAGTTGGTGTTGAGCCCGCATGGCGGCAGGCTCGGCGCGGAGGCGAACATCTCCGCCGGATATTGGTCCTTGTTGAAGACGTCGTAATTGTAGCGGATCCAGGTCTTCCCGCCGGCCGAGTAAGGCTCCATCCCGGTCAGGTAGAGCACCGGATTGGGCGGCCCCGCTGCCAGTGCAGGGGCAGCCCCAACGGCGAAGCAGAGGCTCGCGCAGGCGGTCAGCAAGTTCACGATATGGCGGTTAGGCATCGCATCGACTCCCCAGTCGACGATCGGCACATGCGCAACATCTCACTCTTCGCGTCCGGCGACAAGAAAAGCGGCTACCCTTTGCGGTCCGTCGGCGGCGCGCTAGAGGTCCGCCCCATAATGTCCCAGCCCAGCTTTCCAGCCATCCGCATGCGCCGCGGCCGCTCGAGTCCGTGGATGCGCGCCATGCTCGCCGAGAACCGGCTTTCGCCGTCGGATTTCATCTGGCCCTTGTTCGTCTGCGCAGGGGAAGGTTCCGAAGAACCCGTCCACGCGCTCCCGGGAGTGAGCCGCTGGTCGGTCGACCGGCTCGCCGACAGAGCGCGAGAGGCGGCTCGGCTGGGAATTCCCTGCATCGCTTTGTTCCCCAACACGCCGAACGAGCTTCGCACCGACGACGCGCGCGAGGCGCTTAACCCCGACAATTTGATCTGCCGGGCGATCAAGGCGATCAAGGATGCGGTGCCGGAGGTCGGCGTCCTGACCGACGTCGCGCTCGACCCCTACACGAGCCACGGCCACGACGGCATCGTCGATGGGTCCGGCCGCGTGCTCAATGACGAGACAGTGAAGATCCTCGTCGAACAGGCGCTGGTTCAGGCGCATGCCGGCGCCGACATCGTCGCCCCCTCCGACATGATGGACGGCCGCGTGGCAGCAATCCGCGGGGCGCTGGAGCGCGACGGCTACATCGACACCGCGATCATGGCCTATTCCGCCAAATATGCCTCCGCCTTCTACGGCCCGTTCCGCGAGGCTGTCGGCTCGCTCGGCCGCCTGAAAGGCGACAAGCGCGGCTATCAGATGGATTCGGCCAACAGCGACGAGGCGCTTCGCGAAGTCGCGCTCGATCTCGCCGAGGGTGCGGATTTCGTGATGGTGAAGCCGGGGCTGCCCTATCTCGACATCGTCCGGCGAGTGAGCGAGCGCTTCGCCGTGCCGACCTTCGTGTACCAGGTGTCCGGCGAGTATGCGATGATCGAGCATGCCGCCGCGGCCGGAGCAGGGGACCGCGACGCGCTCATCCTCGAGACGTTGCTGGCCTTCAAGCGCGCCGGCGCGGCCGGAGTGCTTACCTATCATGCTGTGGATGCGGCCAAGCTGATCCATGGCTGAAGTGATTGCCGAGACGGCTCGGCTTCGCCTGCGCGACTGGAAAGCCGAAGACGAGCAGCGCTTCTACGCAATCATGAACACGCCTGCGGTGATGCAGCACCTTGGCGGGTTGCAATCGCCTGAAGAGTGGAGGGCCGCCTTCACCCGGATCAGCGGCTTCACCCGCGACTTCGGCCACACATTCTGGATCGTCGAGGACAAGGCGACCGGCGAAATACTTGGTTTCTGCGGACTTAAGCGGGTGAACGCACCGGGTGCGGGAAATCTCACCGGGACTCCGGAAATCGGCTGGCGATTGCGCGAGAGCGCGTGGGGCAAAGGCATCGCCAAGGAAGCGGCGGTCGCCAGCCTCGACCTGGCGTTCGAGCGCTTCGGCTACGACCGGGTCATCGCCATGACCATCCCGCCCAATCGCGACAGCTCGCGACTAATGGAGCGGCTCGGAATGCGCCGCCGCGAGGATCTCGATTTTGAGGACGAGAGGTTCGGGCCGGAGGTCAATCCGCAGATCGTCTATGACATTGCGGCGGCGGACTGGCCGACCGCTCGCGAACGCGCGCTGCAGCCTCGCTAGCGAGCTAGCTTCGCCTGGATCGCCGATATCGCGGCGGCTTCGCGGTCGTCGATTTCCGACACCTTCGCCGAAGCAGCATTGATGGCCTTGAGGTCGGCCGCTCCGATCCAGCCAAGCGTCTGGATTCGCTGAGCTCCAAGGGCATCGATGTCTCCGGCCGCGCTCGTGACCGGAGTCCGGGCCCCCACGGCAACCGACAGCGCCTGCTGAGCGGCAACCCAACTCTCGCTTTCCTTGAGACCTGTTGCCTCGGCCAGCTGGCGGGCGCGTTCTGCCAGGGGGGCGAAAGCTTCATCTCCAGCGATCGCCTGGGCCACGAGCGAATCGAGCTTCTGCACGAGCGCCGGCGTCGGCGTGGTCGGAAGCGCAGGCTCCGGCACGGGCAGACGAGGGTCGATCGCCTCGGCCGGCCGCGGCGCGAGCGATGGCGCGTTGGTCGCGGCGGCGCAACCCGAAAGCAGTATTGCCAGTGCCGGTAAAAGTGCGCGCATCGCCGCTGTCTAGGAAGCGGCGGGCGGTCGCGCAATTGTCTCGAACAGCAGGGTTGCTTCCCACCAATGCTGTCCCTATGTCGCGCGCTCCCGCCCATTGCGGCGTGCGCGCCCGTAGCTCAGCTGGATAGAGCACCAGACTACGAATCTGGGGGTCAGAGGTTCGAATCCTTTCGGGCGCGCCATCTCTCAAGCAGCCCCTCGAAAAGATGAAAGCGACGCGCCGAAAGCGGTGCTCGGCGCTATCGGATAGGAAGAAGCGACTGCTTACGCTTGGGCTTGGGCCAGCACGCCGCTGTTGCAGCTCGCAGCGCTCGCTGCGCGCTCCGCGAAATCCTCCGCCAATTTGCTATGCCAGGCCCTTGCGGCCTCGGTGATCGCCCGTTGCGCCGCGACGCGCTCCTCATATGCGCGGCGACTGTAATAACGCTGGTTGGACTCCATACGCACCCCCTGGTCGGCAAGGGCACGATGCGCTGGAACCCCTAAGAGATGGTTAATATCCACAGCCGTCCCGGCACGGCACATCCCGGTCTTGGGCAATGACAATCGTGCGAGCGAGGCAGACCCTTGGAAACCTATCGAATCACCGCTCGTTGAACCGCTAAAGCTTTGAAAGGAAACACCCCGTGCTGAGTACCACCCCGATGGGCCGGGAGCCGTTCAACCCTAATGTGCGCGGCTACCACGCCTGCTACCACGAAGGTGAGGTGAACCATTGTCCCGGCTGCGGCCGAAGCCAGTGGATCATCGGCCGCCTGAGCGCCGAATGCGCCTTCTGCTCGACGGCCCTGCCGCTGACGGAAGCGCACCGCCAGGGCCAGGGCGCGACCTACACCCAGCGTTCTTGGCCGGTCTACCCGACGCTCGACGCCGCCTGACGCATAACCTCGTTCGCCCCTTTACGCGGAGACGCGTATAAGGGGCGGATGAAGAGGCTTCTGCTATTTGCTCTTGCCGCGCTCGCGGCGGGCTCGCCGGTCCCGGGACTCGCCCAGGCGACCAGCTTTACGCTCGTCAACAATACGGACATCGACTTCAGCGCGCTGAAGGCGAGGCGGTTCGGGACCGATCAGTGGATGCCGCTGGCGGTCGCTCCAGTGCCCGTCGCCAAGTCAGGCGGACAGGGTGCCGTCCAATTCAGCAATCAGGATTGTGCGTTCGATTTGCAGGCCACGCTGCCTGACGGCCGCTCGGTGGTGTGGTCGGGCGTGAACCTGTGCGATGCCAAGATCGTGACTCTGAACCGAAGCGCCGGCGGAAACCTGTGGGTCGATTACCGCTGACGCCGGCAGCTGCGGGCTGAGCCTGCGGCTTCACCGAATCGAGCAGCTTCGCTCCAGCGATAAAGACCACGCCGGTGCAGGCCGCGGCGAGCAGCCACCCGCCGAAACCGGGATATTGCATCATGTAGTGCTGGCCGCGCTCCACCGAGCCGACGGCGATGGCATAGGTCACCATCCACGCCTCGAAGCGCGTCTTGATGACAAAGAGCCGTCCGATTTTCCGCAGCATCGCCATTCGTTAACGAGTGAACGCCAGAGCCGCGGTTTTGAGCCGTTCAAGTCCTAATAGACAAGGTTAAAGTGACGGTAAGCACTGGCACTTCAGTCCCGTTTCGGGATTCCACGCGTCAGATCAGCTCGGCCAGATCCAGGGAGTCGTAGAGCGACGCCCGGGCGGACTCGATCGCCGCAACCACCTTCGGGTCCTGAAGCTCGCTCGAGTGAATTTCCGCAGGCCAGCTCTGCTCGATCACCGCCGCAATCCGGTCGAGCTTGGCCTCATCGACCAGGAATCGCGGATCGACCGTCGCCGGATCGGCGGCGACTCGGAGGCGAAGGCAGGCGGGCCCCCCGCCGTTCGCCATTGACTGGCGGACGTCCACGACCTCGAGGTTGCGGATCGGGCCGTTGCCGGCGACGTGGCGCTGCAGCCAGGACCAGACGGACGCCGTTTCGCGCGCCTCGCTCGGCACGATCAAGGTCGTCTCCCCGTCCGGCGGGCTGACGAGCTGCGCGTTGAAGAGATAGGAGCTGACGGCGTCCGCGACCGGGACTTCCGAGGCCGGAACTTCGACCAGCTGGACGTCCGGGAACAGGCGCTCGCATTCGGACGCAACCCGGTCGCGGTCGGCGAACGCCTTTTCGTGCGCGAACAGCACCCGCCGGTTGGCGACCGCGACGACATCGTTGTGGAAGGCTCCGGCGGCGATCGCATCTTCCGACTGCTCGGCGAAGATCGTCCGTTCGGGATCGAGCCGGTGAAGCCGCGCGATCGCCTTCGACGCCTCGAGATTCTGGCGTGCGGGGAAGGCGCCGCCGCTCACCCCATAAACAAAGATTTCGATGCCCGGCGTGCCGTAATCGCCGGCCAGCCGCATGTGGTTGGCCGCGCCTTCGTCGCCGAAGGCGACCGGGACCGGGGCGTGCACTTCGAAGGCCGGATTGGCGAAGGCGAGCCGAAGCTGCGCCAGCGTTTCCGGCCATTCGTGGCTGCGATGCGGCATTGACTTCAAATTTGCGACCGTGAGGTGGCACTTGCCGTCGGCACAGTCGGCGGCCGGCGAGACGGTCGCGGCATTGGCCGCCCACATGGCCGAAGCCGACATTGCCAGAGCGGCGATCCGCGGCTCCGCCTTGTCATAGGTGGCGCCCAGCGCCGTCAGCCACTGCCGGTCCGGACGCCGATGGGGAAGGAAGATGCCCTGCGCCAGTCCGAGCTTCAGGTTCGCGCGCATCTTCTCGACGCCCTGGAGCGCAGCCGCACGCGGCTGCGACACCTGGCCGGTGTTGCGGGTCGAGGCGAGGTTGCCGAAGCTCAGTCCCGCATAATTATGGCTTGGCCCGACGATCCCGTCGAAGTTGATCTCAGTGATGGCCATTTCGGCTCACCGCGAGAATCTGGTCGCCGACGCCGACCTCGAGCAGTTCCGCCGCTTTCCGATCGATCGCGACGGTTTTCTTCGGAAGCTTCTTGATGCCCGCGCAACAGGCGCGGAAGTCGATGAGCCGCCCGCTCGCCGCGAGCACTCTCTGGCTCCCGCCGTCGCCGATTTCCGCGACCGTGTAGAGGTCCGATTCCTCGATCGTCCGGATCTGGTCGGTCGGCGCGGTCACCGTTGGGCCGCCATCGAAGATGTCGATGTAGCGGTCGAAGACGAAACCCTCATTCTCAAGCATCTTCATCGCCGCCCGTCCGCTCGGATGGGGCTGGCCCATGACGGACTTGGCGCTGTCGGGGAGGAGCGCGACGTAGATCGGCGTCTTCGGCATCAGGTCGGCGATGAACTGGGTGCCGTGGACGGCATTGAACTCGTCGGCCTCGGGGAAGGTCATTCCGAAGAACTTGCCGGCGAGCGCATCCCAGAAGGGCGCATTGCCCGCCTCGTCCATCACTCCGCGAAGCTCGGCCAGCGTGCGGTCGCCGAAGCGCTCCCGATGCTGCTTGATGAACAGGTACCGGCTTCGGGCGAGAAGCGCGCCCCAACCGCCGGCCCGCATCTCCGGATGAAGAAAGAGCCCGCCGACTTCCGACGAGCCTTCTAGATCGGTCGTCAGCGTCAGCATGTGGTTGCGGAACGTCTTGCCGATCTCCGGGCTCGTCTGCGTCAGCGTGCTGACGTGATAGCTGTAGAAGGGCTGGGTGACTCCGACCTGCCCGAACACCTGGCAGGTCCCGCGGATCTTCCCGCTCTTTGGGTCCTCAAGCACGAAGACGTAGAGGTCGCCGCGCTGCTCGTCCTCCTTGCGCTCGAAGGATTCGGCGGACCTTGCGAGCTTTCCGACGAGCGTCGCCTTGTCCGGCGGCAGATTCGTGAAGCCGCCTCCGGTCAGCTTCGCCATATTGTAGATCGACTGATAATCCTCGGCGCGGGCAGGCCGGACCCGGAAGGTCATAGACGCCACTCCGCAATCCTGAGGATCGTCAGCGCCGACAGAGCGGCGCGCTCACCGAGACTTTCGGAAATCAGAAATTCCTCCATGCTGTGGATCTTGCCGCCGCGAACGCCCATCGTATCGACGACGGGCACGCCGCAGGCGGCGATATTGTTGCCGTCGCACACGCCCCCCGACGGCTTCCATCCGATCTGCTGGCCGAGATCGGCACCGGCCTGCTTCACGAGCCCGAAGAGCCTTTCCATTTCGGGAGTCATCGGCTTGGGCGGACGGCCGAAGCCGCCGTGCGCGTGGATGGTGACATCGCGTTCGACCGAAACGACCGCGATCATCTCCTCGATCTGCCGCTTCGCCTCGGCTTCAATCTCCGGCGTTCGCGGCCGCAGGTTGACCCGAAGCACCGCGAGGTCGGGAACGACGTTGCTCGGACCTCCGCCCTCGATCCGGGACGAATTGACGGTGAGTCCGTCGCGAATCAGCCGTTCCAGCCGAAGCGCAAGCTCGGCGGCGGCGACGATCGCGTTGCGGCCGTCCTCGGGATTGCGGCCGGCGTGCGCGGATTTGCCGTGAACGACGAGCGAAAAATTGCCGCTACCCGGCCGCGCGCCCGCGAGTGTCCCGTCCGGAAGGGCCGAGGGTTCATAGGTGAGCGCCGCGCGCTTGCCCTTTGCGGCTTCGGCGATCAGCGGCGCGGAACCGAGCGAACCCACTTCCTCGTCGCTGTTGACGATGACCTCATAGCCCATGGAGTTTGCGGGG
>DATMHP010000008.1:0-2142 GCA_035554875.1 Sphingomicrobium sp.
CGGGCGGCCTTCGCGACCGCCTCGAAATCGACGTGCGCGGTGAGGTCCTGCTCTCCGGGCCTATTGAGGACGGGCGAGAAATTGTGGGCGTGCAGGGCCTGAAGCGTGTCGCCGGGCGCGCTTTTCGGATGGCCGTAATCGATGATCAGCGCAGCGCCGCCGCGTAAGTCGAGCTGTGCGCCGATCTCCTGCGCGTATGCTTCGCGCTGGGGTGAATCTTCGATGATTGGGCCATCACGATCAAACGCCAGCCCGCCCGCGGCGATGGTTACTTTCCGCTCCACGCCTTGGACGAACTGCCGAACCGGCAGCGCATCGAAAAACTCATTCGCCACCAGGAGAAGAGGCCGGGATTCCGGAAGCGTGAGGAGGTTTTCGTGCCATTCCGCGTCCGGGTGGAGTAGCAGCTGCGCTTCGCGGAGCACGGGACTGGTCTCGACGAAATGGACGGCAGGATCGAGCCCGGCGGAGCGCATCACGCGCAGAGCATCGGAAGCGAGCGTTCCCCGCCCCGGACCGAGCTCGACATAGATCGCGTCCGGCGGCTTGCCCGCGCGCGCCCAGCAGTCGGCGAGGCAGGCGCCGACCAGCTCGCCGAACATCTGGCTGATTTCCGGAGCCGTGGTGAAATCGCCGCTGGCGCCGAGCGGATCGCGCGTCGCGTAATAATAATCGTTGCAGGCGGCCATGAAGGCCTCGACCGTCATGGGACCTTCGGAAAGGATTCGGTCCCGGAGCGCACGCTCCAGCGGGGTCATGAGACGCTTGAAGTTCCTGCCGTCGGCTCGACGCGAACCCTGCGCCCTTTCGCCGTCCACATCAGCCAGGCGCCGCCGATGATGAGCGGAAGCGACAGCCACTGGCCCATGTGCAGCCCCGTAGCGTGGGTGAAGCTCGCCAGCTGCGGGTCGGGCTCGCGAACGAATTCCACGACGAAGCGGAAAAGGCCGTAGAACAAGCCGAACGTCCCGACGAGCTTGCCCGGCTGGTACCGCGCCTGCGTCTTCCAGAACATCCAGGCGAGGATGGCGAACAGCACGATCCCTTCGAGGAAGGCCTCGTAAAGCTGGCTCGGATGGCGCGGCGGACCGAGCACCGTCTGATGGAAAAGCTCGTTATATTCCGGGAAGCGGATCGCCCACGGAACATTGGTCGGCGCACCCCAAAGCTCGCCGTTCACGAAATTGGCAAGCCGCCCAAGGAACAGGCCGATCGGCGCGACACAGGCGACGTAATCGTGAATCCTCAGCGCCGGGAGCTTCTGCTTCCAGCTGAGATAGAGAATCCCGAGCACCGTTCCGAGGAGCCCGCCGTGGAAAGACATGCCGCCGTCCCATAGCTTCAGCACGTCGACCGGATGCGAAGCGTAGTAGCTCAAATTGTAGAAGAGCACGTAGCCGAGGCGGCCGCCAAGGATGATGCCCAGCGCGGCGTAAAAGACCAGGTCGTCGGCGTGGCGGCGGGCCATCGGCGCGCCCGGCTGCTTCAGCAGCTTCAGCAGATACCAATAGCCGGCGAAGATCCCGACCAGGTACGCAAGGCTGTACCAGCGCAGGTCGAAGAAGCCGAGGTGAAGCGCGACCGGCGAAAGGTGCAGGTCGGTCCAGGCGATTGCGTTCGAAGCGTCTGTTGTCGGCAAGGCTCTTCCTTTTCGGTCCGCGCCTCATAAGGTGCCCGAAGGCAAAGGCAAACCGGAGCGGCAGCAGATGACCAGCGATCTCGATCGGAAATTCGACGAGACGCTGGCTGCGATCCTCGGGCCCGGAGGCCGGATCGTCCTCGACCGCGACGACCAGGGGCGGCCGATCGTCGCCAATTTTCCCGCGACATTGCCGTCGTTGCTGCGGACCTTTTGCGCACTGAATGCGGCGACCGAAGCGCTGATTGCCGGTGACGAACGCTTCACTTTCGCCGAGCTGGACGACGTGTCGGAGCGGCTGGCGCGGGCGCTTGTGGGCCGCGGGATTGCCAAGGGCGAGCGCGTCGCGATCGCGATGCGCAACTGCCCGGCGTGGATCGTCACCCACATGGCGGTGCTCAAAGCGGGCGCGGTCGCAACGCTGCTCAACGGCTGGTGGCAGGCCCATGAAATGGAGCACGCCCTCAAGCTCTCCAGTCCGGCGCTGGTCATTGCCGACGGAG
>DATMHP010000009.1:0-3414 GCA_035554875.1 Sphingomicrobium sp.
GCCGGAGCGCCGGCCGCGCGACGTACGGCGGCAGATCGTCCTCGCGTTCGATTGCCGCAGCACGCACCTTCGTCCGCACGACCTGATAGCTGCGGAACAGGTAGCCGACCGGCGCGCTCCATACGTGCACCAGCCTGGTGAACGGAAAGATCAGGAAGATCGTAAAGCCCAGGAACATGTGCAGCTTGAAGATCAGCGGAACGCCGGCGATCAGCGCGGGCTGCGGATGCAGCACGACGATGCCCTGCACATAATTCATGAATTGCACCATCATGTGCCCGTCGAGATGGCCGAGGCTGAGCGGAATGGTCGCCATGCCGAGCGACAATTGCGCGAACAGGATGAGGAGCACAGCGATGTCGCTCAGGCTCGACGTCTTGCGGATGCGGCTGTCAAACAGGCGGCGATGAAGCAGCATCGTCAAGCCAATGAAGCAGGCTGTGCCGCAGATACCGCCGACGACGATCGCCATCATCTGCTTGAAGCCGTGACCGATGCCGAGGAAATCGAACACCGCGACGGGCGTCAGCAGGCCGACGCCGTGGCCGAGCAGGATGCCGAGGATGCCGACGTGGAACAGCACCGAGCCCACGATCAGCTGCTTTCGGCGCAGCAACTGACTCGACTTCGATCGCCAGCCGTACTGGTCCGTGTCGAACCGCACGAGGCTTCCGATCAGAAAGATCGATAATGCGATGTAGGGGTACACCCCGAACAGTGCGTTGTGAATGAAACTCTGCATCGTCAAGCTCCAGCCCTGGCCAGCTCCGCGGCGCGATCACGCGCCGTCGCCCCCGCGTAGGGGCAGTCCTTCAGCGCGGATCCTGCGGTGAAATCGACCGGCTCCTCGGCCCATTGTTCGTCGAGCTGCTCCAGGTCCTGCGGATCCTGCGGTTCGCTCGCGAGGATGGCCTCGACCTCCCCTTCGTCCGCGTTGCGCGAGGCGAGCGTTACCAAGGCGGTCAACAGCGCTGCATACGTAGAATCCCGCTCATCGAGCCGGATGCGCAACGCCTCGATGATCTCGACCGCATCGGTCAGATAGCGGCGCGCGTGCATCTCGGGGATGACGCTCAGGAACTCGAGAAACAGCGGGAGATAATCGGGCATTTCGGCGGCGTTCAGCTCGAACCCGTTCATCCGGTATGTCAGCGCGAGATTGACCATCGCCTGGCCGCGATCGCGGCTCTCGCCGTAGCTGTGCTCGTAGAGATGAAGCGCCAGACGCTTGGACCGGTCGAACAATCCGATCCAATATTCCTGCGCATCCATGATGTCGCTCTTGCGCAGCCGGTCGATGAGAGCGCGAACCCCTTCGAGCTCGGCGGCAGGGATCGCCCGCTCCTCGTTCAATGCCTGCTCGATCTCGTCGAGCGCTGACTGGAGTTCGGGCGTGGGATAATCCAAAAGCGCGCCCAGCGCTTTGAAGCTGATCATGCGGCCCTCCGTTTGCCGGGGACTGGAACGTGACCGACCTTCTTGGGCGAGCCGAACAGGCTCGGCTCGGTGCGGCCGCCGCCGCTGCAGCCGTTGCCGAAGCTGAACCCGCAACCGCCCTTGATCTCGTAGGCATTCTCGCTGACTTCGCGGTGCGAGGTCGGGATGACGAAGCGGTCCTCGTAATCGGCGAGCGCGAGGTAACGATACATCTCGTCGACCTGCTGCTGAGTGAGTCCCGCCTGCTCGAGCACCGTCATGTTGGCGCGGCCGTCGACCTCGCGGTCGCGCATGTGGATGCGCATCGCGAACATCTTGCGGAGTGCGTCGACGACTGGCTCTTCCTTGCCGGCGGTCAGCAGGTTGGCGAGATATTGGACGGGCACGCGGAGCTTGGCGACGTCCGGGATCTCGCCGTCAAAGCCGATATGACCCCGCTCTGCGACATTCTGGATCGGCGACAGCGGCGGTACGTACCAGACCATCGGAAGCGTGCGGTATTCGGGGTGGAGCGGGAAGGCGATCTTCCACTCCATCGCCATCTTCCAGATCGGCGACAGCTTCGCCGCTTCCAGCCAGTTGTCGGCGATTCCGTCGGCCGTTGCCTGAGCGATCACCGCCGGATCATTGGGATCGAGGAATATCTCGAGCTGCTTCTCGTAAAGATCCTGCTCGTCCTCGGTCGAGGCCACCTCCTCGATGCGGTCGGCGTCGTAAAGGATCACGCCGAGATAGCGGATGCGCCCGACGCAAGTTTCGGCGCAAACCGTCGGCAGGCCGGCCTCGACGCGCGGGTAGCAGAAGATGCACTTCTCGGCCTTCCCGCTTTTCCAGTTGTAGTAGATCTTCTTGTACGGGCAGCCCGAGATGCACATCCGCCAGCCGCGGCACTTGTCCTGGTCGATGAGGACGATGCCGTCCTCCTCGCGCTTGTAGATCGATCCCGACGGGCATGCGGCGACGCAGGTCGGGTTGAGGCAATGCTCACACAGCCTCGGCAGATAGAACATGAAGGTCTTCTCGAACTGGCCGTAGATTTCCTTTTCGATATTCTCGAAATTGACGTCCTTGGCGCGCTTCTCGAATTCGCCGCCAAGGATCTCCTCCCAGTTCGGTCCCCACTGAATCTTCTCGATCCGCTCGCCGGTGACGAGCGAGCGCGGGCGCGCGGTCGGGAAGGTCTTCATCTCCGGCGCCGACTGCAAATGGTCGTAGTCGAAGGTGAAGGGCTCGTAATAATCGTCGATCTCGGGGAGGTCCGGGTTGGCGAAGATATTCGCCAGCACCCGCCAGCGCGCGCCGATGCGTGGCTCGATCTTTCCGTTCTTCTTGCGCCGCCAGCCGCCATTCCACTTCTTCTGGTTCTCCCATTCCTTGGGGAAACCGATTCCGGGCTTGGTCTCGACGTTGTTGAACCAGGCGTATTCCACGCCCTCGCGACTGGTCCACACGTTCTTGCAGGTGACCGAGCAGGTGTGGCAGCCGATGCACTTGTCGAGGTTCAGGACCATTGCGACCTGGGCACGAACTTTCATTAGTTTCTACTCCTCAGGCGGCGGCCGGCGCGGCCGGCTCGTCCATCCAGTCGACCTTGTTCATTTTGCGGACGACGACGAATTCGTCGCGGTTCGAGCCCACGGTCCCGTAGTAATTGAAGCCGTAGGCCTGATGCGCGTAGCCGCCGATCATGTGCGTCGGCTTGGTGATCGTGCGCGTCACCGAATTATGGATTCCGCCGCGCATGCCGGTGATCTCGGAGCCCGGCACGTTCACGATCTTTTCCTGCGCGTGGTACATCATGCACATGCCCGACGGCACGCGCTGGCTGACCACGGCCCTGGCGTTCAGCGCGCCATTGACGTTGAAGGCCTCGATCCAGTCATTATCCTCGATTCCGACGCGCTTGGCGTCCTCTTCGCTGATCCAGACGACGGGTCCGCCGCGGTTCAACGTCAGCATCAGGAGGTTGTCCGAATA
>DATMHP010000010.1:0-14064 GCA_035554875.1 Sphingomicrobium sp.
GGTCGAGATCCAGGCGCTGACGGTGCGGCTGGCGACCGGCGCGACGCCGCGCCGTTCGGCGGTCGGCTGGGACAATGGCCGACTGGCGATGATCCTCGCGGTGCTGGAAGCGCGCTGCGGCCTCAGCTTCGGGACGACGGAAGTCTATCTCAAAGTCGCCGGCGGCTACCGGCTCAGCGACCCGGCTGCCGACCTCGCCGTCGCAGCTGCATTGGTGTCGGCTCTGTCGGAACGCCCGATCCCGAGCGAGGCGGTCGTCCTCGGCGAAATCGCTCTCTCAGCTGAAATCCGCCCCGTCGCCCACGCGCCATTGCGACTCAAGGAATCGGCCAAGCTCGGCTTCGAGCAGGCCTGGGTGCCGAAAGAGGTGAAGCCTGTGGACGGCATCTCGCTCGCCCATTTCGGCAACCTGCGGGCCTTGGTAGATCAGGTGCTGGGACGGTAATGACCCTCGATGAACTCAAGTCTAATCTGAAGCTGGCCGAGTAGGACTGGCGCCGCTCTTGAGGGTCCGCTAGCCCGCGCCAGATGAGCGCACTCGACATCTTCGTGATCCTACTGCTGCTCGGCGGCGGCGCGGTCGGGTTCGTGCGCGGCTTCGTCTACGAAATCCTGTCGCTGCTCGCCTGGGCGGCGGCGATCGCGATGATCAAGCTTTTCCACACGCAGCTGTCCGGCGGCCTCGCGCACAGTGTGGGCACCGCGGAAGGGGCATCGGTGCTGGCTTTCGCGCTTCTGTTCCTGCCGACGTTCATCCTGGTGAAGCTGATGGCGCGCTCGATCGGCGGGAAGACCCGGCGCTCGCTGCTCGGCCCCGTCGACCGGGCGCTTGGCGGTGGATTCGGGGTGGTGAAGGGGTTGCTCGCGGCGACGCTCTTCTTCCTGTTCGCGAACCTCGCTACCGACCTCGTCTATGGGCCCGAGGCCGAGCGGCCGGCTTGGATGACCAATTCCAAAACCTATCCGTTGCTCAACGCCAGCGGGCGCGCGATCGTCGACTGGGTTGAAACCCGCCGCCATGCCCGCGAAGAGGCGGCGCAATGATCCGCCTGCACGACACGCTGACCCGCCAGAAGCGCGAGTTCGTTCCCGCCAACCCGAAGCACATCACCATGTATGTGTGCGGCCCCACGGTCTACGGCCGCGCGCATATCGGCAACGCTCGCCCGGCGGTCGTGTTCGACACGCTTGCGCGGCTGATCCGGCACGAATTCGGGCCCGACAGCCTGACCTATGCGCGCAACGTCACGGACGTCGACGACAAGATCATCGCCGCCGCGGAAGCGGAGGGTGTCGAGCCGTCGGTGATCACCGAGCGGTACGAGCGCCACTATCTCGAGGATATGGGCGCGTTGGGAGTCGCCCCGCCTGACATCGCGCCGCACGCGACCGAGGAAATCGCGCCGATGATCGCGATGATCGAAAAGCTGATCGAGCGTGGCTCGGCCTACGCCGCCCAGGGTCACGTCCTCTTCGACGTGACTGCGGACCCGGCCTACGGAATGCTCAGCCACCGCGACCGCGAGCAGATGATCGCCGGCGCTCGCGTCGAAGTCGCACCATACAAGCGCGATCCGGCCGACTTCGTGCTGTGGAAGCCGAGCGATCCGGACGTGATTGGCTGGGATTCGCCCTGGGGTCGCGGCCGCCCCGGCTGGCACCTCGAATGCTCGGCGATGATCGCCACGCATCTCGGCGAGACGATCGACATCCACGGCGGCGGCCTCGACCTCATCTTCCCGCACCACGAGAACGAGATCGCGCAGAGCCGCTGCGCCCACGGCGGCGCGGCGCTCGCGCGCTACTGGGTGCACAACGGCTTCGTCGACATGGGCGCGGAGAAGATGTCGAAGAGCCTGGGCAACATCATCACGCCCGCCGAGCTGCTCCAGAAGGTGGATGGCGAAGTGCTTCGGCTTGCCTTGCTGTCGGCCCAGTACCGGCAGCCGTTGCCGTGGACCGAGACACTGATCGAGCAATCGAAGGCGATCCTCGACAAGCTCTATCGCGCGGCGGGCGATGCGGAGGCGGGCGAGATCGATGCGGAAGTCATCGAAGCGTTGTCGGACGATCTTAATACGCCGGCGGCGCTGACCCGGCTGCAGGCGATCGATGATCCAGCAACGCTGAAGGCCAGCGCCGCGCTGCTTGGGCTGCTCACGAAAAGCGCGGACGAATGGTTCCGCGGCGGGGCGGACGACGCTGCGATCGAAGAGAAGATCGCCGAGCGCGCGGAAGCCAAGACGAAACGCGATTTCGCCACCGCCGACCGCATCCGCGACGAGCTGAAGGCCGAAGGAATCGTCTTGGAAGACGGGCCCTCCGGCACCACCTGGCGGAAGGAATGAACGCGCCGCTCTACACGACCGAAATCCTGCGGCTGGCGGCCGCGCTTCCCGAGGCGCACCAGCTCGAGCGCGTTGACGGCTCGGCCGCACGGCGCTCACCGACCTGCGGAAGCTCGCTTCTCTCGGAGGTGCAGGTGAAGGGCGGCCGCGTCGAGGCGCTGTCGCAAACGGTCCTCGCCTGCGCTTTCGGACAGGCCTCGGCGGCGCTGGTAGCGCAGCAGGCGCCAGGCCGAACCCGCGACGAGATCGAGACGGCGTTGGACCAGCTCACCGCATGGTTGTCCGGAGAGCGTAACGAACCGCCGCAGTGGCCCGGCTATGAGGCTCTCGCCCCGGCACTGCCGCGGACGGGCCGGCACGGCGCGATTCTCCTCCCGCTCCGGGCGCTCCTCGGCGCCATGGATTCCGCCGTGTGAACCCCGCGGCGGTAGCAGCCGAAACCGCGCAGACGACCAGCGCTCTGCTGGAAAGCGGCGCGGTCATGCTCGGCGCGGCGCTGCTGTTCGTCACCATCTTTCGCCGCCTTAAGCTCGGCGCCACCCTGGGCTATATTGTAGCGGGGGCGCTCATCGGGCCGCAGGTGCTGCGCCTGATCCGCGATCCGGAGCAGCTGGCCAGCGTCAGCGAAATCGGCATCGCCCTGCTGCTGTTCATCGTCGGCCTGGAGCTTCGGCCGGCGCGGTTGTGGCGACTGCGGAATGACATCTTCGGACTGGGGCTGGCGCAGGTCGTGCTGTGCGGCCTCGCGATCAGCGTGCTCCTTCACTTCACGATCGGCCTGTCACCCGAGGCGGCGCTGGCGATCGGTCTCCCACTCGGTTTGTCGTCGACCGCGCAGGTACTTCCGATGCTGCGCGCGGACAACGAGCTGAACACGCCGCAGGGAGAGCGCGCTTTCTCGATCCTGCTGTTCCAGGACCTGGCGATCGTGCCGATGATCACGATCATCGCCGCGATGGCGCGGGTGCCGCCGGATCCTAGCGCGCCAGTCGGCTGGACGCTCGCGCTCTATACGGTCCTCGCCATAATCGGCCTCGTCCTTGTCGGGCGTGTTCTCCTCCATCCCCTGTTCCGGCTGGTCGGCCGCCTCGGCGAGCGGGAACTGTTCGTCGTCGCCGGGCTGTTCACGGTCATCGGCGCGGCGGCGGTGATGCATGCGCTGCACCTTTCGGTGCCGCTCGGCGCCTTCATCGCCGGCGTGATGCTCGCCGAATCGCCCTACCGGAACGAGATCGAGACCGACGTCGAGCCGTTCCGATCCATCCTGCTCGGCCTGTTCTTCCTTTCCGTCGGGATGCTGCTCGACCTGACCGTCGTCGCCGAGCGGCCGTTCTTCGTGATCGGCATCGCGGCGGCGGTGATCGTGACCAAGGCGATCCTGATCGCGGGGCTGGCGCGCCTGTTCGGCAACAATTGGCCGCGGAGTATCCGCCTCGGCCTGCTGCTGAGCCAGGCCGGCGAATTCGGGTTCGTCCTGTTCGCGCAGGCGACTGCGGCGGGCCTGGTGCTTCCCGCGGCAGCGTCGCTGTTCGGAGCGATCGTCACCTTGTCGATGGCAGCGACGCCGTTCCTGATGCGGCTCACCGATTGGCTCGAGCGGCGCGAGGAGCGGGGCGCGGACGGCCTGGAGGGTCCGGAGAATTCGCCGGAAACCTCCGCCATCGTGGTAGGCTACGGCCGTTTCGGTCAGACCGTCGCGCAGATGCTGATGGCGAAGCGGATCGGCGTCACGCTCATCGACAAGACGCCGGCCATGATCGAAACCGCGCAGGAATTCGGGACCAAGGTCTATTACGGCGACGGGCTGAGGCTCGACCTGCTTCGATCAGCGGGCGCGGAAACGGCCAAGGTCATCGCCTTCTGCAACGATAATGAAGGCGGCGAGATGACCCGCGAGGCGGTGAAGGCCGTGCTCAAGGCTTTCCCGCAAGCTTCGGTGATGATCCGTGCCTTCGACCGTGTGCATTTGATGAAGCTTCGCGGGCTGGACCTCGCTCTCGCGGAGCGGGAGCTGTTCGAAAGTGCAGTGGTGATGGGCAAGGCCGCTCTACGGGCGAGCGGAATCGCTCCGGTCGAAGTGGAGCGCGTCGAGCGCGAATACCGCCTGCGCGACTGCGAACGCCTGGAGCGGCAGGCCGAGACCGGCGACCTTCACGCCGGCGAGGATCGCTCGTTCGCCTCTGGACCCCTGCCGGAGGAAGGGCCGGGGCCGTCGCCGCAACCCAAATAATCCTCGATCGCAATCACGATCGACTCCACGACGTCGCGGTGCGCCCCTTCACCGCTCCTGATGCGGATATGGGCCTCCGAATAAGCCGGGCCCCGTTCCTCGGCGAGCCGCTTTAACGTGGTCGCCCGGCTTCCGTCGCGCAGCAGCGGCCGCGTGTTCCTGCGCCCGGTGCGCTCCGCGAGGATGTCGACTGGAGCATCGAGCCAGACGGTGATTGCCCGCTCGTTCAGGAGCTTGCGCGTGGTCGGGTCGACGTAGGCGCCGCCGCCCGTCGCGATGACCCGGATATTCCCTTCGTCGACCAGCCGGGCGACGAGGCGCCGCTCGCCATCGCGGAAATCCTTGTCGCCGTAACGCTCGAACAATTCGCCCGCGGAAAGGCCGGCCGCGTCCTCGATTGCTTCGTCACTGTCGACGAAGGGCAGGCGGAGCCGCTTGGCCAGCCGCCGGCCGACCGTCGACTTGCCCGCGCCCATCAGGCCCACGAGCACGATCGGCCGGTCGAGCTGCTCACCGAGCTTACTCATCGACTAGGGCTATACATTCCCCCCGCAGGTCGGGCAAAAGCCCAGTGTTCCATGGATCAAAGCGGAAGGGCCGATGTCGCGAGCCGTACTTTTCCTCATCATCATCCTTGTCATCATCGCAGGAGCGCTCGTGTTTCTGTCCAGCCAGGCGCGTGAAGTCCCGTCGCGCTCGATCCAAGTGGACGTAACGAATGCGGCTGGCCACTAAGCGGCTGCTGCTTCTCGGCAGCGTCGCCACCGCACTCGCAATTCCCGCGCTGGCGCAGGTCCAGAACGGCGCCGCGACGGCTCCGTCCGCGACTCCGCCTGTGACTGCGCCTCAGGCACAGCAGCCTGCGTCCGCGCAGACCGAGGCGCTGCCCGAGGACGAGACGAACACCACGGAAGCCGCGGAGCAGGCGGAAAGCGGGCCGCCGCCCAAGCCCGTCGAATATCCGGCTTTTGCCCGCCGCGACCCGTTCACTGCGGGCGCTCTCGATGGCGCGCAAATGCCGATCGGCACCGATCCGTGGGGCCAGGCGAACGGCGTTTTTCTGTCGACACTGATGCGGCGGATGGACACGCCGATCGCGTCGCGCTGGGCGCACATCGGCCTTCGCGATGCGCTTCTCGTGAAAGCGCATTCGCCGCGCGGCGTGAACCCGGTCGACTGGGCAGCGGAGCGCGCGTGGCTGTTGCTTCGGATGGGCGAAGCCGACGCCGCGCAAATGATGGTCGCCAGCGTCGACACCGATCGCTTCACGCCGAAGATGACACAGGTCGCGGTCCAGAGTGCGCTCGCAAGCTCCGATCCCCTGGGATTGTGCCCACTTACGGACGGCATGCAAAAAGCCGATTCGCGAGTCCTGCCGCTGGTGCAGGCGATCTGCTCGGGCCTGAATGGAGAGCCGGATTCCGCTGCCGCTCAGATCGAATCAGCGCGCCGGCGCGGAACGATCGGTGGAATCGATCTGGCGCTGGCCCAGAAGGTCGCTGGCGCGACCGCCGATACGGGAACCGCGGCAACGATTGAATGGGAGCCTGTGCAGGGGCTGACCTCCTGGCGCTACGGCCTCGCAACCGCCACGGGCATGAGCCCGCCGAAGAGGCTCATGGATTCGGCGTCGCCGCAGGTTCGCGCCTGGTATGCCCGCGCTCCGCTCGTCTCCTTTGAAGACAGGCTGCAGTCCGCGCGGATCGCCGCCGGACTCGGAGTCTTCTCTTCGCAGGCGCTCGTCGACTTCTATTCGAACATCTACGACGCGACCGATCCTAACGATCTTGGCGGCACAGATTCGTGGCAGTTGCGATTGGCATTCGCCGGTCGCGACGAAGAAACACGGCTCGAGGCGATGCGGCGCCTCTGGAAACTCGGCGATGGCCGTGTGCAGAAGGAAGCGTCGCGCGCCTTGCTTGCGACCGCCGCGGCCCGGATAGAACCCAATGCCGATCTCGAGGACGATGCTCCGGACCTGATTGCGTCGATGCTTGCAGCCGGGCTGGATTCCGACGCCGCGCGTTGGGCGAACGCCGTCGCTCGAATGGACGACGAGCAGGGCGACCGCTGCTGGGCCATGCTGGCGCTCGGCGCGCCGGATGGAAGCGGAGTCGATTTGAGCGCGAGCCGCGTCAACGACTTCATCGGCCGCGACAAGAGCCTGGGACGGAAGCGGAGCGCACTTCTCGTCGCGGGCCTCGCCGCTCTCGGACGGCTCGATGCCGGGACTGCGTCGCGGCTCAATTCGCGCTATCGTCTGCACATCGAGCGTCCGTCGCCATGGGCGCAGATGATCGATGCGGCCGCCAAGCGGAATCAGCGCGGGACCGTGCTCGTGCTCGCGGGGACCGGTCTGCAGGGACCGGATTTCGAATCCATCCCGTCGGCACAGGTCTTCCACATCGTGATGGGCCTCAGGAACACCGGTCAGCAATTTCTCGCCCGGATGATCGCCGCGGAGGCCCTGGCCCGAACGTGATCGAGTCCGACCGAGCGCTGGTCGACCGGTTCCTCGACATGCTCGCCGCCGAGGCGGGCGCTTCGCCGAACACGCTTGCGGCCTATCGCAACGACCTCGAGAAGGCGTCGGAGGATCTTGGATGCGAACTTGGGACTGCCGACCGCGACGCGCTTGGCAAGCTCGGGCAGAAATGGGCAACGCTTGCCGCCTCAACGGTGGCGCGTCGGTCGTCGGCGCTCCGCCGATTCTATCGCTTCCTCGTCGACGATAGCCTCAGGGCGGACGACCCCTCATCGGCCTTGCCGCAGCCTAAGCTCCAGCGGCCGCTCCCAAGGGTGCTCGGCGAGGCTGACGTCGAATCGATGTTCGCGGTCGCAGGGGACAAGGCGGCGAGCGGAGAGCCGCTGGCCCAACGCAATCTCGCGCTTCTCGAACTGCTTTACGGATCGGGGCTGCGAGCAAGCGAGGTGATTTCGCTGCCGAGGGGCGCGGTCCGCCCGGGCCAGCCCTTCCTCATCCTGCGCGGCAAGGGATCGAAGGAACGGCTCGTTCCGATCTCCAGCCGGGCGGAGACTGCGGTGAAGGCTTGGCTCGATAATGTGCCGGCAGGTGGCCCCTGGCTGTTCCCGGGTGGAAAGAAGCACATGAGCCGGGTGCGTCTCTTCCAACTGGTTAGGGAGATGGCCGCGGACGCGGGAATCGCGCCGGAGCGGATCAGCCCCCATGTCCTCCGCCATGCTTTTGCGACGCACCTGCTTTCGGGCGGCGCCGACCTTCGCGTGCTGCAGGCGCTGCTCGGGCATGCGGACATCGCGACGACGCAAATTTACACGCACGTCGACGCCGCGCGTCTCGTCCAGCTGGTGAACGAGCGGCACCCTCTCGCCGACCGCGGTCGTTGACGCTCCCTCCAGTGCAGCTTAGGCGCGGCTCCAGATGTTGACGTATCTCGATTTCGAAAAGCCGATCGCTGAGCTGGAAGCGCGCGTTCGCGAGCTCAAGGAAACGGCGGACAGCGGCGAGATCGACATCCAGTCGGAGGTCGACAAGCTCGAAGCCAAGGCCGGCAAGCTCCTTACCGACACCTATTCCAAGCTGTCGCCGTGGCAGAAGGCGCAGGTCGCCCGCCATCCCGAGCGGCCGCACTTCAAGGACTATGTCGCGGCGCTGACCGATGAGTTCATCCCGCTCGCCGGAGATCGCGCCTACGCCGAAGATCCGGCGATCATCGGCGGTTTCGCGATGATCGATGGCCGCAAGGTGATGCTGATCGGGCATGAGAAGGGCGAGGACACCGCCTCGCGCCTCCGGCACAATTTCGGGATGGCGAAGCCGGAAGGCTATCGCAAGGCGATCCGCCTGATGCGTCTGGCAGACCGTTTCGGCCTGCCGGTGGTCACGCTGGTCGACACCCCAGGCGCCTTCCCGGGCGTGGAGGCGGAGGAGCGTGGGCAGGCGGAAGCGATCGCGCGTTCGACCGAGGAATGCCTCGATCTCAAGGTCCCCATCGTCGCGGCGATCGTCGGCGAGGGCGGTTCGGGCGGCGCCGTCGCTATCGCGACCGCAAACCGCGTGCTGATGTTCGAGCATGCCATCTATTCGGTGATTTCGCCCGAAGGTTGCGCGTCGATCCTGTGGCGGACCGCCGATAAGGCGGCGGATGCCGCGGAAGCGATGCGGATCACGGCCAACGATCTCCAGGCGCTCGGCGTCGTGGATCGTATTGTTCCGGAGCCAGTCGGCGGCGCTCAGCGCGATCCGCAGGAAGCAATCGCGAACCTCAAGGCGGCGCTGGTCGAGGAGCTGAAGGGCTGCTCGGCGATGAAGCCGAAGCAATTGCTCGAACAGCGCAGGGCGAAGTTCCTAGCCATCGGTTGAGCGCGTCAGGAACTGCCGCCGCTCATCTCTCGTTCAAATCCGCAGCGTCATTTTTCCGAAAACGAGAGAGGAGAGCGATGCGTAAAGCGCTGCTGTTCTTGTCGGCTACCGCGGTGGCCATGTCCGGCACCGCCGTGCCCGCGCAATATGCGCCGCGAAGCCTGGATCCGCGCCTCGTCGCCGAAGCGCAGAAGGACAATGCCGAGATCGTCCAGCAATATGGCGGGGCCGAGAGCGGCCAGCGCGCCGCCTATGTCGATGAAATCGGGCACAAGGTCGCGGCCTTTTCGGGGATCGCGAACCCCGGCGCCGCTTATCGTTTCACTCTGCTCAATTCCGCCGTCGAGAACGCCTTCTCGGTGCCTGGCGGCTATATTTACGTCACTCGCCAGCTCCTGACCCTCATGGATGACGAGGCGGAGCTCGCCTTCGTGCTCGGCCACGAGACCGGCCACGTCGCCGCGGGTCATGCCCAGCAGCGGGAGCGGGCGGAGAACCAGGCTGTGTGGCGGCAATTGCCGTGGATCCTGCTCGGCGGAATTTTCGGCGGCAATATCGGCAATGCGGTCGCGACCCGCGGCCTGCTCACCGCAAAGCTCCAGACGCTGAAATTTTCCCGGGAGCAGGAGTATCAGGCCGACACACTCGGCATGCGTTACATGATTGCCGCCGGCTATGATCCGTCCGGAGCAGCTGAAATTCTCGCCGCGCTGACCCGCAACTCCGCGCTCCAGGCGAGGATCCAGGGGAACGACAGCCGCAAGCTGCCGGAATGGGCGAGCACCCACCCGCTGAGCGAGAACCGGATGCAGCGCGAACTCACCGAAGCCCGCGCGACCGGCCGGCTCGGTACCGGTCTTGTCAATCGCGATCGCTTCCTAGCGCAGCTCGACGGAGCCTTCGTCGACGACGATCCCGCGCAGGGGGTGATCGACGGCCGCACCTTCACGCATCCGGACCTGAGGATACAGTTCACCGTACCGGTTGGATATCTTATGGACAACGGAACCGATGCGGTTTCGATTTCAGGGTCCGCGGGAGAGGCGGAGTTCAGCGGTGGACGCTATCGCGGAACCCTCGAAAATTACATCGGCGCCGTGTTGCAGGCGCTCGCGGGAAACCAGCGCCTTGCCGTGCCTCCGCCGCGGAGGACCGTCATCAACGGTATTCCGGCCGCCTATACGGTGACACGAGCAAACTCCGGGTCGGGGCCGGTCGACGTCGCGGTCGTCGCCTACCAGTGGGCGCCGGACACAATTTACAATTTCGTGATGCTGACGTCGGCCGGATCGGGATTCGGTCCCTTCGCGTCGATGATCAGCTCGATCCGCAAAATTACGCCCGCTGAAGCGTCGGCCATTCGCCCGCGCATCATCGATGTCGTGACGGTGAAACCTGGCGATACGATCCAGTCGCTCAGCCAGCGCATGGCCTATCGCAATTTTCAGGTGGACCGCTTTTTGGCTCTCAACGGCCTCGCGCCAAACACGCAGTTAAGGCCGGGCCAGAAGCTCAAGGTCGTTGTCTACGGAGAACGCCGCAGCTGAGCTACATGGCGGAATCAATGTTGGTCCCGAGGTCGGTCCACATGCCGCCGACGCCGCCGCCGAGGCTCGACAATGCGCCCATAATCGCGACGACGATGAGCGCCGCGATCAGTCCGTATTCGATTGCCGTCGCCCCTCGCTGGCTAGCGAGCAGCATAAGCAAATATCGTCGGATAGCGATCACGCCACCCTCCTCTGGTCCACGTCCACTCCGGCACGAATAGTGACGGCAGGTTAACAATCTCTGCGCGGGACGAGGTTAACGGACGCTCATCCATTTCCTGCGTGGGGCGGCTCGGCAGGCGCCCAGGCCGCGAAATGGAGCAGCTCGAATGTCTCTGTGGTTCGCTCGCGGGACTCAGGTCCGAAATCGCGCTCAGCCGCAGCCAAAGCGGCACGCGTCAGCGGTTTCTGCGACCGGCTTCTAAGGATGTTCGTCGTGCCCATGGCGCGTAGGTCCGCCACCAGCTGACCAATGCTGCGATAAGCGACCGACACCCGATCGACGTCGACGACCGGCATTGCGAAGCCCGCTGAACCGAGCAGCTGGGCGAGCGCTGCGGGCTCGATCCGTGGGTGGACGTGCGGGCTCGCAGTGCCCGCGACGGCATCCGCGGCGCGCATCGCCTGCCTCAGCCGTGGAAGCGTGTCGCCGCCCGACATCGCGCCGATCAGCAGCGAGTCCGGCTTCAGCAGGAAGCGAAGGCGCAGGAGGGCGCCCGGCAGGTCGTTGACGCTGTCCAGAGTTCCGATTGCGACGATGAGGTCGAAGTTGCCCGGCTCCAGATCGAGCTTGTCCTCGATCGCCTCGGCACCGCCGGCCGCCAATGCGAACGCGAAGCCGGGGTCGAGGACGGTCACGTGCTTGACGGTCTGCGAAAGGCGGCTGGGCCATTCCGGATCCGGAGAGCCGATGAGAAGTGCCGAGGAAAAGCTCCGGCTGATGCCTTCCAGCCGTTCGAGAATGTCCTCGAAAACGCGCTCGTAAAGGAACAGCGCCGCGCCCGTCCGAAAGGCACGGTCGCGCCGCAAGCGCCGCAGGTCCATGTCGAAGAGTTCGCCGGTCACGCGGCGCTTGTGCGCTGGCCGGGCCTGCGCGACAAGGGAAGCGATGAAGGCCAGGCAAGCCGGATCGCGGCTGTTCCGTTCCGTCCTCGATTTCGCGCTCCCGCCGCGCTGTGGTGGCTGCGGAGCAATCGTCGAGGATATCGACAGCTTCTGCACCGACTGCTGGCGAAAGCTCGAATTCCTGCAGGGCGGATGCACGCGCTGCGGGCTTCCGCTGAAGGGGACGGAAGCAGAGACCTGCGGCGCCTGCCTTGCCCAGCCGCCAAGGCTCGACCGGATCCGCGCCGCGGTCGCTTATGACGACATCAGTCGCTCGATCGCGCTTCGGCTGAAATATGGGCGAAAGACCGCGCTCGCCCGGACCATGTCGCGCTACATGCGGCCGTTGTTCGGGGAATTGCCTCGGGACACCTTGCTCGTGCCTGTGCCGCTGCATCGGCGACGCTTGTGGAGCCGCGGTTTCAACCAGTCGGCGATCGTCGCCCGGGACCTGTCGCGGCGAACCGGATTACCGGTCGCGGTCGGTGCTTTGAAAAGAACGCGCGCCACGCCGCCGCTCAAGGGCATGGGCATGCGCCAGCGTCGCCGGACCGTTGCCGGGGCGTTTCGCTCGACGATGCAGCTTCATGGGCGGACCGTGATCCTGATCGACGACGTGCTGACAACCGGCAGCACCGCCAACGCCTGCGCGCGGGTGTTAAAGCGGGCAGGGGCCGAGCGGGTGGACCTGATCAGCTGGGCGCGCGTAATCCGGCCGATGCATATCGATGTGTAGGCGGAGTCGTCGTGGCCAAGGTTGAGATGTACAGCAAGACGTGGTGCGGGTTCTGCGTGCGGGCGCGCGGGCTGTTGCAGGCCAAGGGTGTCACGATCGAGGAATATGTGATCGACGGCGGCGGAGCGAAGCGCGAGGAGATGATCCAGCGCGCGAACGGCCGGACGACCGTGCCGCAGATTTTCATCGATGGTTTCCACGTCGGCGGCTGCAACGACCTCTTCGCGCTCGAACGCGATGGCAAGCTGGACGCCCTGCTGTGACGCGAATCGCGATCTTCCAGTCGCGGACCGGCGTCGATCCCGTTGCCAACGCCGAGGCTCTGGTTGAAGCGATCGAGCAGGCTGCGCATGGCGGCGCGGATATGCTGTTCACCCCGGAAATGTCGGGTCTTCTCGACCGGGATGCCGAGCGTGCGCGGCGGAATGTGACGAGCGCGGACCAGGACCGGGTTCTCGCTGCGTGCCGCGACGCTGCGAAGCGCAACGGCATCTGGATGCATCTGGGCTCGCTCGCCGTGACGGCGGAGGATGAGAAGTTTGCCAACCGCGGTTTCGTGATCGATTCCGACGGGGAGATCCGCGCCTCTTACGACAAGATCCACCTCTTCGACGTCGACTTGCCGACCGGCGAAAGCTGGCGCGAATCCAACGTCTATTGCGGCGGCGCGGAAGCGGTCGTCATTGACGGCACTCCGGTCGGAAAGCTGGGGCTGACAATCTGTTACGACCTGCGCTTTCCCGCCCTTTTCCAAAGTCTTACCGATGCAGGAGCTCAGGTTGTGTCGGTACCGGCGGCCTTCACCGTTCCGACCGGCAAAGCCCATTGGGAGATCCTGCTGCGGGCCCGCGCCATCGAGGCCGGCGTGTTCGTGGTCGCCGCGGCCCAGTGCGGCCGCCACGAGGACGGGCGCGAGACCTATGGCCATTCCTTGATCGTCGATCCCTGGGGAACGATATTGCTCGACATGGACGAGCGCGTGGGTGTCGCTTTCGGAGAGATTGACGTCGGCAAGGTCGACGAAGTCCGCAGCCGTATCCCGGCGATCCGCCATCGCAGGCGTGTCGCGGAGGCGGTCACGCGATGATCGTCTTCGATCTCAAATGCCTCGACAGCGGCGACGTCTTCGAAGCCTGGTTCCAGTCCGGTGCCGATTATGAGGATCAGAAGGTGCGCGGCCTCGTTCAATGCCCGGTCTGCCGGTCGGCGAACGTGGAGAAAGCTCCGATGGCGCCGCGGGTCCCGGCAAAGTCGCCGGCGCCGCCATTCGAGCAACTCGCAGCGCTTCAGGCGAAACTCCTCAAGGATTCCGAGTGGGTGGGCGAGCGGTTTGCCGAAGAGGCGCGCTCGATTCACCTCGGCGAAGTCGAAGCTCGGGCGGTGCACGGAAGCGCCACGCCGGCCGAAGCGAAGTCACTTATCGAAGAGGGCATTCCCGTCGCTCCGCTCCCGCTTCCGGTCGTGCCGCCCAACCAAGTCAATTGAAGAAAGGCCGCGCCGTCCCTATTCGGGGCGCAGGCCGACCCCGTAGCTCAGCAGGATAGAGCATCAGATTCCTAATCTGAGGGCCACAGGTTCGAATCCTGTCGGGGTCGCCACCCTTTTTCGGGGAAGAACGATGTCGGCAACGAAGCAAGGCAGGCAGCAGCGGCAAGCGAACGGAATCGTCGACCGGCTCTTCCTCGACCACCCCCGCTCGCTCGGAATGAGCTGGGCGGGGCATGGAACCGGGGCCTTCAAGGTCGGATTCCAGC
>DATMHP010000011.1:0-10801 GCA_035554875.1 Sphingomicrobium sp.
CGTCGACGAGCCGATCGCGGGCAGGCTCGACCCCGATCCGCTCGACGAGGCCGTTGCCGCGGTTCGCAAGCTCCTGGATTAGGCGGCGAGCGCCAGCCGAAGGTCCCAGCCGCGATAGCGGTCGATCAGTTGCGGCGCATCGCGGCGAATGTGGTTCGCAGCCATCTCCCCAGCGAGTTCATCCCTGGTCACCTCCCCGGAATCGAGCAGTTCGGCGAGAAGCGAGAAGACCAGGGCCTCCTGGTTTGGATCGGGGTGACGGCGGTACCACGGCCAGAGCCGCGCCAAGGCCTGGCCCGGCGTCCGCACCTTCACCGTGAAGTCGATCGGCAGTCCGGTCTTCCAAGGCTGCGTTCGGCGCTTCGTCGTATGAAGAAGTTTCGTCTCTGCCGTAAGCCGATCGAAGTCGTTCCATTCCGGCTCCAGGATGCCGATCGTCGCCGGGTCCTCCCGCGCCAGGTGGACCCAGTCGAAATAATCGAACTTGCGGCCGAACAGCCCGTCCAGATCCTCGTCGAACCGCCAGTGCTTCAGCTTCGAGCAGTCGAGAAGCATGACCGATGACGCGATATAGAAGGGCCGCATCTTGTTGCCGGGGCGCTCTACACCGAGGATCGCCTTTCCCTGCCGGTCACGCGCGAACAGCTCGCCGATATCGCCGACCGCGAACACGTCCGGGTCTGTGACGACCGCAATCCCCTCGAACCCCATCGCCTGCGGCGGGTAGAACCGCAGCGGCGTGAAACTCTGCAGGTCGTTCGGGTCCCAGCGAGTCACTTCGCCGCCGCGCAAATAGGTCTGGCTGGCGTCACCAAGCCGCGGAAAATCGCGCGCATCGAGGATCCTGACGTCGAAGCTATCCAGGTCGCGCGCATTGCGCTTGTAGCTGTGGGCGGAGACCTTCGCGCCCAGATACTGGCGCTCGTTCGCCTGGATGAAGACCGTCGGCTTCATCCTCTCAATTTAAGCGAGTGAATCCACAACCGCTACGGGCCGCCAGTCGCCAAGCCCGTTTTCGATGCTGAATTGGGCGGGGACGCCCTCGCCTTGCGAAATGCCCCCGGTGACATAGGCACACGCAAAGCCCATTCGCGCAGCGCCGAGAATGTCGGTGTTGAGTCCATCCCCGATCGCAAGGACGTCGCCCGGCTCAGGATCGCCCGCCAGCTTCATCGCGTGGCGATAGATGGCGGGATAGGGCTTGCCGTAATATTCGACTTCGCCGCCAAGCTCGAGATACAGGTCCGCGATCGCCCCTGCGCAAGGCTCGGGAACTCCACCCCGGATTACCAGGCGGTCGGGATTGAGGCAGTGCATCAGCACACCGCGGCCGGCCAGCGGTTCGATCTGCGGCCGATAGTCGGCGACCGAACGCCGCGTTTCGTCGAGCCCGGCACAGGCGAGGTCGTCGAAATCGTCGCCTTCGGCGATCCGCACGCCCCTTCCCTCCAGGATCGCGCGGTCGCCCCGCGTTCCGATGAAGCCGACTGGCTTTTGGCAGAGTTTCAGCCGCTCGATCCCTGCGTCGCCGCTGGTCGCAATTCCATTCCACAGTGCCGGTTTGAGCCCGAGATGCACCAACTGCGCGGCGACCGCTTCCGCCGTTCGCGGGGCATTGGTGATGAGGATGATCGTCCGGGCTTCGGCTCGCCATCGCCGAAGCCGCGCTTCGGCTCCGGGGTAGAGCTGCAGGCCGTCATGGATGCAGCCCCAGATGTCGCACAGGATGACCCGATACTGTTGCTCGACATCGTCCAGCGTCATTCGAGTCCCGCGCGGGCGAGCGCCTCCTCGATTGGACCGACGTCTTCGGGATTGTTGAGCTCGCGAAGCGCGAACTCGGGCGGCTCGACATCGACGATCGCAACCGGGATACCGGCGACCAGGAAACGCAGCTGCTCCAGGCCCTCCAGCTGCTCCAGCTCCGCCGGAGCCGTCTCCACGTAGGCCTTCAGCGCCGCTGGCCTGTACGCATAGACACCGACGTGCAGCCGGACCGGCGACATGTCTCCGCTGAGCGCCCGCTCCGGAAGGTGCGGGATCAGCCGCTTGGAAAAATAAAGAGCGCGGCCGGCATTATCGGTCACCACGGTGGTTCCACCGACGCGCCCTGCCGCTTCTTCCGCCTGCAAAATGCGCACTTCCGAGCTCTTCAGCCGCATCGCCGGAGTCGCCACGTCGGCATCGCCACGCTTCATGCGGTCGACTAGCGCTTCGACGAAATAGGAAGGAGTCAGCAGCGCGTCACCCTGGAAATTGATGACGAGATCCGGGTCGTGGAGCTGCGTGAGCGCCTCCGCGCAGCGCTCCGTCCCGTTGCGGCATTCCGGCGAGGTCATCAGAACGCCAACCTGCGCCTCGCGGCAGGACTCCGCGATCCGCTCGTCGTCGGTTACGACATAGACGCCGCTGACGCCCGAAACCCGCCGCGCCGCCTCGACGCTGCGGTGGATGAGCGGCTTCGAAATTCCCGACGCACCCTTGAGGCCGACCAGCGGCTTCCCGGGATAGCGCGTCGACGCGTAGCGCGCGGGGATCAGGATGACCGTGTTCATCGCGCTGTGGGGCAGTCGTGGATGTGGAGCAGGCCGACAGGACGGTCGCCGCCATCTCCATCGACGACGAACAGCGACGTGATCTTATATTCTTCGAAAAGAGCGATCGCATCGCCCACGAGCGCATCGGCGGCGACGGTCTTCGGACCCTTGGTCATGAACTCCGCCGCCGTATGGTCGAGGCCGCGCTCGATGTTCCGCCGGAGGTCGCCGTCGGTAATCACGCCGACGAGATGCCCGCCCGCATCGGTGACGCCGACCACGCCGAGCCTTTTTTCGCTCATCGTCACGACAGCGTCGTGCATCGATGCGCCATCGCGGATCAGCGGAAGCTCATCGCCGGAATGCATCAGCCGGGAGACGGGCTTGAGCCTCGCGCCGAGCGTGCCGCCGGGATGGAGCCGGCCGAAATCCGTGCGGGTGAAACCCTTCTGCCGCATGACCGTCATCGCGAGCGCGTCGCCAAGCGCGAGGCTCATAGTCGTCGAGGTCGTCGGAGCGACGGCTTCGGGGCCCACTTCCGGCCAATGCGGGAGGATCAACGGCGCCGCCGCGGCCCGGCCGAGCGGCGATTGCGCATTTCCGGTGATCGCGATGATCGGGATTTGAACTGCCTCGAAATGGTCGATGACCGGCTCGAGCTCCGCCGTCTTTCCCGATAGCGAGATCAGCACCGCTACATCGCCCTTGGAGGCAATGCCGAGATCGCCGTGCATTGCTTCGGCCAGGTGGAGGAAGGTCGCGGTGGTGCCCGTCGAAGCGAAGGTTGCGGCGATCTTGCGGGCGATATGGCCGGACTTGCCGAGCCCGCCGACTATCACTTTGCCGGTCGAGGCGAGGATCAGCTCGATCGCGCGAGTGAACTCCGCGCCGAGACAATCCGCGAGGGCGTCCAGTCCCCGCGCCTCGTCGTGGAGGATGCACCGCCCGAAATCGACGATCTCGTCGCCAGGACTCACACTCATGGCTGCGCCCTAGCCACAGCGCCGGCGCCTGTGAAGCTTGACGAACGGCAAGTCGCCAGCTTGTGTCCCACGAAACCTCCCGGAGAATTGCGTGGCCAAACGTCTCACCCGCTACATCCTCATCGCGCTCGTCCTCGGCATCATCGCCGGCTGGGCCATCAATGCGCTGATGGACGACGGCACGCCCCAAAGCACTACCCGTCTCAAGGAAATCGCCGATTATCTGAGCATCGTCACGACGTTGTTCCTGCGGCTGATCAAGATGATCATCGCGCCGCTCGTCTTCTCGACGCTAGTCGCGGGCATTGCCCATATGGGCGACGTCGCCGCGCTCGGCCGTGTTGGGGTGCGCTCGCTGGTGTGGTTCATCGGCGCCAGCCTGGTGTCGCTGACGCTTGGCCTCATCCTTGTCCACCTTTTCGCCCCGGGGGTGGGCCTAAACTTGCCGATTCCACCAGCCACGGCGGCCAGCGGTGTCGAGACCAGCGGGTTCAACCTCAACGATTTCGTCACCCACGTCGTCCCCGCGTCGATCTTCGAAGCGATGAGCAAGAACGAAATCCTGCCGATCGTCGTCTTCTCGATCTTCTTCGGCGTCGCCCTCACGGCCATCGGCGAAAAGGGGAAGCCCCTCGTCAGCGGGATCGAATCGCTGGTGCACGTGATGCTCCAGATCACCGATTATGTGATGCGTTTCGCGCCGATCGCCGTGTTCACCGCCGTGACCAGCGCGCTCGCCGAGCAGGGGCCGGAGATCATCGCCACGCTCGGCAAATTCGTCGGCAGTTTCTACGTCGGGCTTATCAGCCTCTGGTTGCTGTTGATCGGTGCTGCGTTCGTCATCGTCGGGCCGCGGACGCGTCACCTCGTCCGCTACATCCGCGACCCGGTGGTCCTCGCTTTCTCCACCGCTTCTTCAGAGGCGGCTTATCCGCGCACGCTCGAGGCGCTCGACCGCTTCGGCGTCCCACCGCGCATAGCCAGCTTCGTCCTTCCGCTCGGCTATTCGTTCAATCTCGACGGCTCGATGATGTACATGACCTTCGCGTCGATCTTCATCGCGCAGGCGTACGGGCTGCATCTGAGCCTCGGCGAGCAGGTGACGATGCTGCTCGTGCTGATGGTCACGTCGAAGGGTATGGCCGGAGTTCCGCGCGCCAGCCTTGTCGTCATCGCGGCGACCATGTCCATGTTCAACATCCCCGAGGCGGGCCTGCTGCTGATCCTCGCGGTCGACCATTTCCTGGACATGGGACGGTCGGGAACGAACGTGGTCGGCAACGCAGTGGCGTCGGTCGTGGTCGCGAAATGGGAAGGCACGCTCGACCCGATCGAGCCTGCCGACATCGAGCCGGCGCACGCACCGTCACATCGGCCGCCGCCCAAGCCCGGAGACGAGCCCTTCTAGCCGAAGGGCTTGTCGATCGACGGCGGCGGGTTCGTGAAGAATTTCGGGCCGGCTTCGGTCATGTGCCAGCAGTCCTCGATCCGTACGCCGAACTTGCCGGGAATGTAGAGCCCGGGCTCGTCGGAGAAGCACATTCCCGGTGCCAGCGGCGTCGTCTCGCCGTGCACGAGATACACCGGCTCGTGGACCTCCATGCCGATACCGTGGCCTGTCCGATGTGAAAGGCCGGGAAGCCGGTATCCCGGGCCAAAGCCCCAGCTTTCGTAGACGCGGCGCACGGCGTCATCCACGGCGCCTGCTGGCACGCCGGGCTTCGCGGCTTCGATTGCGATCTGCTGCCCGCGATGGACCTGGTCCCACAGCTTGCGTTGATCCGCCGTCGGGTCGTTCCCGAAAACATAGGTGCGCGTGATGTCGGCCTGATAACCGTGCACCGAGCAGGTGCAGTCCATCAGGATGATCTCGCCCCGCTTGACGATCTGCGGCTTGTGGCTGCCGTGCGGATAGGCCGACGACTCTCCGAGCAGGATGAGACCGCCGTCATAGCTCCCGCCGAGCGCCTTTTGCGCAGCTGCGATAAAGGCGTCGATTTGCTCCGGCGTCATGCCCTCGCGGGTGTTCGCCGCCGCGTGACGAAGGGAAGCGAGCATGATGTCGTTCGCCGCCTGCATCAGCGCCAGTTCGTGCGCCGACTTGATCATCCGGCAACCGCGAACCACCGGATTGCCGCTCACCACCTGGACGGACGGCAATTGCTGCTTCAACCGATCGAGAATGAAATAGCGGTCTGTCTCCTCGAAGCCGACCGGCTGCGCTGCGACTCCGCGCTCGCGGAGGAAATCGGCGACGAGCTTCAGCGGCTCCTCATCCTCGTTCCATGTGCGAATTTCCGCCGGGATCGACAGCGATTCGGCGACCGACGGCTTCTCGAAAAACGGAGTGACGATGATCGGCTCGCCAACTGCTGGAATGACGGCCGCCGTCAGGCGCTCGGACCGCCACCACTGCACCCCGGTGAAATAGTCGAGGCTCGGGCCCGATTCGACAATGATCGCGCCGATTCCGCTCTTGGCCATTAGGCCCCGCGCCTTGGCGATACGGGCAAGGCGTTCCTCGCTCGTGATCGGGGGTGGAATCGGGATTTTCGGAAGCTCGGCAGCGGCCTGCGCATATAGCCGCGCAAAGGGCAGCACGGCCGCAAGCGCGCCGGTCGCGCCAAGAAAATGACGACGATGGAGGTGAATTGAGCCCATGATTTTCCCCGCTCTGACTTCGCGCTTCTTGCACGGAGAGGAGCGTTGGGCCAGCACCCGCGGATGAATCGCGCTGCATCCTCGAGCCGGGCTGGAAAAGCCCGGCAACCGCTCGGACCGAAAGAGACGGTCGGGATGCTCGCGGCGCTGATGGCGCTCAATTCCTTCGCCATCGACGCCATGATCCCGGCGCTTCCGGAAATCGGGCATCAGCTCCACGTCGCCAATGCGAACGACACCCAGCTCGTCGTCATCGCCTATTTCCTGGGATTCGGCTCGACACAGCTGTTCTGGGGACCACTTGCCGACCGGTTCGGCCGGCGGCCGATCCTGGCGATCGGTGTCTCTTTCTACGCCGTATTCGCGCTGGTGTGCGCGTTGGCCACAAGTTTCGAGATGCTGATCGCCGCGAGAACGCTCCAGGGCGCGTCCGCCGCCGTAACGCGGACTTTGGTCGTCGCCATGGTCCGCGACATGTTCGAAGGCGAGGCGATGGCGCGGGTGATGAGCCTCACCTTCATGGTGTTCATGGTAATGCCCGTGCTCGCACCGAGCATCGGCCAGGCGATCCTGCTCGCTGCGCCCTGGGAGGCCATCTTCGTCGTGCTCGCGGCTTACGGGCTGCTGATGCTCGGCTGGTCGATGCTCCGGCTCCCCGAAACCTTGCACCCCGAGCATCGCCGGACGCTGAAGTGGCGCGACATCGCCGCTGCGGCGTGGGCCACGATCAAGGAACCGCAGTCGCGCGGATATACGCTGGCGATGACGCTCGCCTTCGGCGGCCTCACCGCCTACATCGCCTCCATTCAGCAAATCGTCGGCGAAGCCTTTCGAGCGCCGGGTGCGATCGGACTGGTTTTCGCTGCCGTCGCGGCGCCGATGGCGCTTGCTTCTTGGGCAAACTCACGGATCGTCGAGCGCTTCGGTCTCAGGCGCGTCGGCCACAGCGGCATTGCTGTCTTCGCGCTCGTTACTTTGATCCACGCCGGAATTGCGGCGGCCGGTTGGGAAAGCTTGCGCGTTTTCGTTGTGCTTCAGGCGCTGACGATGACCAGTTTCGCGTTCGCTTCATCAAACCTATTCACGCTTGCGATGGAGCATATGAGCGAGATCGCTGGCACGGCCTCGTCCGTTCAGGGAGTCGTCGGCACCATCGGTGGAGCGGTGATCGGATTTGCGATCGGCCGTGCGTTCGATGGAACGGCCGAACCCTTCCTGTGGGGCATCGCAAGCTGTGGGGTCAGCGCTCTCGTCGTCGTCCTGCTCACTGAGCCGAAGCGGCTTTTCGCGGGACCGATCCGCCAAGAGGAAATTCCTCCGGAGGCGGTCGAACCGCCCCCGGAGTTTTAATTCGCCCTACTCGGCCGCGACGTCGCCGTCGTCGCTGTCAGGACCCGTCATCATCGCTTCGCCGACCTCT
Source organism: Sphingomicrobium sp. (assembly GCA_035554875.1). Taxonomy (GTDB): domain Bacteria; phylum Pseudomonadota; class Alphaproteobacteria; order Sphingomonadales; family Sphingomonadaceae; genus Sphingomicrobium. Next base: position 7,602 of record DATMHP010000011.1, read on the forward strand.
TCCGTGCGGCCGCGGATAGCGTTCTCGAGCCGCTGGGCGACGTCGGGATTTTCCTGGAGATAGACCTTCGCGTTCTCGCGGCCCTGGCCGATGCGGACGCTGTCATAGCTGAACCAGGCGCCCGACTTCTCGACCAGCCCGGCCTTCACGCCGAGATCGAGGATTTCGCCGACCTTGGACACGCCCTGGCCGTACATGATGTCGAACTCGACCTGCTTGAACGGCGGCGCGACCTTGTTCTTGACGACCTTCACGCGGGTCGCGTTGCCGACGATGTCGTCGCGGTCCTTGATCTGGCCGGTGCGACGGATGTCGAGGCGGACCGACGCGTAGAATTTCAGCGCGTTTCCGCCGGTCGTCGTCTCCGGATTGCCGTACATGACGCCGATCTTCATCCGCACCTGGTTGATGAAGATGACGAGGCAGCGCGAGCGGCTGATCGATCCAGTGAGCTTGCGCAGCGCCTGGCTCATCAGGCGCGCCTGAAGACCGACATGGCTGTCGCCCATCTCGCCTTCGATTTCCGCGCGCGGCACCAGGGCCGCGACCGAGTCCACCACCAGCACGTCGATGGCGTTGGAGCGCACCAATGTGTCGACGATCTCGAGCGCCTGCTCGCCGGTGTCCGGCTGCGACACGATCAGCTCGTCGATATCGACCCCGAGCTTCTTCGCGTAGATGGGATCGAGCGCGTGCTCGGCATCGACGAAGGCGGCGGTGCCGCCGACCTTCTGCGCTTCAGCAATCGCGTGCAGCGCGAGAGTCGTCTTGCCCGAGCTTTCCGGCCCGTAGATCTCGACGATCCGGCCGCGCGGAAGCCCGCCGACGCCAAGAGCGATGTCGAGCCCGAGGCTCCCCGTGGAAATCGTCTCGATCTCCATTTTCTCGCGGCTGCCCAGCTTCATCGCCGAGCCCTTGCCGAACGCGCGGTCGATTTGCGCGAGTGCCGCCTCGAGGGCCTTCTGACGATCCATTCCGGGTACTTCCAATCCGCTAGCGATAACCTTCAACTGCGCTGCCATGTCCCCTGCCTCCGTTCAAGACCAATCGTAGACGGCCGAGCCCGCCGGTAAAGAATGTTTCGTATCCTATTTGTTCTCGTAGAACAAGAGGAGAACATCGGGACTTTTTCGGAACTCCCTCGCGCGGCGGACATTGACACGCCTCAACGGAGGAAATGCGATGAAACCGCTCCATGTGGCGACGGGCGTGCTTGCCCTCGGGCTCGCAGCGTGCGGCTACGGCAACAATTACAATAACGAGACGGCGTACAACGAAGGCGCCACCTACAACGAGAGCGCCGAGAACTACTCCGCCGAAAATTATGCGGCCAACGATACCAACTACAGCGCCAACGCGATGGCCAACGACATGAACGCGACCGGCATGAACGAGGTCAACAACACCGCCACCAATTATTAGTGGCCGGCATCTCCGCGCGGCTCGGTCGTGGGCGTGAAACCCCAATCGTCGGGCCGCGCAGCTTGCATGTCGATGATGCCGGCGGGTCCAAGCGTCACCATGTCGGCGTGGCCGAAGCCTTTGGTGTAGTCGGAGATCGTCACGATCCGAAGGGCCGCGCGCATCACCGCCGCTGTCGCGGAATTCGGCCTGTCCAGCTTCTTCATCGACGGGCGGCGCTCCAGAAGCAGATCGATGGCATGTTCGCGCTGCTTCGGATCCGTAACTTCTGACGCCTCCGCTGCGATTGACAATTCCCTGATTTCGCTCGGCTCTTCGTAGTCGCGGCTGATCGCGATCGCCACGCGCGGGTCGCGCTGGATGTTCGCGAACTTCTGCCCTGCTCGCGAGACGATGAAGTAGATCAGCAGGCCCTCGTTTGCGTACCCGACGAGAGTCGCTTGCGGCCAGCCGTTCGGCATCACGGTCGAAATCGCCATCAGGCGATTGGCGTCGAGGATCACGATAATGTCGTCTTCCATCGCCCGGCCCTCGTGCTTCACCCACACGATCAGCGCGCCATTCGGCGGCTGGTTCCGTCGCGGCGAGGAGTTACTGCGCCAGCGCCGCCTCGAGCGCCGGCGTCACCCTGTCGACCGTGTAGGGCTTTTCGATCAGCGGCACGTCCTTGAACTCGGGCGGCGGTGGCTCGACGTGGCCGCCGGTGGCGATGACGAACGGGATTTGCTTGTCGCGGAGCGCGTGCGCGACGGGCCAGGCGGTCTCTCCGCCAAGATTGACGTCGAGGATCGCGACGTCGAACCCGCCCTTCTCCGTCTCGGCAATGGCGCCCTCGACATTGTCGCAGGTGGCGTGGACGCTGTGGCCGAGCGTTTCCAGGAAGTCTTCGAGCATCATCGCGATCAGCGGCTCGTCTTCAACAACCAGGATGGAACGCCCCGACATCAGCGCGGAAATATCGTGTTGAAATTGCTGGGCAAGCTTTATTTTGTTTCGATTGCGCGACGAGCTGCTTCCGCGAGCTCCTGCACCGAGAAAGGCTTGGGAAGGAAGGCGACCTTGTCGAGGTCGATCGACTTCCTGAGCTGTTCCTCGGCATAGCCGGACATGAACAGGATCGGCAGCTCGGGCCGCGACTTGCGCGCTTCCTCGACCATCGCGGGCCCATCCATCCCCGGCATCACGACGTCGCTGATGAGCAGCGCGATCTCTTCGCCGCGGCCGAGCACTTCGAGCGCCTCCTCGCCATTGTTGGCGGTGAGCACCTTATAGCCGTGGCGGCTGAGCGCCCGCTCGGCGACGGCGCGGACCATCGGCTCGTCCTCGACCAGGAGGACGGTGCCGGTGCCCCAAAGCTCGTGGGCTTTGGGCTTAGCGCCAACGGGTGTCTTTCCGACTTCCGATTCCACGCGGTGAACGGGAAGGTAGATGACGAAGCGGGTGCCCTCGCCCACCTTCGAATCCGCGAAGATGAAGCCGCCCGACTGCTTGACGATGCCGTAAACCGTGGAGAGGCCGAGGCCGGTGCCCCTGCCGACTTCCTTCGTGGTGAAGAAGGGCTCGAAAATCTTGCCGAGGACGGTGGGCGCGATGCCGGAGCCGGTGTCGGTAACGGAGAGCGCGCTGTAATCGGCGATCGGCAGGATGTCGGAACCGAGTTCCGCCACCTGGTCGGCGCGGACCGCATAGGTCTGGATGGTGAGAGTCCCGCCGCCCTTCGCGGCCATGGCATCGCGCGCGTTGACGGCGAGGTTGATGATGACCTGCTCTAGCTGTCC
>DATMHP010000012.1:0-3745 GCA_035554875.1 Sphingomicrobium sp.
AAAGGCGATCCGCGCTCCGAACTGTCCGCCGCGACCGCCCGCCGGGTCGTGCCAGAGCACGCTCAGCCCTTCGAGCCGCGCGCTACCCGCGCCGCGCACCAGCTTCCCGCGCGCAAGCGCTAGCTGGCTGCCGCCGTTCGGCGACGGCTCCGCGTAAGTGAGATAGACCAGCCCGTTCGAAGCGAAGCTCGGCGACGGCGCGATATCGAGCAGCCCGCCCTGCGACGTCACCACCACCTGGGGCGCTCCGGAAACCGGCTGCTTCTGCCCGTTGGCGACATCGATCAGCCAGATATGCCCCGGCTTCTCCGTCGCCAGTGCGGTCGTGCTTTCCGGCAGGAACGCGATCGCCCACGGGCTGTCGAACGTCGCGACCTCCGCGGCCTTGAACGGCGGCCCGCTTTCGGCGGCCGGAGCCGCATCATTGTTGCCGGATTGAGCCGAAGTCGGGCCGGACGCCCCGCAGGCTGCGACCGCTAGCAAAAGAGAGGCTTGTATTAGGCGCATATCCATCCCAACTGTTTCACTCCCGTAAGGGAACTTGTGGGGCTGCCACACTGTCTAAGGATGCATAATGCAACCGAGCAGCCTTCTTTCCCTCGCTACGGCTGTGCCGCCCTATGTCGTCGAGCAGTCGTACGCCAAGGAAGCCGCTCGCCGCGCCTGGGGCGGCAAGCCAGCCTTGTTCGACCGGCTGTCGGGGGTCTTCGACAATGCGGGGATCGCGACCCGCCACATCGTCGCGCCGCAAGATTGGTATGAGCAGCCGCACGGCTGGCACGACCGCAACGCCCTCTATCTCGCCGCGGCCCAGGACATGTTCGAGCGCGCCGCCTCCGAAGCGATCGAGAAGGCTGGCCTCAAGCCGCATGAGATCGACGGCGTCGTCACCGTTTCGACGACCGGCATCGCCACCCCCAGCCTCGAAGCGCGGGTTGGCCCGAAGCTCGGCCTCAGGCCCGACATCCGCCGCGTACCAGTATTCGGCCTCGGTTGCGCGGGCGGGGTCAACGGCCTCGCCATCGCCTCACGCCTCGCCAATGCCGATCCCGGCTCGAACTGGCTGTTCGTCACGGTCGAGACTTGCTCGATCTCCATCCGCCTCGACAGCGACGATCCGGCCGCTATCGTCGCCACCGCTCTGTTCGGCGATGGCGCTGCGGCGGCGGTCATCCGCACCGGCGCCCATTGCATCGGCCGGATCACCGGCACCGGCGAAAAACTGTGGCCGGACACGCAGCGGATCATGGGCTGGGAGGTGGAGGACCCGGGTCTCGCCGTCGTCTTCGACCGCGCCATCCCGCCATTCGTCGAGGAGAATATGGCCGGGGCCGTCGACGAAATGCTCGGCAGTCTCGGCAAAACCCGCGACGACATCGACCGCTATTGCTGCCACCCCGGCGGAGTGAAGGTCATTGACGCGATCGAGACATCGCTCGAGCTTCCGCAGGGCGAACTCAACCTCGAGCGCGAGGTGCTCAACGATTACGGCAATATGAGCGCGCCAACGGTTCTCTTCGTCCTCCAGCGGCTGATCGAACGCGGCCTTCCCAAACGCGTGATGCTGACTGCCTTCGGACCGGGCTTCACCTGCGCCGGCCTGCTGTTGGAGAGCGCATGAACCCCTTCGCGATCCTGATCCTCGCCTATGTCACGATCGAGCGGCTGGTCGAGCTCGCCTTCAGCAGCCGCAACACGAAGCGGCTGCTGGCGCGGGGCGCGCGGGAGCATGCCGCTGGCCATTATCCACTGATCGTTGCGGTCCACGCGCTATGGATCCTGACTTTGTGGCTTCTCGCTTACAACAGGACTCCGGACGCCTTCTGGCTGGCGCTCTACATCATCCTTCAGTTCGCCCGTTTCTGGGTGCTGGCGACGCTCGGGCCGCGCTGGACGACGCGCATCATCGTCCTTCCCGGCGAGGACCTGGTGAAGGAAGGGCCCTACCGCTTCCTCAACCACCCCAATTACTGGATCGTGGCCGGCGAGATCGCCGTGCTCCCGCTCGTCTTCGGGCTTCCGCTGGTGGCGCTGGTCTTCACCATCCTCAATGCCGCCGTCCTCACCATCCGCGTCCGCGAGGAAAATCGCGCGCTTCGCCCGCGCTAGGCCGCCGGTTTCCGAAGCACCGCGACGAGGCTTATCCCGAACGGCATCGGCACCCGCCCGATCAGGCCCGCTTCCAGGCCGAAGATGGCGTTGAGGGCGGCGTTGATTGGGGCGCTCGGCAGGCTGTCGTCCGCGGACTCCTTGCAGGTGATCTTGCCAACGATCCGGGCCGCAGCAACCAGCGGAAACAGCAACGTATTGAAGTAGGTCAGCAGCTGCGGCTCAAAACCCGTTTCCCTCACGAGCCGCGCCAGCGCGCTCTTCGAATAGCGGCGATAATGGTGATGGGCGACGTCGTGCGCGCTCCACATCCACTTGTTCGCCGGAACCGTCAGCAGAAGCGCTCCGCCCGGCTTCAGCCGCGTCAGGATCGACTCCAGCGCGCTTCGGTCGTCGGGCACATGCTCGAGCACGTCGAGCAACGCGATAAGATCATAGGAATCGGCCTCGAACACCGACAGGTCGGGCAGCTTCGCGGCCTCGATCTTCCGGCCGAACCGCTTCGCCGCCAGGGTACGCGCGCTGCCGTCCAGCTCGCACGCCTGCACCCGGCCGAAGCGCGACAGCATCGGCAGATTGTGGCCGGTGCCGCATCCGATCTCCAGGATTCGCGCCTTTTTCGGCGGGCGAACCTCGCGAGCGATGAGCGTTTCCAGGATTCGCCGGCGCGCCAAGAACCACCAATGATCCTGGTCCAGCTCGGCCATTCGCTCGAAGACCACGCGCTCCATTCGCTCTCCTCTTCCGCGCGCACTTTTGCCCTTCAGAAGTAAAGGTCTCGTAAACCATTCCCGTTTAGCTTTTGCCGCGAACGAGGGAGGTTCCGTGACCAGTCCGCGCCGAACACAGCATGCCGCGCCGCGCTTTCCGCGCGATCTCGGCCCCGAGCTCGTGAAGCGCGGCCTCCTCTCGCCGACGCTGTCCATCGTCGTTCCCGTGAAAAATGAAGAGGAAGCGATCGGACCATTCGTCGAGCGCGTGTCGGCGATCCTCGATTCCATCGGTGAAGCCGACGGCTGGGAAATCCTGTTCGTCGACGACGGAAGCAGCGATTCCACTCTCGCCGTCATTATTGCCGCCAATCAGCGCGATCCGCGGGTGCGGGCGCTGTCGCTGTCGCGCAATTTCGGCAAGGAAGCAGCGCTCAGCGCGGGGCTGGACCATGCCCGCGGCCGCGCCGTCATCCCGATGGACGTCGACATGCAGGACCCGCCCGAGGTCCTACCCGAAATGGTCGCCAAGTGGCGCGACGGCTTTGAAATGGTGTTCGGCATCCGCCGCTGCCGCAAGGAAGATTCCGTCGCCAAGCGGATGACGGCGGATCTTTACTATCGGGCCCACAATTTCGTCTCCGAAGACAAGATTCCGGCGAACGCGGGCGATTTCCGGTTGCTCGATCGCAAGGTCGTCGAGGTCATTCGAGCGCTCCCCGAGCGCAACCGCTTCATGAAGGGGCTGTTCGCCTGGGCTGGCTTCAAGCAGGCGTCGGTCGAATATGACCGCGCCGAGCGCGAGACGGGCTCGACCAAGTTCAACTATTGGAAATTGTGGACGCTGGCTCTCGACGGGATCACCTCCGCCTCGACCCTGCCGCTTCGAATCTGGTCGTACATCGGAGCCTTCGTCGCCCTCTTCG
>DATMHP010000013.1:0-1907 GCA_035554875.1 Sphingomicrobium sp.
CGGTCCGCGAAGCTGGGGCTTGGACCCAAGACCATCCTCGCCAGCTTCGGCGAGATCCATCCGGCGGTCGCGAAAGCGCTCGATGCGCCCGATGGTGCCGTCGCTGCCGAAATCTATCTCGACGCCATTCCGGCGCCGCGCAGCAGCGGACGAGCGAGGCCGCAGTTCGAGCCGCCGGCGCTCCAACCCGTCAGCCGCGACTTCGCCTTCCTCGTTCCCACCGATGTGTCCGCCGATGCCCTCGCCCGGGCGATCCGCGGCGCCGACAAGGCGACGATAACGGATGTCCGGCTGTTCGACCGGTTCGAGGCGTCCGAAGGCCTCAGCCTTGCATTCGAGGTTACGCTCCAGCCCGGCGAGAAAAGCTTCACCGAGGAAGAACTGGCCGCGATTTCGAAGAGGATCGTCGCTGCCGCCGAGAAACTCGGAGGCAAGCTTCGGGGCTAATTCAGCGCGTTGATCGCGGCGTGGACTCGCGCCTCGATCTCCTCGCGCTTGAGGCCAGGCGGAATCGTGTCGCCAATTCGAAAGTGGATGGTGCCGGGCTTCTTCAGCAGGCCCTTCGTCCACAAACGCCCGCTGTCGACGGCAATCGGAACGACCGGAAGCCCGAGCGCGCGATAAAGACCGGCAAAACCCGATCGCAGGTTCGGAGTCTCTCCATGCGGCACCCGCGTGCCCTCGGGATAGATGAGCACGGCGCGCCCGTTCTCGACCGCTGAGCGGCCCGCCGCGACCATTTCGCGGAGCGCTTTCGATCCCGCGCTGCGGTCGACGGGGATGACGCCATAGCGTCGCGTCAGCCAGCCGAAGAGGGGGATCTGCGAGAGCTCGCGCTTCAGCACGATCACCGGCGTGTCGGCGATCCGCACCATCTCCAGCGTTTCGTACATCGACTCATGTTTCGCCGCGATCAGCACCGCGCCGTCGGGAATTCGGCCTTCGACTTTCGATCGCACTCCAAGCACAATGTCCGCCAGCCCGGCGCTGAAGCTGCACCAGCTGCGCACCAGCTTTCGCGTCGCGTCCTGGCCAAACGCGGTCATCGCGATCCCAGCGAAAACGAACAGCACCGTCGCCGGGTAGAAAATCAGGGCATAGAGGATCGACCGGAGCCACTGCATCGGGTCAGAGCTCGAGAAGCACCGCGATCCGGCGCAGCAGATATTTGTTGTACTCGCCGAACAGGGTCATGAAGCTCGGCTGGGTCCGCACCGCGTCCGGCACCACCGTATATTTCTTGCCCATCACCCGGCGGAATTCGTAGCGGGCGCGGCGCATGTGCCAATCGCTCGTCACCAATCGGAAGCTCTTGTAGCCGCGCTTGGCCAACCAACGGTTCGCTTCCTCGGCATTGGAACGGGTGTCGACGGATTCGCTGCCGAGGTCGACGCAGCAGTCGACCAGCTTCTTCTTCCCCTTCAGCCGCCGGATGAGGTCCGGCTTCGTCACCGATGGGTCGGTGCCGGCGATGAGCATCCGCTTGGCCCGACCGTCGGAGAGAACGTCGATCCCGTGCTCGATCCGGCCGGGCCCGCCGGTGATGGCGATTACCGCATCGGTGCGCTCGCCCTTGGCCGGTCCTCCGAGCGTCACCGAAAAGATGATGAAGCCGAGGACGTAGAGGAGGACCAGGATAGAGAAGAAGCGGGCAATCATAGGGTAGCGCGCAATGCCCTCAGAAGCGTCCAGTGAGCAACCGCGACGGCAATGACGACCGCGGCGACCGGTATCAGACCGAGAATGACGAGGTCCGTCGCATCGAACGGCATCGACCACGCCAGATCGGAGGCCGCCGCCGAGACCCCGCCACCGATGAGAAGGAGAACGAGGCCCGCTGCAATCGTCGCCGCAAGCGCTCCTGCGATCGCGTCGATCGCAATCTTGCGCTCGAACAGGAGGGTAAT
>DATMHP010000014.1:0-3690 GCA_035554875.1 Sphingomicrobium sp.
TGAAGCCACAGCACGTCGAGCGTATCGGGGCTGTTGTTGGTGTAATGGATGCGGACGGTGCCGCTGATCGAATGCGTGGCCGGATCGAGCCGCGCGTTGATCACATAATCGGCGCGGTTCTGCCAGTAATCGGGGCCGGGAAGCCCGCTCCCGGAGCGGTAGCGGTTCACGGCCGGAGAGAAGTCGAGCGGCGCGAACGTCTCGCGCGGATTGTAGGTGCTCGGCGGAGCCGCGGCGATTGAGGCTGTGCCGAACAGAAGGACGAGAAAGACGCGAACGACGAACTGAAGGCGCATTGGATCTCCTCGAGGGCAGGAGTGCAGGCCGGCAGCGCCTGCTAACCGCAGAATCGCGCCTGTGATAGGGTTCGCCTCCAATGACAGCCGATCTCGACCGACCGTATGCGCTCAGCGACGAACAGGTCGGCTTGTTCCGCGACAACGGCTTCATCCGGCTGAAGGGCGTTTTCTCTGGCAAAGAGCTGGAACAGTACGCGCCCGAGATCGAGCGGCTGACGTTGGCGAAACAGGCGCGGCCGCTTGAGGAGCGGTCGACCTACGGCAAGGCGTTCCTTCAGGTGACGAACCTGTGGGAGCAGTCGGAGGTCGCGCGCGAGTTCGTGTTCGGGAAGCGACTGGCGCAGATCGCAGCGGAGTTGCTCGAGGTGGACGGCGTTCGCCTCTACCACGACCAGTCGCTGATGAAGGAAGTGGGCGGCGGTCTCACGCCTGCTCATGCCGACCAATATTACTGGCCGCTCAAAACTGACCGCACTGTCACGGCTTGGGTCCCGTTGCAGCCAGTCCCCGCGGAAATGGGGCCGATCGGATTCTTTGCAGGCAGCCACCGCTTCGACTTCGGCCGCGACCTACCGATTTCGGACCAGAGCGAGTCGCGGATCAGCGCGGAGATGGAGCGGCAGGGATTCGCCCTCATCGACCATCCGTTCAAGCAGGGCGAGGTCAGCTTCCACTCCGGCTGGACGTTCCACCGCGCAGGACCAAACCGCACCGACCGCCCGCGCTCGGTGATGACCATCATCTACATGGACAAGGAGATGCGGCTGGCAGAGCCATCATCGGGCCAAGACGCCGACCGCGACGCTTTCTGTCCCGGCGTGGAGGTGGGTCAGGTTATCGCCAGCCCGAAGAACCCGGTACTGTGGGAGCGTTAGCCCCTACTCTCCAACGCCGCCGCAGCCTCGTCGACAAGCTCCTGGATGATGTCTGCGACGGGCTCCTCGCGATTGACCATTCCGACCGACTGGCCGGCCATGACACTGCCGGTCTCGATATCGCCGTCGATCACCGCGCGGCGGAGCGCGCCCGCCCAATAATGTTCGATCTGGAGCTGCGCCTCGGCCATTTCGATTGCCTGGCGGTCCAGCTGGTCGGCGACTTCGCGCTGCTTGGCGGCGAAGCGCTCCGTCTCTGCATTCTTGAGCGCGCGCACCGGGATGACCGGAAGGCGCGGATCGATCTGTACCGACAAGATGGCGTCGCGGGCGGACGCGCGGATGAACGCTTTTTTGAAGTTCGGATGCGCGATGCTCTCGTTGGCACAGACGAAGCGGGTGCCGAGCTGCACGCCGACCGCGCCCATCTCCAGGTAAGCGGCGATCGCTTCGCCGCGGCCAATTCCACCCGCGATGAAGACGGGAATGTCGTGCGCGACATTCGGCAGGATTTCCTGTGCGAGGACCGACGTCGAAACCGGCCCGATGTGGCCGCCCGCCTCCATCCCTTCGATCACCAGAGCGTCGACCTTGGACCGCATCAGCTTCTTCGCGAGGCTGAGCGCGGGCGCGAAGGCCATCAGCTTCGCGCCGCTCGCCTTCACCTTGTCGATCGCCCAGCCTGGTGGGAGCCCGCCGGCGAGAACGATGTGGCCGACATCATGTTTCACGCAGGTGTCGATCAGCTCGTCGAGCTGCGGATGCATGGTGATCAGGTTGACGCCGAAGGGCCTCTCCGTTCGCGCCTTGGTCTCGGCGATCTCCGTGTCGAGAAGCTCGGGCGACATGGCCCCGCAGGCGATGACGCCGAAGCCACCGGCGTTGGAGATGGCCGAGACGAGATTGCGCTCGCTGACCCAGCTCATCGCCCCGCCCATGATCGCCCATTCGCAGCCGAGGAATTCGGTGCCGCGGTGCATCAGCTCCTTGAGCCGGGCATGGCCGGCGCTCGGATGCACCGCGCGCGGCTCGGCGATCAGCCCTTCGCCGCTCATGCGGCCTTCTCCGAATCCAGCCCGAAGGCGGTGTGGAGGACTCGTACCGCCAATTCGAGTTCGCTCTCCGCAACCAGCGCGCTGACCTTGATCTCCGATGTCGAGATAGCGAGCAGGTTGATCCCGCGCTCTCCCAGCGTTTCGAACATCTTGGCGGCAAGCTGCGGATTGGAGCGGATGCCCACGCCGACGATGCTGACCTTGGCGACCGCGTCGTCAGTCAGCAGGTCGCCGTAACCGATCTCGTTCTTGTGGCTCTCGATGACCGACTGCGCCTGCGCAAGACTGGCGCGGGGAACGGTGAAGGTGAGGTCGCTCGCCTCACTCCCCTGCGTCGCCGCGTGAACGACCATGTCGAAGCTGATTCCGGCCTGTGCGAGCGGATTGAGCACCGCCGCGACCGTTCCCGGCCTGTCGGCGATGCCCGTCAGCGTGATCCGCGCCTCGTTGCGGTCCGCCGCGATCCCCGCGATCTCGTTTCTTTCCATGTCCGCTCCCGAAAGCTCTGCGACCACTCGCGTTCCCGGCACGTCTTCGAACGCCGAAAGCACGCGCAACGGCAGATTCTCGCGCATCGCAAGCCCGACCGAACGCGGCTGAAGCACTTTCGCGCCGACGCCCGCAAGCTCCAGCATTTCCTCGAAGGTGATGGCGTCGAGCTTGCGCGCCTTGGGCACGATGCGGGGGTCGGTCGTGTAGACGCCGTCCACGTCGGTGTAGATGTCGCACCGGTCGGCCTTTACCCCGGCGGCGATGGCGACCGCGCTGGTATCGGACCCGCCGCGGCCCAGGGTCGCGAGACGCCCGTCGTCCGACACGCCTTGGAAACCTGGAATCACCACGACTGTGCCGCCGGAGAGCGCCTCGTCGAGCAGGGCGCTTTCGACCTTTTCGACGCGCGCGTTTCCATGAATGCCTGAGGCCTTCACCAGCTGCCAGCCCATGAAGCTGCGCGCGGTCAGCCCCATGTTCTGGAGTGTCATCGCAAGCAGCCCCGCGGTCACCTGCTCGCCGCTGGCGACGACGACGTCATATTCCTTGGGATCGTGAAGCGCCGCCGCTTCCCGGCACAGCTGCACGAGCCGGTCTGTCTCGCCGGCCATGGCCGAGACGACGACCAGCACCTCGTTGCCGGCTCCCGCTTCGCGACGGACGCGGCCGGCGACGTTCCGGATCCGCTCGATCCCGGCCATCGACGTCCCGCCGAATTTCATGACTATGCGCGCCATCGGGCGCGGGTCTTAGCTGTTGAGCCGTTCCGCGCAACTGCCGAGCCATTCGGGAATCGAATCGGCGGCGATCAGCGCCTCCACGTCAACCCGGGGGCGGACCACGGCCCAGCGGTCGCCCTGAACCATCACTTCGGGGGTCAGAGGCCGCGAATTGTAGGTGCCCGACATCGTCGCCGCATAGGCGCCCGCGGTGCGGAAGACGACGAGATCGCCGGGCCCGACGCTGTCC
>DATMHP010000015.1:0-5886 GCA_035554875.1 Sphingomicrobium sp.
CGACGGGCCGTGCGGGCCCTGCTCGGAGATTTTCTACGATCATGGCGAGCATATTCCGGGTGGACCTCCGGGAAGCCCGGACGAGGACGGCGACCGCTTCGTCGAGATCTGGAACCTCGTCTTCATGCAGTACGAGCAGGCCGCGGGGGAGATCGTCTCCGAGCTTCCGAAGAAGAGCATCGACACCGGCATGGGGCTCGAGCGTATCGCGGCCGTGCTGCAGGGCGTCCACGACAATTACGACACGGACACGTTCAAGGGGCTGATCGAGGCGAGCGAGGCGCTGACCCAGACGAAGGCGGATGGCGCGAACCAGGCCAGCCACCGCGTTATCGCCGATCACCTGCGCGCCAGCGGCTTCCTGGTCGCGGACGGAGTGCTGCCGGCCAACGAGGGCAGGGGCTATGTGCTTCGCCGGATTATGCGCCGGGCGATGCGGCACGCGCATCTGCTGGGCGCGAAGGAACCGTTGATGTGGCGGCTTGTGTCCGCGCTCGTCGCGGAGATGGGCGCCGCCTATCCGGAGCTGGTGCGCGCGCAGCCGCTGATCGAGGCGACGCTGCAGCAGGAAGAGACCCGTTTCCGGCACACGCTGGCGACTGGGCTGAAGCTGCTCGATGAAGCGACCGAAGGTCTTGCCGAAGGTGGGACTCTCGCCGGCGAAACGGCGTTCAAGCTCTACGACACCTACGGATTTCCGTACGACCTGACGGAGGATGCGCTCAGGGCGCGCGGGCTGCAGGTCGACCGCGACGGCTTCGATGCCGCGATGGCCGAGCAGAAATCAAAGGCCCGCGCTGCGTGGAAAGGCTCCGGAGCAAAGGCCTCCGACGAACTCTGGTTCGACCTTGCCGAGGAGTTCGGAAGCACGGAGTTCACCGGCTATTCGGGCGATGAAGGCGAGGGCGTGGTGCTCGCGATCATCAAGGACGGTGCACGCGTCGAGAATGCCGAGGTCGGCGAAACCGTCCAGATCCTGCTCAACCAGACACCATTCTACGGAGAGAGCGGCGGCCAGACGGGAGACAGCGGAAAACTGGCTACACTCAAAGGTTTCCAAGGCGACGTTGAGGATACAGCCAAACCGCTCGGCAAGCTTCACGTCCTCCTGACGAAGGTCGCTGCCGGCGAGCTTTCGGTCGGCGACACGGTCCAGCAGAAGGTCGACAGCGAGCGCCGCAACCGCATTCGCGCCAATCACAGCGCGACGCACCTGCTGCATGCGGCGCTTCGGCACCGGCTCGGCACGCATGTGACCCAGAAGGGCAGCCTGGTCGCGCCGGACTATTTCCGCTTCGACTTCTCGCACCCCAAGGCAATGACTCGCGATGAAATCGAGGCGGTCGAAGCGGATGTGAACGCGCAGATCCGCGGCAATGAGTCGGTGACGACGCGGCTGATGACTCCGGACGAGGCGATTTCGGCGGGTGCAATGGCCCTTTTCGGCGAGAAATATGGCGATGAGGTGCGGGTGCTCAGCATGGGCCGCACCGGCGAGGGGGATTATTCGGTCGAGCTGTGCGGCGGCACGCACGTGCGCGCGCTCGGGGACATCCAGTTGCTCAAGATCGTCAGCGAAAGCGCGGTGTCCTCGGGCGTCCGCCGCATCGAGGCCCTGACCGGAGAAGCTGCGCGCCAATGGCTCAGCGTTCGCGAGGCGAAACTGCGTGAGGCCGCGGCGACCCTGAAGAGCTCGCCCGACGAGGTGCCGGTGAGGGTTTCGGCACTCGTCGAGGAGCGGAAGCGGCTCGAGCGCGAGCTCGCCGATGCGAAGAAGCAGCTCGCCATTGGCGGCGGCGGTGGCAAGCCGGAAGGGCCGGCGCCGGAGCAAGTCAACGGCCACAGCTTCCTCGGCCAGGTCGTGGAAGGCCTGGATCCCAAGGGCTTACGCGCCGCTGTTGACGACATGAAGAAGAAACTCGGCTCAGGGATCGGGGCGCTCATTGCGGTGAACGATGGCCGCGCGAGCGTTGCCGTCGGAGTCACCGACGATCTCGCCGGGCAGGTGAGCGCCGTCGATCTTGTCAAGGCAGCCGTTGCTGCGCTTGGCGGGCAGGGCGGTGGCGGGAGGCCCGATATGGCCCAGGGCGGCGGCCCGGATGGTGATAAGGCCGCTGACGCACTCCAGGCAGTGAAGGCCGCGCTGGAGAAGGTCGCGGCGTGATCGACGCGGCATCGAGCGAGCCGGTCACGCTCAATGGCTCCTGCCACTGCGGAGCAGTCAAGTTCACGGCGACGCTCACGCAGGGTTTCGCCTCGGCGCGCCGGTGCACCTGCTCGATCTGCCGGATGCGCGGCGCGGTGGCGGTGACGTCAACGCCGGCTGACTTCCGGATTACGAAGGGCGAGGACAAGCTCGCCACCTATCGCTTCAACACGATGAGCGCCGAGCATCATTTCTGCACCGTCTGCGGGATCTATACGCACCACAAGCGCCGCTCGAATCCCGACCAGCTCGGCGTCAATGTCGCCTGCCTGCAAGGCGTATCGCCGTTCGATTTCGAAGAGGTCGTTGTCTACGATGGAAGCCGCCACCCGGCGGACAATGCCGAGCACAAGACCTATGTGGCGGGTGTGCTCCGGTTCGAGCCGGGGTCCGGCTGAAGATCGCGCAGGCGGCGTCGCCCTAGGCGAGGTTCTTCCTCCAGCTCCGCCTCATCCTTGATCTTGGCCCGCAGCTCGTCGCGCTTTTCGTGGATGGAGGCGATCACCGGGCCCATGGCGATGCCGAGGTCGACGAGCGCGGCCTCTGACAGCTGCAAGGATGCTTCCAGCGTTTCCGGCACCGCATCGGTAACGCCGGCCTTGTAGAGCCGCGCCGCGTGGGCGGTGTCGCGGGCCCGGGCAATGATCGGCAGGTCGGGATAGGCAAGGCGCAGGCGCTTGGCGAGGCGCGCCACGAGCACGGGATTGTCCATCGTCAGGATCACCGCGCTCGGCTGCCCCAAGTGCAGCCGCTCGACGAGCGTGCCTCGGGAGACATCGCCGAAGAGCACGTTGTAGCCGCTGTTCCGGCCGTCGTGGACGCTGTCTGTGTCCGCGTCGACCGCGATATAATCGAGATTGTGAGCTGTGAGCATGTCGGCGACGATCCTGCCGACGCGGCCGAAGCCGACGATGACGACTTTGCCGGCGCTGCCTTGCTGGAGCGCGTCGCCGAGAGCGGCGTCGCCGGTGCGGTCGATCCGGCGACCCGCACTGCGGCCGACTATCCCGAGAAGCGGGGTGATCGTGAGGCCGAGCGCTGTGACGATTTGCCAGAAAGCCGCGGTCTCCGGCCGGATCAGCTGCGCCGCAGTGGCCGAGCCGAGGACGATGAGCGTGGTTTCCGACGGCGAGGCCATCAGAACGCCGGTTTCCGCCGCAACGCCGGTACTCGCCCCGGAGAGCTTCAAGAGGCCCCCGGTGACGGCCGCCTTGACGACCAGCACGGCGACGAGCGCGATGAGGATGGTCTGCCAGTTGGCGAGGACAAGGCCGAGATTGACGCTCATCCCGACGGTGATGAGGAAAATGCCCAAACCGAGGCCCCGGATCGGGGCGGTGATTACCTCGACCTCGCCGCGATATTCCGTCTCGGCGATGACGATGCCGGCGATGAGTGCTCCGAGCACAGCGGAGAAGCCGATGGCTGATGTCACGAGGCTGGCGACGATCACCACCAGCAGGCACACGGCGAGGAAGACTTCCGGGTTCTTTGTCCGAGCCGCCTGGCCGAAGAGGAGCGGCAGGAGGAGCCTGCCTCCGAACAGCAGGCCGACCGCGACGGCGCCGCCGAGCAGAAGCGTGCCGACGAGGGGGCCTACGCCCGCGGTGGCCGTCGGCGCCATCGCCCCGAGCGCGAAGACGATCGGGACAAGAGCGACATCCTCGAACAGCAGCATGCCTAGTGAGGAGCGGCCGACGGCGGATTGGGTGCCGACCAGCGGAAGGACGATGGCGGTGGAGGAAAGGGCGAGGGCGAGGCCGAGGCCGATCGAACCGGGGATCCCCTGGCCGATCCAGTGGAGTCCGGCACCGATGATGACCGCGCAGCCGATCAGCTCGGCCGCACCGACTCCGAAGACGATGCGCCTCATCGACCACAGGCGGCGGAAGGACAGCTCGAGCCCGACGGAGAAGAGCAGGAGCACGATTCCGAGCTCGGCGAACGGTTCGATCCGGTGCGCGTTCGAGATCGTCAAATAGTGCAGCCACGGGTGCGTGGCTGTGGCCGCACCCAATCCCGAAGGTCCAAATGCCACGCCGATGAGGATGAAGCCGATGATCGGGCTGATGCGGAGCCGGGCGAAGGCCGGGATGACGATTCCGGCTGCGCCGAGGATGACCAGCGCGTCGCTGAAGCCCGAAGTCGAAAACTGCTCTTCCATCGCCTTCCTTGTGCACGTTTCGTCTCGCTGGCAACAGCGCGCCGGCTTTCTTGCTGAAGGCGATACGGTTACGGTGACGTCATGGCGTCGGAACTGGACCTGGTCATCGCCGGCGGCGGCCCTGCGGGGATGATGGCGGGCCTGCTGTTCGCCCGGGCGGGCTGCCGAATCAAAGTGCTGGAAAAGCATGCGGATTTCTTTCGCGATTTCCGCGGCGATACGGTTCATCCGTCGACGATGGAGATCCTCGACCAGCTGGGGATGCTCCAGCGGTTCCTGAAGCGGCCGCACAGCGAGCTTCGCGGGGCCGAGCTGGAGCTTGCCGGCCGCACGTGGAAGATCGGCGACCTGACGCACCTGAAGACGGCGGCGCCCTTCATCGCGATCATGCCGCAATGGGATTTCCTGGATTTCCTTCGCGATGAGGCGAGGGCGTTTCCCGGCTTCTCGCTGGAGATGGAGGCGCCGGTCGACAGCTTCGTGCAGGACGAGGAGCGAATTCTGGGCGTGCAGCTTAAGGATGGCCGCGAATTGCGTGCTCGGCTGACGATTGCCGCCGACGGGCGGGATTCCCTCGTGCGGCAGCGCCACATGCTGCCGGTGGAGGTGCTGGGCGCACCGATGGACGTCTTCTGGTTCCGCGTCGCCAAGAAGCCGGGAGGCGATACGCTGAGAGGCAGTTTCGAGCGCGGGCGGCTGCTCGTGCTCATCGACCGCGGCGATTACTGGCAGTGCGCGCTCGTGATCCCGAAAGGGGCAGCGGAGAAGCTCAAGGCGCAGGGGATCGGCCCCATCCGGGATGCGGTCCACGCTGCGGCGCCCGACGTCGATCTTGGCGAGCTGGATGAGGTCGAAGACCTGAAGCTGCTCAGCGTGGCGCTCGACCGCCTCACAACCTGGTCCAGGCCCGGGCTGCTGGCGATCGGCGATGCGGCGCATGCGATGTCGCCCATCGGCGGGATCGGCATCAACCTCGCCATTCAGGACGCGGTGGCGGCGGCCAACGCGCTCGCTGGACCACTCTCACGCGGCGAGGAGGTCGATCCGCTGCTTCACAAGGTGCAGGACCGCAGGATGTTTCCGACACGCGTCATCCAGGCCGGCCAGAAGCTCGCCCAGGACAATGTCATCGGGCGGCTGCTCGAGCCGGGCGAGCCGATCCGCAAGGCACCGCTGCTGATACGGCTGTTCGACCGGTTCGAAATCCTGCGTCGGATTCCCGGGCGCTTCATCGGCCTCGGGGTCAGGCGGGAGAGGGTTCTTTCTCCCAATTCGCCATAGCTTCTTCGAGATTCTTCACGACCGCTTCGAAGAATTGCTCGGTCGTCATCCACGGCTGCTCGGGGCCGACGAGGATTGCGAGGTCCTTCGTCATCTGGCCGGCTTCGACGGTGTCGACGCAGACCTTCTCGAGAGTCTCGGCGAAGCGCACCACGTCCGGCGTGTCGTCGAACTTGCCGCGGTATTTGAGCCCCTCGGCCCAGGCGAAAATCGACGCGATCGGGTTGGTCGAGGT
>DATMHP010000016.1:0-4975 GCA_035554875.1 Sphingomicrobium sp.
GTCAGGGGGAAAGCCTAAGCACATGGTCCGGATTATCGGTTTCCTCGTCGGACTGGCATTCGCCGGAGTCCTTCTGATTTCGCTGTTCGTCGGCGTCTCGGAATATGTCTCGAGCCCGCCCGCGCCGACGGCGGAGGAGGAATTCCACCTCCCGCCCAAGCCGCTTCACCTGGCAAGCGACGGCCCGTTCGGCCACTTCGACAAGAAGCAGCTGCAGCGCGGCTTGAAGGTTTACACGGAGGTCTGTTCGGCCTGCCACGGCCTGACTCACGTGTCGTTCCACGACCTGTCGCAGCTCGGTTACAACGAGGCGCAGATCAAGAATTACGCGAGCTCGGGCAATTACTGGAAGATCGAGGTTCCGGACATCAACCCGGACACCGGCGAAGCGTCGACGCGCAAGCCGATCGCTGCCGATCACTTCCCGTCGCCGTTCCCGAACGACGTCGCGGCGCGCGCTGCCAACAACAATGCGCTGCCGCCCGACCTGTCTCTGATCGTCAAGGCGCGTGAGGGCGGAGCGGCCTACGTCCACTCGATCCTCACCGGCTACCAGAACCAGCCGGCGGAGCTGCTCAAGAAGTTCCCGGCGTCGAAGACCCCGGCGAACCTGCACTACAACCCGTACTTCCCGAACCTGAACATCGCCATGCCGCCGCCGCTGACGACCGACGGCCAGGTGACGTACGACGACGGCACCAAGGCGACGGTCGACCAGATGGCCACCGACGTCGCCGCCTTCCTGGTGTGGGCCGCCGAGCCGAACCTCGAGCGCCGGCATTCGGCCGGGATCGCGGTCGTGATCTTCCTGTTCCTCGGCACGCTGCTCGCCTTCTTCGCCTACAAGAACACGTGGGCGGAGGCGAAGCGGACCGTCCGGGCGGCGGGCCCGCTGGAGCCGGAGAACAAGGCGAAGCGCAAAAGCGCCAGCCGCAAGGCCGGGATCAAGGGCTAAAGCCTAACCACGATTAGCTTTTTCGTGCCGCCCGGGTGAAATTCCATTCATCCGGGCGACATGAAGGAACGCGCACTCTCCGCGACGCATTCAGTATTTGATCCTCGCGTTGTGGAGGGATTTATGCGCGCTCGTCTTGCACTCCTGCTTGCCGGCACGGTCGCCCTGGGCGGCTGCGCTTACGGCTATGGCGACTACGGCCCCTACGGCGGCCTGTCGGTCGGCGTCGGATACGGGTCCGGCTATGGCGGCTATTACGGGGGCTATGGCGGCTACGGCGGCTGTTACGATCCCTATTCGGCCTCGGGCGGCTATGGCGGCTACGATTATTACGGCTTCCCGACCGGCGGTTACGGTTACGGAAGCTGCTATGGCGGCTACGGCTACGGCGCCTACGGCAGCTCGCCTTATTACGGCTGGTATGGCGACTATTATTATCCGGGCAGCGGTTATTATGTGTACGACCGCTATCGGCGTCCGCACGTGTGGAGCGACACGCAGAAGCGCTACTGGACCGACCGGCGCGAGCGTTGGCAGCGCACCGACCGGAATCGCGACCGCGACCATGATCGCGCGACGACCCGGACGCAGGTTCGCGAGAACTGGAGCGGCTTCGACCGGCCGCAGCGCGCGCAGAGCCGTACGCAGAGCCGCAGCGACACCAATGTTCGCACCGAGACCCGGCGAATCCAGCGGTCGGACAGCGTCCGGCCCCAGTAAGGCGGCTTAGTCCGCCGGACTCCGGCGGATCAGCACGATCGACGTGAAGCGCATTACCGGCACGTCGTCCTGATTGGTGACGGTCGTCTCCGTTCGGAAGGAGCCGATCTCCGGCTTGCTCCGCGACGGAGTCTTGTCGATGATCTTGCCGCGCACATGGAGCGTGTCGCCGGGATAGACCGGCTTCAGCCAGCGCAACTCGTCGACTCCAGGCGAGCCGAGGCCGGCCTGCTCATCCTTGACGACGAAGCGCGCAATCACCGCCATGGTCATCGCGCAGGTGTGCCAGCCGCTGGCGGCGAGACGGCCGAAATGGGTCTTTGCCGCTTCCTCGTCGGAAAGGTGGAAGGGCTGCGGGTCGTACTTCCGCGCGAACTCCAGCACTTCCTCGCGGGTGACGGCGTAGGAGCCGAAATAGGTTTCGGCGCCGATCTCCAAATCTTCGAAATAGATCATGCGGGCGGACATAGCGGGGCGCATTTGGCCGCGCTACACAGCCGTTCGTGGCTACCAGGGCTCCCGCACCCGCGCATTTTCATCCGCGCCTGCTCGAGGCGGCGTTGGCGCTCAACGAGAACCGGCTCGACGTCGCCGAGCGCATCCTGAAGCCGCACCTGAAGGAAGACCCGTTCGACGCCAAGGCGATCCGGATGCTGGCCGAGCTCGCGGGCCGAATCGGGCGCTGGCGCGACGCGGAGAGCCTGCTTCGGCGGGCGATCGAGCTTGCGCCGGGCTGGACCGCGGCGAGGGCGAACCTCGCGCTCGTTCTTGGCCGGATGGGACGGCCCGCGGAAGCGATGGAGCTTCTCGACTCCGTGTTCGCCGAGGAACCGGAGGGGATCAGCCATTGGAATTTGAAGGCGGCGACCCTCGGCCGGCTCGGCGAATTCGAGGAGGCAATGGGAATGTATGAGTCGGTGCTTCAGCGGGCGCCGAAGCAGCCGAAAGTCTGGATGAGCTACGGCCATTTGCTGAAGACGGTCGGGCGGCAGGCGGATGGGGTCGCCGCCTATCGCAAGGCGATCGAGCTTGCTCCGACGCTTGGCGAATCCTGGTGGAGCCTCGCCAACCTCAAGACCGTGAAATTCGAGCCCGCGGACATCGACGCGATGAAGGCGGCGCTGGACTCGTCCGGGCTGAGCGACAGCGACCGGCTTCACCTGGAATTCGCGCTGGGCAAGGCGATGCACGATGCAGGGCAGCCGGACGAGGCGTTCGATCATTATGCGCGCGGCAATGCCCTACGGCTGAAGCTGAACCCGTACAGCAGCGAGCGGGTCACGCGGCTGGTCGACGAAAGCATCGCCGCTTTCACCGCACAGGCCTTCGCGGAGCGGGTGGGCGGCTGCGAGTCCGCGGACCCGATCTTCATCGTCGGAATGCCGCGCGCAGGCTCGACTTTGGTCGAGCAGATCCTGTCGTCGCACAGCCTTGTCGAAGGAACGTCGGAGCTTCCCGATTTGCCGGCGGTTGCGCGCCAGGACGGCCGCTATCCGGCTTCCGCGCTCAAGCTGTCGGAAAGCGAGCGGCGCGAGCGCGGGGAGGACTATCTGAAGCGCGCGTCCGTCCAGCGGCGAACGTTGCGACCCTTCTTCATCGACAAGCTTCCCAACAACTGGATGTACGTGCCCTTCATCCAGCTGGTGCTTCCCAACGCGAAGATCATCGATGCGCGACGGCACCCGATGGCCTGCTGCTTCTCCAACTTCCGGCAGCACTTCGCGCGCGGCCAGAACTTCGCCTACGACCTTGCTGACGTCGGCCGATATTATGCGGATTACGTCCGACTGATGGCGCACGTCGACTCGGTGCTGCCGGGGCGGGTGCACCGGGTGATCTACGAGCGGATGGTCGACGACACGGAAGGCGAGGTCCGCGCTTTGCTCGCTTATTGCGGGCTGGAGTTCGAGCCGGCGTGCCTCGAGTTCCATAAGACGGAGCGTGCGGTCCGCACCGCGAGCTCTGAACAGGTGCGCCAGCCGATCTATCGCGACGCGACCGAAGAATGGCTGGCCTATGAGGCCCACCTGGAGCCGCTAAGGGCGGCCCTCGGCGACGTGACAGCTTCCTATCCCGACGCTCCCGCGACCCTAGCGCAACGGTAGCGAAACAATCGTAGCGCGGTGCAACGAGTGCCGTTGACAATCGGGCGTCGGTCTGTCGCTATTCCGACATACTCGGATGGGGGCTGCATTCGATGACTGACTGCAAATTGCGCGCAATCGTACTCGGATTTCTTGCATCGACGACCTTGGCTTCACCGGCCTTCGCGCAGAACCCTGCGCCCGCCGACGCGACTCCTGCGACTCCGACGACCCAGTCGCCGGCTCCGGCAACCAACGCGACCGACGTGACGTCGCTGCCGCCGCAGGTGCAGGTCGCGCAGCAGGGCGAGGTCCGCGATCCGAACGACATCGTCGTCACCGCGACGAAGCGCGAGGAGCTCCTGCAGAACGTACCGCAGAGCGTGATCGCGCTCGGCACGCGCAAGCTCGACCAGCTCAACATCACGAATTTCGAACAATATACGAAGCAGCTCCCGTCGGTGAGCTTCAACACGTCCCAGTCGGGCGGCGCGGTCATCTACATGCGCGGCGTCGCGACGGGCGGCGACGGCAACCACTCGGGATCGCTGCCTTCGGTCGGCGTCTATCTCGACGAGCAGCCGGTGACGACGATCGGCGGAGCGCTCGACGTCCACATCTACGACATCGCCCGGATCGAAAGTCTCGCCGGACCGCAGGGCACGCTCTACGGCGCATCGAGCGAAGCCGGCACCATTCGCATCATCACCAACAAGCCGGACCTGAGCGATACCTATGGCCGGATCGACGGCGAGCTGAACACCGTCGATCACGGCGATATGGGCGGGCTGCTGCAGGGGATGATCAACATCCCCATCTCGCCCTCGATCGCCTTCCGGGGGGTTGCGTTCTACCAGCGCGACGCCGGCTTCATCGACAATGTGCCGGGCTCGCGCACCTATTGCGGCGATCCGACGTTCGACGCAGCCGGCGACATCAACGGCTGCGTCCATAACGGGATTACCGTCAACAACTCCGCGTTCCTGCGGAATAACATCAACGAGCGGACGACCTACGGCGGCCGAGCGGCGCTCAAGATCGACCTCGACCAGAACTGGACCGTCACTCCGACGATCATGCACCAATATTCGAAGCTGGACGGCTTCCCGGCGTTCGACCCGACCGTCGGCGACCTGCAGGTGCAGCGCTTCCGCGGCGACGAATATTCGAAGGACGTGTTCACTCAGGCCGCGCTGACCGTCGAAGGCAAGATCTG
>DATMHP010000017.1:0-3964 GCA_035554875.1 Sphingomicrobium sp.
CGAGCGACGATGTCGACCTCGCCGCCCGGCACCCGCGCGCGCCGCGCAAGAATCCGCCAGCCTTTCAGCCGTAAATACCAGCATGCCAGCGTCTCGGCCCCGCGGCCGCGCTTTTCCGCTTCCTGATGCCTCACTTCTTCGACAGATCCAGGGCCCGGGCGTAAGCGCGCTTGCGCGGAATGTTGAGCTCCTCGGCCACTTCGGCTGCGGCGCGCGACGGCGAGAGCCTCTCCATCGCCGATTCCAGCAGGCGGTCGATGGTCGCGTCCGTCGCTGCTTCAGCTTCTGCCGGCGGACCGACGACGATGACGATTTCGCCTTTCGGTACCGTCTCCGCAAATCGATCCGCGAGCTCGGTCAGCGTGCCGACGAAACTTTCTTCGTACAATTTGGTGAGTTCTCGAGCGACGATCGCATCTCGCTCGCCCAATGTCTCGAGAAGCGCTCTCAACGTGTCGCCGAGGCGCTGCCCGCTTTCGTACAGGACCAGCGTCGCGCGAACGTCTCGAATCTCCGCAATGGCGTCGGAACGGGCTTTCGCCTTTGCCGGAAGGAAGCCGAGAAACAGAAAACGGTCGGTCGGAAGTCCAGCTATGCTGAGCGCCGCGATCGCCGCGCACGGGCCGGGAATGGTCCGAACCGTCCGGCCTGCGTCCCTTGCCGATCGGACGAGCTTGTAGCCGGGATCGGAGATCAGGGGCGTTCCCGCATCGCTGACGAGCGCGATCGCCTCGCGCTCAAGCCGCTCGACGATGTGATCGCGATCGAAATCCTGCGTATGGTCGTCGTAGCGGCGCATCCGCGTCTTCGACCCGATGTGGGCGAGGAGCTTGCCGGTCACGCGGGTGTCCTCGGCGAGGATGAGGTCGGCGTTTCGCAGCGTTTCGGCGGCGCGTGGGGAAAGATCGCCCAGATTCCCGATCGGGGTCGAGACGATGTAGAGGCCCGGATCGAGCGGCTGGTCCATGGCCCACAGTCGCATTGCGGCCGCCGCCCGCGCAAGCTGTGTTCCAAGCCCTTGAACATGCGGCGGAAAAGAGTCACTCTCCGGCCATCATCATGCTTCGAAAGGGGAGTCGCTTGATGATTGTGATTGCAGCCGCAATGTTGCTCGCTGGCGGTGACGCCGACGTCCGCCAGACTTTCGTTTCCTGTCTCAAGACCGCCACCACTCAGGCGCAGCAGCAGAAGGTGGCCGCCGACGGCTTTGTCGCCTTTGCCCGTACGCACTGCGCGGGTGTCGAAGATCCGTTCAAGGCGTCGCTCGTCAGCGCTAACGTGCAGCACGGGATGTCTCGCAAGGAATCGGCGTCGGACGCGAGCCAGCAGGTCAGCGATTATTATACCGAGTGGAATGACAGATATGCGTCGGACGCGCCTCCGCCGTCGGCCGCACCCAAAGTCGCACCGCCTCCGCCTACGCCGGCCTCCGCTCCGACCGAGCCGAAATAATCAGGCGGCGATTTCGCCGAGGATCCGGTCGAGCAGCAGGCGCCCTTCGGGCGTCGCCCTGAAGCGCGATCCCGAGCGGGCGAGGTGGCCGCTTTCCAACAGCCGCTCGACCCGGGCCTGATCGGCCACCGGCACGCCGAACCTTTCTTCCATCGCGGCAAGATCGATTCCTTCGGCGAGGCGAAGGCCCATCACCAGCGCCTCGTCCGCCGCCTCGCGTGCGTCCAGCCGCTCTTCTTCGACGATTCCGTTGCCATTGCGACGGATCGCCGAGAGGAAATTCTCGGGCTTTTTGTGGCGGACGGTGCGCATTCCAAGGCGGCGGCCGTGGGCGCCCGGGCCGACGCCGGCATAGTCGCCGTAGCGCCAGTAAGTGAGGTTGTGCCGGCTCTCCGCGCCCGGAGCGGCGTGGTTGCTGATTTCGTAGGCGGGCAATCCCGCGGCCGAGGTGATTGCGTCGGTCAGTTCGTAGAGTGAAGCGGCCGTGTCGCTGTCGAGCGGCTCGAAGTCGTGACGTGCGACCATGGTCGCGAATCGCGTGCCGGTCTCGATCGTGAGCTCGTAGAGCGAGAGATGCGACGTCCCGAGGGACAGCGCCCGCTCCAGATTCGTGCGCCAGCTCTCCTCGGTGTCGCCGGGAAGGGCATAGATCAGGTCGAAGCTGACGCGGTCGAAAGTCTCCTGAGCAATCTCCAGCGCCTCCAAACCTTCGCTGGCGGTGTGTGCTCGGCCAAGAAACTGGAGCGCATCATCGTCAAAGCTCTGGAGCCCGAGCGACAGGCGATTGACGCCCGCGGCGGCGAGATCGGCAAAGCGCGCGGCCTCGACCGAGTTGGGGTTGGCTTCCAGCGTGATTTCAATGTCGTCCGATCCCGGCCAGTGCTTGCGTGCGGCGGCGATGAGCGCCGCCACAGTCGCCGGCTCCATCAGCGACGGAGTTCCGCCGCCGAAGAAGATCGACGTCAGTCTGCGGCCGGGAAGGAGCTTCGCCTCATGCGCAAGGTCGGCGAGCAGCGCCTCGCGCCACTCGTCCTGGTCGATGTGAGAGCGGACATGGCTGTTGAAGTCGCAATAGGGGCATTTCGAAACGCAGAACGGCCAGTGGACGTAGAGGGCAATTTTTCCGTCATGCTGAACTTGATTCAGCATCCATGAACTCGAATTTTCGAATTTGACCATGGCCGTGTTCATGGACCCTGAATCGAGTTCAGGGTGACGAACGCCGAAGGGCATTCGTCAGCTTGCGAAACGCGTCGGCGCGGTGGCTGATCCTGTGCTTCAGCTCCGGGTCCATTTCGCCGAACGTCTGCTCGCGGCCTGCAGGGACGAAGATCGGGTCGTAGCCGAACCCTCTGTCGCCGCGCGGCGGCCAGACGAGCGTACCTTCGACGCGGCCTTCGAACGCCTCGGTCTGCCCGTCATTCGGCCAGGCGAGTGACAAGGCGCAGACGAAATGCGCAGCGGGCGCGGCATCGGGCTCGGTTTCCTGGACGGCGTCCCAAACCTTCTCCATCGCGCGCATCCAGTCGCGATTGCCCTCAGCATCCTCGGCCCAGCGGGCGGAGAAGATTCCCGGCATTCCGTGAAGCGCATCGACCGCAAGGCCGCTGTCGTCGGCAAGGGCGGGAAGGCCGGACAGGTCGGCCGCCTCGCGGGCCTTCAAATCGGCATTGTCGACGAAGGTGTTGCCGATCTCCTCGGGCTCAGGGAGTCCCAGCTCCTCGGCGCCGACGCAGGAGATCCCAAGCGGCTCCATCAGTGCGGCGATTTCGCGAAGCTTGCCGGGATTATGGGTCGCGATGACCAGCTTGTCGCCGATGTCCCTCATTTGCCCGCCGCCTTCAGCTGCGCCTCGAAAATCTCGCCGCAGCCGATGCGGGCGAGCCGGAGCATCCGGAGCAAAAGCTCCTCGTCATAGCATTCGCCCTCGGCGGTGACCTGCGCCTCGACGATGCTTCCATCCGCGGTCAGGACGAAATTGCCGTCGCAGCCGGCGCTGCTGTCCTCGTCATAGTCGAGGTCGAGAACGGCGGTGCCCTTGAACACGCCGCAGCTCACCGCCGCCACCTGGGTGCGGATCGGGTCCTCCGTCAGCGCCTTCGACGCCAGCAGCTTGTCTACGGCGATGCGAAGCGCGACCCAGGCGCCCGAGATGGATGCTGTGCGAGTGCCGCCGTCCGCCTGGATGACGTCGCAGTCGAGGACGATCTGTCGCTCGCCGAGCTTTGGAAGATCGACGACGGCACGGAGCGAGCGGCCGATCAGCCGCTGGATTTCCTGCGTGCGGCCCGACTGCTTGCCCTTGGCGGCCTCACGGGCACCGCGCGTGTGGGTCGCCCTCGGAAGCATCCCATATTCGGCGGTAACCCAGCCCTGGCCCTTGCCGCGCAGGAACGGTGGCACCTTGTCCTCGACCGACGCCGTCACCAGCACCCGCGTGTCGCCGAAGCTCACCAGCACCGACCCTTCGGCATGGCGGGTGAAGTTCGGCTCGAAGGCGATGGTACGCATC
>DATMHP010000018.1:0-4202 GCA_035554875.1 Sphingomicrobium sp.
AGCCACGAGTTCAAATGCGCCTGGGGTTTCTCGTCAGACCGCTATGCGGAGGCCGCGAGCCAGGCCGAGCGGCTGCGGCGCTGCACGGCCGCCGTGCCAAGGGTGACCCTGTTGAAGGAGAAGCGCGGCGAGACCGCGTTCCAGGTCAATCCGGAAACCAGCGTTGCGATCCGCGGGCCGGACGCCAACGACGGCAATTGGAAGATCCTGCTGAAGATCGTCACCACCGCCGACTGGAATTGAGGTCAGCAGCGCGAATTGGTCAGGAACACCACGAGCGCCTCGCCACCGCCGGTCGAGCGCACTTCCGCTTCGATCCAGCCCTGGCCGTGCAGGTGCAGGCGCAGCCGCTCGCCGACGGTGAAGCTCGCGCCGGACGAGATCCGGCAACGGTCGAAGCGCAACTCGCTGATGACGACGAGTTCGGCGCCGCGGTCGTCGCGAAAGGCTGTGGCTTTGATTCCGCCGGCTGCAGCCGCCGCGGCCGGTGAGTCGTCCTTGAGCATTGTAAGGAAATCCGAGCCTGCCCCCGCGGAACTTCCGTCGGCCCAAATCATGAACGGAGCGTAGCCATCGGCGCTCAACGAACGCGCAACCAATTATCTTTAGATAGTACTGAAAAACAATAACTTATTGGATGGAGATAGAGGTTTGTTAACCATCTCGGGCGCATTGCGGGCCTGCACCGGTGACCTACCCGGTGTGCGTTCAGCGAAACGGCCCGGTGGCCCCACTGCCGGGCCGTTTTCGCGTCTCTACAGCCCAGAACGACGTCAGGCCCGCGTTTATAGCGGGCCTTCCGTCAGGCTGCGTTTGGATTTCGCGGATCAGGCGGGGCTGATCGGCGGAATGAACGGCGGAGTGTCGTTGCCGTTGTCCTCGAGCATCATCGCCACGATGAGCACCACCGGGAACGCGAACAGCACGACCAGGCCCGGCCAGTCGAGTCCGAACGGGCGACCGTTGCCCTGGACGGCCGCTGCGGAGCCCGCGATCGCCGGCGAGGTCGCCGCGGTCGCAGCCGCCATGCCGGCGGGCGCGGTGCAGGCGGCGCCGCTTCCGCAAACCGCGGTGCGCGACTGCTGGCTGCCCAGGATGCTCAGGGACACCAGGGGATCCACGGCGGGCGCACTCGTGACCGGTGCCGCCCACACAGCCTGGCTCGAAAGTAGAGCGGCTGCAGTGACAGCCATAACCCATTTGCGCGATGCCGAGATCATACTGGCCTCCCTTCCATCCAATTGTTTTCAACCGCAGCGAAACTCAAAGCTGTATTTCACAGTTCCGAAATGGATGAATCAACAACCGCTATAGTTGAAATCGTTGATAGTAACAATGCGTTAATTACGCACTTAACTTTTGGCGGGCGGAAGGAAGGCAGAATTAACTTTAGTAAGTAACTGGACGATGTCGGTCTTGCGGTCGGGAATGTGACAGTCGTCGTCAGTGGGGAAGGCCCGGAACAGTTGCCGGATTGTCATTGACCGCCTTGGCCAGAGTGATCGGCCCGCGGGCGATCGTCTTCCAGTGATCGCGGTCGAGGTCGCCAAGCATCCATGCTCCGATGGCGCCGCACAGCAGCCAGACGAAGACAAGGATGATGATCGCCCATTTCACTACGAAAATAGTAAGCCATTACTGCGCCCGCGCCGAGCGAAAAAGCATCGGCTCCGCCCGCCGCTCCTATCGACCCGCCGCCGCGGCGGGGATATCCTGCGCGGATGACGCAAGCCGACGCCGCACTCGCCATCGCCGCCGAGCAGGTGCGCCGCGCCGCCGACGGCCATTCCGCAAAGCCGGAAGCGACGACCTTCTTCCACGAGCCGACCTTCACCGCCAGCCATGTCGTCGCCGACACCGGCACCGGCCGCGCGGCGATCGTCGACAGCGTGCTCGACTTCGACGAGAAGGCGGGGCGAACCTCGACCGATGCGGCTGACGAAATCATCGCCTTCGTCGAGCGCGAGGGGCTCACGGTCGACTGGCTGCTCGAAACCCACGCCCACGCCGACCACCTCTCCGCAGCGCCCTATTTGCAGGACAGGCTCGGCGGGAAGCTGGCGATCGGCCAGGGCATCACAATGGTCCAGGAGGAATTCGGAAAGGTCTTCAACGAAGGCACGGAGTTCCGCCGCGACGGCTCGCAGTTCGACCGGCTGCTCGGCGACGGCGACACCTTGTCGATCGGCGACATCGCCGCGGTCGCCCTCCACGTCCCCGGCCACACGCCCGCCGACATGGCCTATGTCATCGGCGACGCGGTGTTCGTCGGCGACACGATGTTCATGCCCGACTACGGCACCGCGCGGTGCGATTTCCCCGGCGGCGACGCCCACCAGCTCTACCGCTCGATCCGGCGGCTGATGCAGCTTCCCGACGAAACCCGGGTGTTCCTCTGCCACGACTACAAGGCGCCGCCCAAGCGCACCCATTTCGCCTGGGAGACGACGATCGGCGCTCAGAAAGCGGGTAATATCCACGTCCACGAAGGCGTCAGCGAGGAAGCGTTCGTGGCGATGCGGACGGCCCGCGACGCCACCCTGGACATGCCGAACCTGATCCTTCCGTCGGTGCAGGTGAACATGCGAGCCGGGAAGCTTCCCGAGCCCGAAGACAATGGCGTGCGCTACCTGAAGCTGCCGCTGAACGCCTTTTGACCCTCTCGCTGGTCCAGTACCTGCTCGGCATCGGGTCGGGAGCCCTGGTCGGCTTCGTTTTGGGGCTGGTCGGCGGCGGCGGGTCGATCCTGGCTGTACCGCTGATGGTCTATCTCGTCGGTGTGCGAAGTCCGCATCTCGCCATCGGCACCAGCGCGCTCGCGGTCGCCGCCAACGCCGCCACCGGCCTCGTCCACCACGCCCGCGCCGGCCATGTGAAGTGGCGCTGCGCCGCGCTGTTCGCGGTTTGCGGAATTGCCGGGGCAGCCGTCGGTTCGACGCTCGGCAAGGCGTTCGACGGCCAAAAGCTGCTGTTCCTGTTCGCCCTGCTGATGATCGGCGTCGGCGTGGTGATGCTCCTCCGCAAGGGCCACGGCGGCAATGCCGATGTGAAGCTCGATGCAGCCAACGTCGCCAACCTCTCGGTCCTTGGCCTGTCAGCGGGCGTTTTCTCCGGCTTTTTCGGGATCGGCGGGGGCTTTCTCATCGTCCCTGGGCTGATCGCCGCCACGGGAATGCCGATGATCAACGCCGTCGGCTCGTCGCTCGTCGCGGTGACGGCTTTCGGCCTCACCACGGCGGTGAACTATGCCGTTTCCGGTCTCGTCGATTGGCTTCTCGCCTTCACCTTCATCGCGGGCGGAATTGCGGGTTCCCTGGCCGGAACACACCTCGCCCGCCACCTGTCGAAGGAGCGCGGCCGCCTCACTGTCGTCTTCTCGGTGCTGATCTTCGCCGTTGCCGCCTACATGCTGTGGAAGAGCGCGGCCGCAGCCTGGGGCTGAGCTATTCCGCCGCAGCCCGCACCAGCGCAGCGGCGCGTGCCGGCCGGCCGATTCCGCGATAATCGAGGCCTGACCGAGCCGCTTCCTCCGGATCGTAGACGTTGCGGAGGTCGACGAGCGCGCGGCCTCGCATCGCCTTGGCGATCTTGCTGAGGTCCAGCGCCCGGAACTCGTCCCATTCGGTGACGATCACCAGCGCGTCCGCGCCTTCGGCAACCGCGTCGGCGGCGGGGGCTGCCTCCAGTCCGGGCATCAGCGGAAGCGCATGGTCCATCGCGGCCGGATCGAAGGCCACCACGGACGCGCCCTGCTCCAGAAGCGAGTTCACCAGCGGGATCGACGCTGCATCGCGCATGTCGTCGGTGTTCGGCTTGAAGGCGAGGCCGAGTACGCCGACGCGCTTGCCCGCGACCGAGCCGCCAAGCGCGGCGACGACGCGGCCCGCCATCGATTCCTTCCGCTTGTCGTTAACGTCGACGACGGTACTGACGATCCGTTGTTCGATCCCCGCTTTCTCCGCAGTCTTCAGCAGCGCCAGCGTGTCTTTCGGGAAGCAGCTTCCGCCATAGCCGGGGCCCGGATGAAGGAACTTCGGGCCGATGCGGTTGTCGAGCCCGATCCCGCGGGCGACCTCCTGCACGTCGGCACCGACCGCTTCACACAGGTCGGCGATCTCGTTGATGAAGCTGATCTTCATCGCCAGGAAGGCGTTGGCGGCATATTTGGTCAGCTCGGCGGTGCGGCGGCCGGTGAACAGGAT
>DATMHP010000019.1:0-7211 GCA_035554875.1 Sphingomicrobium sp.
GAACATCGGGATGTTGTCCATCGGACCCGGGCGGTAGAGTGCGACCAGTGCGATGATGTCGCCGAAGCTCGTCGGGCGGATCGCCGCAAGCGTTCGCCGCATGCCTTCGGATTCCAGCTGGAACACGCCGACCGCGTCGCCGCGCTGGATCAGCTGGTAGACGGCTTCATCGTCCCACGGCAGCTTCTCGAAATCGACCTCGACGCCCTGCTGGCGCAGAAGGCGCTGGCCTTCCTTGAGGACCGACAGCGTGTTCAGACCGAGGAAGTCGAACTTCACCAGACCCGCGGCCTCGACATATTTCATGTCGAACTGCGTCACCGGCATGTCCGAGCGCGGGTCGCGGTAGAGCGGGACAAGCTCGTCCAGTGATCGGTCGCCGATGACGACGCCCGCCGCGTGGGTCGAACTGTGGCGCGGCAGGCCCTCCAGCTTCATCGCCAGGTCGAACAGCCGTTTGACGTCCTTCTCGGATTTGTATTCCGCCGCGAGCTCGGACACGCCGTTCAGCGACCGTTCCAGCGTCCACGGGTCGGTCGGGTGGTTTGGGATCAGCTTGGCGAGCCGGTCCACGTGGCCGTAGCTCATCTGCAGCACCCGGCCCGTGTCCTTCAGCACCGCGCGCGCCTTCAGCCGCCCGAAGGTGATGATCTGGGCGACCTTGTCGCGGCCGTACTTGCCCTGGACGTAGGCGATGACCTTGTCGCGATGGGTTTCGCAGAAGTCGATGTCGAAGTCCGGCATCGACACGCGCTCGGGATTGAGGAAGCGCTCGAACAGCAGGTTCAGCTCGATCGGGTCGAGGTCGGTGATCGTCAGCGCCCAGGCGACGACGGAGCCCGCGCCGGATCCGCGCCCCGGGCCGACCGGGATGTCGTTCGCCTTCGCCCATTTGATGAAGTCCGCGACGATCAGGAAGTAACCGGCGAACCCCATGTTGACGATGATCTCGAGCTCGTAGTCGAGCCGCTTGCGGTAGCGCTCCCGGTCCTCGTCGGTGCGGCCGTCCAGCCTGTTCTCCAGCCCCGCGATTGCATCCCGCCGCAGCTGCTCGTCTTCGTCGTCGCTCAGGCGAGGGAGAATCGGACGCCGCTTCGGAGCGCCGACTGCACAGCGCTGCGCGATGACGGCGGTATTGGCGATCGCCTCCGGAATGTCGGCGAAGATCTCGGTCATCATCGGCCCGGTCTTCAGCCAGGCCTCGGGCGATGACGTCGCTCTCCGCTCACCGCTTTCGACATATTCGCCGGCGGCGATGCAGAGCATGGCGTCATGCGCCGCGTGGAATGCGGGATCGACGTATGCGGCCGGGTTCGTCGCGACCAGCGGCAGGTCGCGCTCATACGCTAGCTCGATGAGCATTTCTTCGGCGGCTTCCTCGGTCGGATCGCCGCGCCGGCTCAGCTCGATGTAAAGCCGCCCGGCAAACAGCCCCTGAAGCCGGTCGAGATAGGCCCTTGCCTTCCCGGCCTGCCGCTCCGCAAGGAGGCGAGCCAAGGCGCCCTCGCCTCCCGCAGTCAGGGCGATCAGCCCCTCGCTGAACTCTTCCAGCTTCGCGAACGGCACGTGCGGCTCTTCCGCCAGCGGCCGGTCGAGATGCGCCGCCGACACCAGTTTGCAGAGGTTCGCATAGCCTTGGTCGTCCTTCGCCAGCAGAACCAGCCAGTCGATGCCATTGCCGAGCTCCGGCGGACGCGCCACGCCGAGCGCCGTCCCGATGATCGGCTGCACGCCTTTTCCGATGCAGGCCTCGGTGAAGGACATTGCGGCGTAAAGGCCATTGCGATCCGTCAGCGCGACCGCAGGAAAGCCGAGGCTCGCTGCCCGCGCGGCGATGGCCTTGGGCTCCATCGCGCCTTCCAGCATCGTGAAACAGGAGAGAACTCGAAGGGGAACGTACGGACCGGTCACGCGACGACTATGGGAGTGAATTTTCCCGACTGCAAAGCCGCTTCAGCGACTTATCCACGAATCATCCGCGCCAGCGGCCGGTCATGATGTCGCCGATCTCGCGGATCCGGCTCTGGTAGGTTTCCGCGATGCACTGGTTGGTGGCGCAGCGGTTGCGATAAGCCAGAAAATTATTGCGGGTCCGCTCGAGAAGGCGGCGTTGACCGCGATCGGCGTTCATCAGCGCTCGCTGGAAATCCGCCGCCATTTGCCGGTCGAGCGCGGCAAGCCCGGGGTCGCTGCAGATCGCGACCTCCACATCATTGCCCGCATGGCCGCAATCGAAGCTGGGATTGGCCTGCACGGGCGCCGGTTGCGGCTGTTGGGACTGCACGCCTGGCTGACCTTCAGCCGGCGCAACCTCGTTCACCGCTTCAGGAGAGGGCGCTGGTTGCGTCTGCGGAGTGCTGGTGCGCGACAGCGTGGCGAGCGGCACGACGATCGCGTCCGCATTGCCGAGGCGAACCACCTTGCCGCTCCCGTCCGCCGCCGGCTGAATGCTGTAATCGACGTCGCCGGAGAGCGTCCGCCTGCCACCGGCCACCGCCACTCCCGGCGGCAGGTCGAGCACCACGGTCCCGGCGCAGCTGACGCTTTCAAGCTGGTCGTCGATTCCGCGGACGATCGGACCGTTGACCCTCAGCAGCGCGAAATCGGCGAGGCGCGCATAGGCCTGATCGTCGCTTCCGCGCACCTGCGCGGCCCGGCGAAACAGCTCCCGCTTCATCGCATCATAAGTCGACTGGGCCGCGCACCACGCCTGCGGATCCTGCGCATTTTTCGCTTGGACGGCGTTCTCGGGGACTTCGTTCTTGCCGCTCCACTGGTTGGTCCAGACGCTGCTCGCAAGCAGCAGGCCCGCGCCGATGGCGGCGACAAGTGCGACGATCAGCCACGGATTGATCCGCTTGCGCGGCCCCTTCTCGACGACTGTCTCTTCGTCTTTCATCTATCGAAGCACGCCCTCGTGGAGTCGGACCACCCTGTCCATCTTGTTCGCGATCCGCTCGTTGTGGGTAGCGACGAGCGCCGCGCTTCCTTCGCCGTGCACCAGCTTCAGAAACTCCTCAAAGACAACGTCGGCCGTCGCCTCGTCGAGATTGCCGGTCGGTTCGTCGGCAAGCACCAGCGGCGGCCGGTTCGCCAGCGCGCGCGCCACCGCGACGCGCTGCTGCTCGCCGCCGGACAACTTCGACGGGCGATGCTCGAGGCGTTCGCTGAGCCCGAGCTTGGTCAGCAATTCCTCCGACCGGCTCTTCGCTGTCGCGATATCCGCTCCATGCACCAGCTGCGGCAGAGTGACATTTTCGCGCGCATTGAACTCGGGAAGCAGATGGTGGAACTGGTAGACGAAGCCGAGAAGCTCGCGGCGGAGCCTCGTCCGGCCCTCATCGTCAAGCTCGCTTGCCTCCGTGCCCTGCAGCCGGATCGAGCCCTTGAATCCACCTTCCAGCAAGCCGACGGCCTGCAGGAGCGTCGACTTTCCCGAACCCGAGGGCCCGAGAAGCGCGACGATCTCTCCCGGCATGACCTGCAGGTCGACGCCGCGAAGCACCTCGATCGTCACCTCGCCCTGGGTGAAGCTGCGCTTGAGCTCGCGGGTTTCGAGAACCGGCTCACTCATAGCGGAGCACCTGCACCGGATCCGTACTCGCCGCCTTCCACGCGGGGTAGAGCGTCGCGAGGAAGGATAGGACCAGTGCCGTCAGCACGATCGCCGTGACCTCGAACGGATCGGTCTTGGACGGAAGGTCCGACAGGAAACGCACCGACGGGTCCCAAAGGTTCTGGCCCGTCAGATACTGGATCGCATTGAGGAGATCCTGGCGGAAGAAGAGGAAGATCGACCCGAGGATCAGCCCGAGCACGATCCCGAGCGATCCGATCGTCACGCCGACGGTGACGAACACCTTCATCATCCCTCTTCGGCTCGCGCCCATCGTTCGCAGGATCGCGATATCCCGCGTCTTCGCCCGCACCAGCATGATCAGCGACGAGAGGATGTTGAACACGGCGACGAGGACGATGAGCGACAGGACCACGAACATCGCCACGCGCTCGACCTCAAGCGCATCGAACAGCGCCGAGTTCATCTGCTTCCAGTCGATGATGACCCCCTTGCCCTGCACCATCGGCTGCAGCGGAGCGATGATCGAATCGATCCGGTCGGGATCCTTCGTCTGCACTTCGATGGTGCTGACGTTATCGCCCAGCAGAAGCAGTTGCTGAGCATCCTGGATCGGCATGATGACGAAGCTGTTGTCGTAGTCGTAGACGCCGACCTCGAACACAGCGGCGACGGTATAGCTGACGATCCTGGGGACGGTGCCGACCACCGTCGAGCGCCCTTCCGGGCTGATCAGGCTAATCGTGCTCCCGGGATAAGCGCCGAGCGCTTCGGCAAGCCGCGATCCAATCGCGACCCGGTTGCTGTCGGGCGTGACCAGCGCCAGCGAGCCCGATTTGACATTCTTGGCGATCACCGGGTTCTGCCGGATGTCCTCAAGCCGCATACCGCGTACCAGCACGCCTTCGACCCGCCCGTTCGCCGACGCCATCAGAGGCTGCTCGATGAGCGGGGTCGCCGAGCTCACGCCCGGAAGCTTGCGCGCTGCATCCCCGATCTGCTGCCAGTCCTCGAGCCGCCCTTCATAGCCCTGGACGATCGCGTGGCCGTTGAGCCCCGTGATCTTGTCGAACAGCTCGGCCCGGAAGCCGTTCATCACGCTCATGACGATAATGAGCGCAGCCACTCCGAGAGCGACCGCGATCAGGCTGATGGACGCGACGAGGAAGATGAACCCCTCGCCTTTCCCGGGAAGCAGATAGCGGCGAGCGACCATCCGCTCGTAGGAATTGAGGATCACGCGGCCAGCCTCGCCAGAGCGGATTCGAGGCTCAATTCCTCGCGTTCGCCGGTGGCGCGGTTCTTCAGCTCGACGACGCCGTTGGCGACGCCGCGCGGACCGATAATCACCTGCCAGGGCAAGCCGATCAAATCCATCGTCCCGAGCTTCACCCCGCCGCGTTCGTCGCGGTCGTCGTAAAGCACGTCGACGCCGGCGTTCTGCAACTTGGCGTAGAGATCTTCGGCGGCGGCGACGGTCGCGTCGTCATCCTGTCGCATTGTGACAAGCCCGACCTTCCACGGAGCGACCGCTTCCGGCCAGATGATCCCGGCTTCGTCGTGACTCGCCTCGATGATCGCGCCGACGAGCCGCGAGACGCCGATCCCGTAGCTGCCCATCATCGGGGTCACCATCTGCCCGTCCGGCCCGGAGACCTTGAGGCCCATCGGCCCGGAATATTTGTCGCCGAAATAGAAGATGTGGCCGACCTCGATCCCGCGGCCGGTGCGGCGCCGCTCCTCCGAAATCTCGGCCCAGCGGTCTTCGTCGTGGGTCTCGTCGGTCGCAGCGTAAGTCGAGCTGACGTCGCTAAAAAGGTTGTGGAGACCGACCGCGTCGCCGAAGCGGACATCGGTCCGGGTCCAATCCATGTCGTCGAATGCCGCGTCGTAGAAGACCTCGCTCTCGCCGGTCGGGGCAAGCACGATGAACTCGTGGCTGAGATCGCCGCCGATCGGACCCGACGCCGCCTTCATCGGCACCGCGCGAATGCCCATCCGCGAGAAGGTCCTGAGATAGGCCAGCAGCTGCGTATAATAGCTCAGCCGCGCACCGGCCTCGTCGAGGTCGAAGCTGTAGGCGTCCTTCATCAGGAACTCGCGGCCGCGCATCACTCCGAACCGCGGTCGCACCTCATCCCTGAATTTCCACTGTATGTGGTAGAGCATGCGCGGAAGGTCGCGGTAGCTCTTGAACTCGTCACGAACGATCGCGGTCAGCATTTCTTCGTTCGTCGGCCCGTAGAGCATCTCGCGATCGTGCCGGTCGCGGATGCGAAGCATCTCCGGCCCGTAGGCATCGTAGCGCCCGCTCTCGCGCCACAGGTCGGCCGACTGGATGGTCGGCATCAAGATTTCCTGGGCGCCGGCCCGGTCCTGCTCCTCGCGGACGATCTGCTCGATCTTCTTCAGCACCCGGAAGCCGAGCGGAAGCCAGGCGTAGATCCCGGCGGCCGTCTGCCGGATGAGGCCGGCGCGGAGCATCAGCTTGTGGCTGACGATCTGCGCGTCGGACGGGCTTTCCTTCAGGACCGGCAGAAAAGCGCGGGAAAATCGCAACGGTGCATCCTCGAAATGGCTGTTTCCGGGCGATGCCCTAGGGCGCTCGTCCGTCCAACGCAATGCAACGCTCCGACTGCACGGATTGTGTCCGTATCGACACAGCACCTGTGGAAAAGTCGCACCTTACCCAATGGCGGGGTGACAAGGCCGCGAGTCCGGGTCTAGCTCTCCTGCGTGCCGAATGCTCCGCCCTTGGGCGCTTGTTCGGGGCCGCTCGAAAGACGGCGGAGACATGTTCGAAGGGGGCTGACGAGCAATCGTCACGCAGGACGCCCGGATCGCGAAGCGGTCCGGGCGTTTGCTTTTGGAGGCTTCGGCGGATCGCCAGGCGGTCCCGGCATTCGCTTTTGGGGAAGTTCCCGCCGTCACGGATGGTAGCGGAGGAGGGACTTGAACCCCCGACACGCGGATTATGATTCCGCTGCTCTAACCAGCTGAGCTACTCCGCCCCAGACCAACCGCGCTCTTGGCAAAGCGGCATGTGTGGAAGCTGCACTCGAAGGCGAGTGCGGGCGGCGATATAAGAGCGGCTTATGCGCCGGTCAACGTGAGGAACCGCATACGGATGTTCTCGTTGAGCCGGTGACAAAAGAGGCAATCGATGGACCCCGTAACCCCGCTCGAAACGCTGTGCAGGATCGTCCTCAGGGCGCGCGAATATGATGCCCAGACGCCGAGCGACTACGACGCCGACGAAGATGCCGACAATGTCGACGACGAGGACGAAGGCTCGCTTTCCGTCCTCGACGACGAGATCAACGACAGCGTCGAGGAAGAGCTTCGTTCGATCCTCGAGGACCTCGGCGAGGACCAGCTGATGGAAGTACTCTCGTTCTGCTGGGTCGGCGCAGGCAATTACGACGCCTCCGACTGGGACGAGGCCGTCCAGGAGGCGCAGGAGATGTTCGAGGACGGCGGCGGCGAGACGTTGATCGAGGAGCTTCTCGAAATGCCGATGCTTCCGTCGGTTCTGGAAGCCGGCCTGGCGGCGTTCGATCTCAGCTGCGACGGCGTTGGCGAGCTGACCTAGGCCCGCGAAAAGCAAAGCGCCCGACGGCCTCCCACTCCCCTT
>DATMHP010000020.1:0-4532 GCA_035554875.1 Sphingomicrobium sp.
TTCGTCCAGTCGGGCGATCGATAGCTCCACCAGGTGAAGCAGCGCTCCGGGGCCGGCACGAATGTCCGGCCGACGTCGATCCAGTCATGCGCCTGCTGAAGACGGCCGAGCGCCTCGACCTCGATCGGCGTATGGCTCACCACCGTCAGGAGCGCCTTGTGGCTCCAGACGTCGCACTCCAACGGCGCGACGTTGAAATCGCCGACGATCAGGGTCGGCTCCGCGAGCTTGTCCGACCAACGCGTCATTCTCTCGATGAAGTCGAGCTTCTGGCCGAACTTCGAATTGATGGTGCGGTCGGGAATGTCGCCGCCGGCTGGCACGTAGACATTCTCCAGCCGAATTCCGCAGTCCAGCCTGACTCCGATGTGGCGTGCTTCGCCATTGTCCTGCCAGTCGTGCCGGCCGGGATCACTGAGCGGGATGCGGCTGAGGATGGCGACTCCGTGATGCATCCGCTGGCCGTTGAGCTGCCGGTGAACGTAGCCGTGGCGGTCGAACAGGTCGCCGGGAAAGATGCTGTCCAGGACCTTGGTTTCCTGAAGGCAGAGGACGTCGGGCTGCTCTTCCGTAATCAGCCGCTCGACGAGCCCGATCCGGGCGCGGACCGAGTTGATGTTCCAGGATGCAATTTTCAGCCGTTTGCTCACGGTGACGCGCTTACTCTGCGTTTGCCGAAAAGAAAAAGGAGGGCCTTTTTCCGGCCTGCCCCCGGCAGCCCAGAAAAAGGCCCTCGCACCGGGGGCATGGTGCGAGGGCCGACCTAGCGTTCGTCACGCAAGGGGTTGTCGCGGCAAGGGTAACAGGGGGAAACCCCATGCCTGATGCGGCAACCGTCTCATATTTACACGCCGCTATCTGACGGCGGGATGAACGAGTTTTGATCCGCTACGGGTTATTTCCGCTTTTTCGGCTCGGCGTAGGTGAAGGCGCTGGGCGGAACGGCGACGTTGTACCGCTGGTTCGACAGCCTCACCATCGTTCGCTTCCCCTGCGCATCGACCGCGGTCCAGCCGTAAAGCTTGAGCCCGCCGGGCGCTGCCCCGTCCCGGATGAAGGCCAGGATCAGCTTCCCATATTCGTTGTGCGACGGATCGACAGCGCGCACCACCACCACGCGCGGGTCTTCGCTGGGCTGGATCTTGGCGATTCGGTCGAGGTCGGGATTGCTGGAAAGGAGCACGCCGAGCGGGGTGCGGTTCAGGTCCCAGCTCGATTTCTGTCCGACGTCATAGTCGATGAAGCTGAGCTTCTTGCCGTCGGCCACGACCAGGATGTTGGTCTTGCCGTAATCGAAGCGAATTCGCCCCGGACGCTTCAGCTGAAGCGTGCCGTTCAGCACCTGGCCCTTCGAGTCTGTCTGGGTGAAGTTCGCCGTCATCGAGTCTGTGGCCTGCAGGTGTGCCCTGACCATCGCCATTTCAGGCGAAGCTTTCGCATAGGCGGCAACCGGCGCCGTAATGACGATGGCGGGCACGAGCGCGCGCGCCAATCGGGTTGAAAAGGACATGTCAAAGCTCCTGAGAGATTTTCGCCGGAATCTGGCGGTTTCCGGTTGAATGCGCTCTGAACCCTCGGGTTCCCCGCGGTTCAGCCTGGAGCGCGCTAGATCGGGTGCCCATCCATGTCGATCAGCACCTCGCGCCGGCCGACATGGTCCGGCATTCCGACTTTACCGTCCTTCTCCATCCGTTCGATGAGCCTCGCCGCGCTGTTGTAGCCGACGCGGAGCTGCCGCTGCAGATAGGAGACGGACGCCTTCTGGCTCTCGGCGACGATCTGCACGGCCTTGCGGTAGAGCTGCGTCTCGGGGTCGTCCTCGCCCGTCGGCTGGCCGTCGAACAGATAGTCGCCGTCCTCCGGCTCTTCGGTGACCGCCTGCACATATTCGGGCACGCCCTGCCTGCGCCAATGCTCGGCGACGGCGCGCACCTCTTCGTCCGAGACGAAGGGGCCGTGGACTCGGATGATCTGCTTTCCGCCCGGCATGTAGAGCATATCGCCCTTGCCCAGCAGCTGCTCGGCGCCCTGCTCGCCGAGGATGGTGCGGCTGTCGATCTTGCTCGTCACCTGGAAGCTGATCCGGGTCGGAAGGTTCGCCTTGATGACACCGGTGATGACGTCGACCGACGGGCGCTGAGTCGCCATGATCAGGTGGATTCCGGCCGCGCGCGCCTTCTGCGCAAGCCGCTGGATAAGGAACTCGACCTCCTTGCCGGCCGTCATCATCAGGTCGGCGAGCTCGTCGACGACGACCACGATCTGCGGAAGGACTTCGTATTCGAACTCCTCGTCCTCGTAGATCGGCTGGCCGGTCGAGCTGTCGTAGCCGGTCTGGATTCGCCGCTTGAGCTTGGAGCCCTTGGCTTT
The DNA here is from genome assembly GCA_035554875.1 of Sphingomicrobium sp. Taxonomy (GTDB): domain Bacteria; phylum Pseudomonadota; class Alphaproteobacteria; order Sphingomonadales; family Sphingomonadaceae; genus Sphingomicrobium. The sequence goes on from DATMHP010000020.1 coordinate 2,371, forward strand.
CGACTCGCGCACCCTGGCGTTGAAGCTGACGAGCGAGCGCACGCCGAGGTTGGCCATGCGCCGATAGCGGTCCTCCATCTGCTCGACGGTCCACTTGAGCGCGCGGATCGCTTTCCCGGGCTCGGTCACGACCGGCGACAGGAGGTGCGGAATGTCATCGTAGATGCTGAGCTCCAGCATCTTCGGGTCGATCATGATCAACTTGCAGTCGTCGGGCCCGTAGCGGAACAGCAAGGACAGGATCATGCAGTTGAGACCGACCGACTTGCCCGAGCCGGTGGTGCCGGCGACGAGGAGGTGCGGCATCGGCGCGAGGTCGGCGACCACCGGATCGCCCGCGATATTCTTCCCCAGGATCAGCGGAAGCGCCATGTCGCCGTCGCCGAAGGCGTCGCTCGAAATCAACTGCGACAGGCTGACCATCTCGCGGCGAGCGTTGGGAAGCTCGATCCCGATGACGCTGCGGCCCGGAATGATCGCCACACGCGCGGAGATCGCCTGCATGTTGCGGGCGATGTCGTCGGCAAGAGCAATAACCCGGCTCGCCTTGATCCCGCTCGCCGGCTCCAGCTCGTACATGGTGACGACCGGGCCGGGGCGGACCTCAACGATATTGCCGCGGACGTTGAAGTCCTCGAGGACGGCTTCGAGGATCTTGGCGTTGCGCTCGAGCGCTGCGCGGTCGATCTGGGTTTTGCTCTTGTCCGGAGCCTTTGCCAGCAGGCTGGCATCCGGCAAAACATAGCTGTCCCCGAGCGCCAGCCCGGGCTGCGCCATGGGCCTCCGGGTAGTGCCGCCCTTCGAACGAGCCGTAGCTGCCGCGGGCTCGGACACGGCAACCGCGGGCCTTGGAGCCGGAGGCGCGGCGATCCTGTCCTCGCGCTGCTCCTGCGTTCTGCGCGGTGCGATCTTCCGCTCCCGCGATCGGGAGAACAGCCCGGCAAGCCAATCTCTTTCGTCCTCGGAAAGCGCGAAGGCGAACCACGCGACGACGAGCGCCCCGGCCGCGAAAAGCACCAGTAGGCCGATCCGGGTCGGATCGACGAAGCGCGGGTCCGGGATCAGTGAAATCAGGAAGCCGAGGCCGTTTGCGGCTGCGAGGGCTATGACGCCGCCCCAGCCTGCGGGGAGGCCCGAAACCGCCGAGCCGCTGGTCAGGCTGAGCGCGATTCCGATCAGGATCGCGGCAATCGCCGCCAGAAAAAGTCCTCGACCGACCCTGCCTGCTGGCGCCAGGCGCACCATTCTCAGGCCCGCCAAACCGATGACCGGAAGGAACAGGACCGAGCCGATTCCGAAAAGGAGGAAAGCGATGTCGCTCGCATAGGCGCCGACGCTTCCCAGCCAATTGTCGGGTGGACCGCCCGCGGCGGTCGTGAACGACGGGTCGGTGCTGCTGTGGGAGACAAGCGCCACTGCGCCGGCGAGGGCGATGGCGAGGAGCAGGGTGCCCCACAGCCGCCGGCCAAGCCGCTTCATCGACTCGCGCAGCTTGTCGCGCCAATCCGGCCCCAAATCTTTTGCTGGCCTCGCGGCCGCCGTCGCCATCTGCCCACCCCAAAAATTCCGCGCCCTTAAAATGCCTTGTCGCGGACTCGCGGGCAAACGCTTTCTTGACGTCAGCCGACGCGGCCCCTCGCCAGCACCGCGGCGTGGCGCTAGTGCAGCGCCCTTATGGACCGTGCGGACGTCATTATCCTCGGCGGCGGATTGGTCGGGCTCGCGCTCGCGGCAGCGCTCGATTGCAGCGGCCTTTCGGCGATCGTGGTCGACCCCGCGGATCCCGAACAGTGGCGCGACGCGGCGTTCGACGGCCGCACCAGCGCGGTGTCCTCGAGCTCGATGCGGATGCTCGAAGCGACGGGGGTCGCGGATCACTTCCCGGTGCCCGGCTGCCCCATATTCAAGATCCAGGTCGCGGACGGCCTCGACCCCGGCGGCCTCGCCTTCGAGCCGGGCGAGGACGAGGGGCCGCTCGGCTGGATGAACGAGAATCGGAACCTGCGGGCGGCGCTCCGGGCGCGGGCAGAGGCGGGCAAGAACCTCTGGCTGTTGTGGAAATCCCGGGTCGCGAACGTCGAACGCGGCGAGCATAAAGTCGTGGTTTCGCTCGAGGACGGGCGCAAGCTCACGGCTCCGCTGCTGGTCGGCGCGGAAGGGCG
>DATMHP010000021.1:0-11356 GCA_035554875.1 Sphingomicrobium sp.
CGACTTGGTCGATCACGCCCGGGCGGCGGGCCGCGATGGCCGCGCCGGAATCGCGCGCCACGGTCTCCTCCATGCCGGTGCCGACGAGCGGCGCCTCGACCTGGAGCAGCGGTACGGCCTGGCGCTGCATGTTCGATCCCATCAGCGCGCGGTTCGCGTCATCGTTCTCGAGGAAGGGGATCAGCGAGGCGGCGACCGACACCAACTGCTTGGGGCTGACGTCCATCAGGGTGATCTGGTCGCGCGGCGCCATCAGGAAGTCGCCGTTGCGGCGGGCCGAGACGATCTCTTCGACGAAGTGACCCTTGCCGTCGATCTCGGCGTTGGCCTGCGCGATCGTGTGCTTGGCCTCTTCCATCGCCGACAGATAGACGACCTCGTCGGTCACCTTGTTGTCGACGACCTTGCGGTACGGCGTTTCGATGAAGCCATACTTGTTCACCCGGCTGAAGCTGGCGAGCGAGTTGATGAGGCCGATGTTCGGACCTTCCGGAGTCTCGATCGGGCAGATGCGGCCGTAGTGGGTCGGGTGGACGTCGCGGACTTCGAAGCCGGCGCGCTCACGGGTGAGACCGCCCGGCCCGAGGGCCGAAACGCGGCGCTTGTGGGTAACTTCCGACAGCGGGTTGGTCTGGTCCATGAACTGCGACAGCTGCGACGAGCCGAAGAACTCGCGGACCGCGGCAACCGCAGGCTTGGCGTTGATCAGGTCGTTCGGCATCACCGTCGACACGTCGACGCTGCTCATCCGCTCCTTGACCGCGCGCTCCATGCGCAGGAGGCCAATGCGATACTGGTTCTCCAGAAGCTCGCCGACCGAACGGACACGGCGGTTCGCGAGATTGTCGATGTCGTCGATCTCGCCCTTGCCGTCCTTGAGGTTCACCAGCTCCTGAACGACCGCCAGGATGTCCTCGCGGCGAAGGGTGGTGACGGTGTCCTCGGCGTCGAGACCGAGACGCATGTTGAGTTTCACGCGACCGACGGCGCTAAGGTCATAGCGCTCAGGGTCGAAGAACAGGCCGTAGAAGAGCGCGTCCGCGGTCTCGCGGGTCGGCGGCTCGCCGGGGCGCATGACACGGTAGATATCGGCAAGCGCCGAATCCTGATCTTCCGACTTGTCCGCCTTCAGCGTGTTGCGGATCCAGGGACCGGTGTTGACGTAGTCGATGTCCAGAAGCTCGAGCGTCTTGATGCCCGCCTTGTCCATCTTCTCGAGATTTTCTTCGCTGACCTCGTCGCCGGCCTCGATGTAGATCTCGCCGGTCTTCTCGTTGATGAGGTCGTGCGCCGAGAAGCGGCCGAAGATTTCCTCGGTCGGAATAACGAGGTTCTTCAGTCCGTCCTTCGCCGCCTGGTTGGCGCGGCGCGGGGTGATCTTTTCGCCCGCCTTGAAGACGATCTCGCCGGTCTTGGCGTCGGCGACATCATACATGGGCTTCTGCCCGCGCCACGCTTCTGCGAGGTAGGGGATCTGCCAGCCGTTCTTTCCGCGCTCGTAAACGACGGTGCTGTAGAAGGTGTTGAGGATGTCCTCGCTCGTCAGGCCCAGCGCATGAAGGAGCGCCGTGACCGGCAGCTTGCGCTTGCGGTCGATACGGACGTTGACGATGTCCTTGGCGTCGAACTCGAAGTCGAGCCAGCTGCCGCGGTACGGGATCACGCGGGCGGCGAAGAGATACTTGCCGCTGGCGTGGGTCTTGCCGCGGTCATGGTCGAACAGCACGCCCGGCGAGCGGTGCATCTGCGACACGATGACGCGCTCGGTGCCGTTGATGATGAAGGTGCCGTTCTGGGTCATGAGCGGCATGTCGCCCATGTAAACGTCCTGCTCCTTGATATCGATGACGGAGCGGGCTTCGGTGTCGGGGTCGATCTCGAAGGTCGTCAGGCGCAGGGTGACGCGCATCGGAGCGGCGTAGGTGAGGCCGCGCTGGCGGCACTCGTCGGTGTCGAACTTCGGGTCCTCGAGGACATAATGATCGAAGTCGAGGTGCGCGGTGCCCGCGAAATCCTCGATCGGGAAGACCGAGCGCAGGGTCTTCTCGAGACCGGAGACGTAGCCGATCGACGGATCGGAGCGGAGGAACTGCTCGTAGCTCTCGCGCTGAACCTCGATGAGGTTCGGCATCTCGGAGATTTCGTGGATGTTGCCGAAGATCTTGCGGATACGCCGCGCGGATGCGGTTCGGCCGTTGTTGAGGGCCGGAACGTCGATCGCCTGTGTCGCCATGTGATTCCCTGCGCTTGCTGGGCCACCGCATCGCCGGTGGTCCAATTGACCCGGCCTGGCCGGGGTTCAGTCCTGAGCGCTTGCCCCGTGTCCCTCTCCAATGCGTTGAGCCCGTGCGCCGGTTTCGGGCCCTGTCCCGGAGAGGACGGGAAAAGCTCCGGGCGCACGCCGAGGTGCGGCCAGAGCCGATATGTTTGGATGAGGGCGATATAATCCTATTTTTGCGGTCTGCAAGAGGTAGAGGCGTTCGAATGATCCGCGATTTTCACGCCCACATCTATTTCGACCCCGAGGAGGTCGAGAAGGCGAAGGCGCTAGGCGACTCCGCCCATGAGCGTTTCGGCGTTGCCGTCGGTCACTATCATCTCCGCCCGGTCGGTCCGCACCCGCGCGGGAGCGTCCAGCTGACCGTGGCGCCGGAGCAGTTCGGCGACTTCGCGCAATGGCTCGCGCTCAACCGCGGCGACCTCACCATCTTCGCGCACGCCAATACCGGCGAGGATCTCGCCGACCACACCCGTCACGTCATCTGGTTCGGGGCAAGCGAGGCGCTCGACCTGTCGATTTTCGGCTGAGCCCGGCGCCAGCGCTTCGCCTTGCGGAACCAGAAGGCATAGACGGCGAAGCTCCCGAGCATCGCCAGCGACATGCCCGACAGGCTCATCAGTAACTTCATCGCAAGGCCGCCGACTTTGGCGGTGTGGAGGGGGTAGAATTTCTCGATCACCGCCGCTGCCGCCGAACCGGTGGCGGGATCGCTCACGGACAGCAGCCGTCCCGAACGCGCGTCGAAGCTGAGTTGCGTCCGGCCATTCGGAGTCCATTCGAACGGCTGCCGCATCCGCACGGTCACCGGCGCGCCAGCCTTCGCGGGCAGGCTGATGCGGCGGAGAAGGGCGTTCGGGAAGATCCGCTTCGATTGCTCCAGCGCCGAGGCGAGGGCCGAGCCCTTGGCTTCCGGCGCGTTCGGTATGACGTTGCTGGGCGCCGGGCCAGCGCCGAGCGGAGCCAGCAAGGCGTCCGCGCCCTTCGGGAAATCCATCAGCACGCCGGTCGTCATCGACAACAGCAGCAATGGCGCGGCCAAAATCCCGAGATCGCGGTGATGCTTGACGATTGCCCCCGGCTTCATCGTCTTCGGCAGTACGCTCGGCGCGAAGCGGCTCCGGCTGCGCAGCCACAGCAGCACGCCGGTGATCACGAAGCCGAGGCCGAAGATGCCCGCAATCCCGGCAATCGTCTCGCCTGTCGTCCCGGAAAACAGCCTGTGGTGAAGATCGAAGATCCACAGCTCCGGCCGCTCCCACTGGCTCGCGAAGCGGTCGACCACCGTTCCGTCCTGGCGGACGTAAGCGCCGCTGCCGTCGGCAAAGACGAGCAGGTGCAGCGCAGTTTCGTCGCTCGCATAGGTGATCCGCTGCAGCCCGCCGGCCGCCGCGGCCTGTTCGGTGATCGCGGCAATCCGGCCGACATTCTCCGCGACTGGATCATGCGCTCCGGGTAGGCTCACCCACTCGCCTTCCCACAGCAGGATCGTGCCGGTGAGCGCGATCAGCGCCAGCAACAGGCCGATGAATCCGCCCGCCCAGCGGTGGATTGCCGAGATCACCCGCATCGCGCCGTCAGAAGCTGCTCGTCAGGCCGAGCGTGAACGTCCGTCCGCGACCGGCGAAGAAGCGCAGGTTGTCGGTCGGCCCCTGCGTGTCGCTGTAATAAGTGATGTACTGCTTGTCGGTCAGGTTCTGGACACCGAGCAGCAGGCGGTTCGACCCGAAGCGATAGCCGAGGAAGGCGTCGACCAGCGTGTAGCCCTCGAAATCGTTGCGCGGGTCCTGCCCTTTGAAGCGCCGTTCGAAATAGTTGCGCATCGTCAGCCGCGCGTCGAACGGCCCGCGCTGCAAAGCCGCATAGAGGTTGAGCCGGTTGGGCGCGATGTTGGCGCCGTCGAGATCGGCGTCAAGCTTTCCGTCGCCGTCCGGGTCCGTCTTCCCCTTCACGGTGGCCAGCGCGCCGCCGAGCCACAGGCCCTCGACCGGCGTCCTCCAGTCCACGTTGACGTCCAGCCCCTGCAGCGAAATCGGCTGCCGGGCGACGCTGAAGATTCCGTCCGCGCCGCGGATCAGGATCGAGCCTAGATCGCTGTGCGACCACCAATAGCCGGCGCTCGCGTTGAGCCTGCCGCGCTTCCATTCGAGCCCGAGCTCGCGGTTGTTGGACACGACCGGTTCGAGCGAGAGGAAGTCGTCTACGCGCACGCCATCGGTGTTGATCCCGCGCAAAATGCGGCCGACGTCGGCGATTGTGTAGCCTTCGGCGTACGACGCGTATCCGCGCAGTCCATCGACCGGCTCGAGGACCACACCGCCATTGACCAGCGTCTTCTGGAAGCTCGGGCTGCCGCCTTCGACATGACGAGAGCCGTAGAAGGCGAGGGTGGTGAAGTCCGGAACGTCGAGCTTCACATTCTCGCGCCGCACGCCGCCGGAGAGCCGCACCTTGCCGTCGAGGAGCTTGAGATTGCCCTGGACGAACGGCGCGATGCTTCGGAAGTCGCTCTGCGGCACCCAGTCGCGGCCGGTCATTAGCAGCGACTGCGCCGTGCGATCGAACAGGGCGTCGATGCCGCCGGTGAGCAGCAGGGCCTCGAAGCCGGGAACGGCACGCTCGTAGCTGAGCTTCCCGCCGACCTTGCGCGAGCCGTTCACGGACTGGTCGAACAGATTGCCGGTCGGGTCGATCGCCGGGTCCTGGAAGGTGGCGAACGTGCCGCCGCCGAAAATGTCGCGGGTGCGGCTGAAGAAGGCTTGCGCAACCAGGTTGCCGCCGCCGAGGTTCCTGTCGGTGAACGACGCCGACAGAAGTTCGGCGCGGTTCGACGGCGGCGCTCCCGGTGTCTCGCCGAGCTCGCTCGAGGTCGGGATCCCAGCCGATCGATCGCCGGCGACGACGACATAATGGTTGTTGCCTTCAAGGCTGAATCGGTTGGCGACCACGTCCAGCCTCGCGCTGTCGCTGACCTGCCAGCCGAAGCGGCCGAACGCCGACCAGCTGTCGCTGTCCTGGATTTCCCCTTGGGTCCCGTCGACCCCGATCCGCCGCCCGTCCGCGTCGCGGAACACGCCGCGCCGCTCGAACGAGAGACCCGCGGTTGCGTCGAACGCACCGCCGCGCCACGCAGCAAGGCCAGCCGCTTTGCCACCGAGGCCGCTGCCCTCGAAACCGTCGTCGGCCGTTCCCTGAACGAGCGTTCTGAAGCTCAACCCATCCTCCGCGGGTGCTCCGACCGTCACCTGGTTCACGACTCCTCCGGTCGCGCCGATGCCCTGCAAGGCATTCGATCCGTAGATCACTTCCACCCGGTCGATGAAGAAGGGGTCGATGGTGTAGCCATCGCGCGATCCGTCGCGGATCGGAGTCGATTGTGGCACGCCGTTGATCGCGTAGAGCGCCGATCGTCCGCGCAGGCTCTCGCCCGAGCCGGACAGCTTCTCGCGCGTCGGCGAAAAGGATGGCATCGTCGCCGCTATCGCGTCGACGACCGATCCGGAAACCAGCACCTGATCGTCGAGCTGCTCTCCGCCGAGCACGTCCACCGTCAGCGGCAGGGCTGTCGCCGGTAAAATGGACCGGGCGCCGGTGACGATGATATCGGCCTTATCGGCCGTGTCCTGGACTGCGGCGGCGTCGGTTGCGGACTCGGCCGTTTCGTCTTTGTTGGTGGACGCCCAGGCGGGTGCCGCGGTCAACAACGATGCGGCGCCCAACAGCAACAGGTGATTCACTTTCGCCCCTTCTCCGTATTCGAATGAGAGCGCGCCTAATGCTGTTGAGAACGATTATCAATATCACGAGCCGAAATAAGCTGTTCCACCACAATTTCGCCGCTGTGATCTTGGCCGATCTGTTCATTGGCTGGGCCCTGCGGTAAGCCGTTCCGGCAATCAGTCGGGGGACGCCACAATGGCAACGGTTGCTCAACCTCCTGTCGTGCCGGCCGCTGGCGAGGAGCGATTCTTCCTTCGCGCCGCGATCGTCTTCACGATCACCATCGTTTCGGCCTTCGCCTTCCAGCGGGTGATGGGCCGCTCCACCTTCGCGGCGCCCATCCGGGTCCACATCCACGCCTTCTTCTTCATGGGCTGGGTCGCGATCTATCTCATGCAGAACATCTTCGTCGCGACCGGGCGAATGGCGCTCCACCGGCGCCTCGGCTGGATCGCCGCGGGATGGATCGTGCCGATGGTGGTCATGGGCTGCGTGGTCACCGTGGCGATGGTCCGCAATGCCTACGTGCCGTTCTTCTTCCGGCCGCTGCAGTTCCTGGTGTTCGACCCGGTGACGGTTTTCACCTTCGCCGGGCTGACGGTCGCTGCGGTCATCATGCGGCGGCGGACCGACTGGCACCGGCGCCTGCACTTCTGTGCGATGACGATGCTTCTGACGCCGGCCTTCGGCCGACTCCTTCCGATGCCGCTGCTGCAGCCATGGGCCTGGGAAGCCGCGTTCGCTGCGGGGCTGCTGTTCCCGGCGGCCGGCATGTGGCGCGACATTCGGATCTCTGGCCGCATCCATCCCGCGTGGAATTGGGGGCTGGCGACGATTCTCGCCGCGTTCGTCATCACCGAGGCGATTACCTACAGCCCCGTCGGTCTTTCGATTTACGATGCTGTGACCGCCGGATCGCCGGGCGCCGCGGTCCAGCCGCTCGCTTTCGGGCAGCCTCCGGGCGGGCCGATCACCGGACGCCACTGACCCAAAGAAAAGGGCGGCCCCGAAGGACCGCCCTTTCCTTTTCAGTGAAGAACCGAAGCTTACTTCAGCTCGACGGTGCCGCCGGCTTCCTCGATCTGCTTCTTGATCTTCTCGGCCTCGTCCTTGGAAACGCCTTCCTTGACGGGCTTCGGAGCGCCTTCGACCAGCGCCTTCGCCTCGCCGAGGCCAAGGCCGGTGATCGCGCGGACTTCCTTGATCACGTTGATCTTCTTGCCGCCGTCGCCGGTGAGGATGACGTCGAACTCGGTCTTCTCTTCGGCAGCCGGAGCGGCAGCGCCGCCGCCGGCAGCCGGGCCCGCAACCGCGACCGCAGCCGCGGCCGAAACGCCCCACTTCTCTTCGAGGGCCTTCGCCAGATCGGCGGCCTCGAGAACGGTCAGCTCGGAGAGCTGGTCGACCAGCTTGGTGATGTCAGCCATTTATTGAACTCCTGTGCAGGGGCATCGCCCCATGTGCGTTGAATGTGAAAAAGCGAAAGAAACTCAGGCGGCTTCCTTGGCCCCATAGGCCGCGAAAATCCGCGCCAGCTGCGCACCCGGCTCGGCGACGGTGCGAGCGATCTTGCTCGCCGGCGCCTGGATGAGCCCGATGATCGTGCCGCGAAGCTCGTCGAGCGACGGAAGCGCGGCAAGCGCCTTGATCCCGTCGACGTCGAGCACCGTGTCGCCCATGGCTCCGCCGACGATTTCGAGCTTGTCGTTCGTCTTGGCGAAGTCCACCGCGACCTTTGCAGCCGCGACGGGGTCGGACGAGGTCGCCAGAGCCGTCGGACCCTTTAAAAGGTCGCCGATCGGCTTGTAGCGGGTCCCGTCCAGGGCGAGGAGCGCGAGCCGGTTCTTCGCAACTTTGAACTGGGCGCCGGCGTCGCGCATCTTGTTCCGGAGGTCGGTGGACTGGTCCACCGAGAGGCCGTGGTTGCGCGTGACAACGACGACGCTCGTGTCCGAAAAGACGTGCTTCAGCTGGTCGACCAGATCGGCTTTTTGCGAACGATCCATGCCAACTCCAAATTTCGGTCGAAGCCAGGCTTCGGCCGAGGTTCAACAAAACTCATCGCGGTTGCCCGCAATGAGCAGCGAGGTCCGTGGGGAGTTGGATCGTTGGCGCCGCATTTGATGCAACGCACACGGAAGCGCCTTAAAAGCGCTCCGATGATTCCTGTCCCCGTCTAGGCTGGAGATTAAGGAGCAAGCCCCACCAGCTGTCTCGGACGAGTTGCGAAAGCCAAAGCTTCCGCGACGGCGCGCCTATACAGAATTTGCCCGCTCAATCAACCGCCTTGAACCCAAAAGAAACCCCCGACGGAACTTGTGGTCCCGCCGGGGGCATCCCTCCAGCCTATGAGGCGATTAGCCGCGCTCGCCGGCAGGCGGGGGCGGCGGGGCCGGAGGAGGAGGCGGCGGCGGACAGGCGTCCGTCGCCAGGATCACCGAACCGTCCGGGCAGGTCTGGGTTGCCGGAGCGGGCGGAGGAGGCGGAGGCGCCGGGGCAGCGGCTGGGACCGGTGCGGGTGCCGCTAGCGGTGCGCCGAAGTTGTAGATCAGGCTCGCGAGCACACTGTGCGAGCTGAACCGGCCGTTCCTGTCGAGGACGACCCCAGCATCCGCCAGAGTCGCGTCGTCGGTGAAGTGAAGGTTACCGGTACGGAAATAGCGGTACTTCAGGCCGACATCGACGTTGCTGCTGACCGGCACGCTCGCGCCCGCGATCAGCTGCCAGGCGAAGGCATTGTCCTTGTCCCCAAACGCCTTGACGTTGGCATAGCCGAGGCCGCCGCCGCCGTAGAGATTGAAGCCGCCGAGATTGGCGTTCACCAGCCCGTTGGCCATCGCCGACAGCACCGTGGTGTGGTTGTTCAGGTCGAAATCGCTGTCGGTCAGCGTGACTCCGGTCGCCGCATTATAGGCGCTGACGAACCCGGGGTTCACCTGGGCCTGGCTTTTGGCGCGCTTGTAACCAAGCTCGCCTTCCAGCCGGAACATGCCGAAATTGTAGCCGGCGATCGCGTCGAGATCGAACCCCTTCTTGTTGTTGATGTCGAAGGCGTCGTTGTACGTCGCGTCGGGAATTGCCGGGTCGACGTAATTCACCGTCGCGTCCGCGCGCGAGTCCTTCGGAAACAGCACGCCGCCTTCGAGACCAACATATGGACCGCTGGCCTGCTGAGCTAGTGCCGGCGTTGCCACCGCCGCTGCCGCAACCGCGGCGAGAAAGGCATATTTCATTGTTTGCTACCTTCTTCGTGACCCCTGTCGCCGCCGCAACAGCCGGGCGCAGCATTGTTTCCGGGATCTCGTCGAATTGACCGGAGAGGGCGGCAATTCGTGTCGGCCAGGCAACAGTTTGTGAACGCCCGATGAAATGCCGGTGAACTCGGCAACCGAACGGCTGTTAAGCCGGAGTTGACAAAGCGGCCGCCGTGGCGCCCCATCGCCCGGCAATTGCTGGGGGTGCTGCCGATGCCTGGGCGGCTGTGGAGGAACGTCCGCCTCGTCATTGCCGCATTGGTCGCGGCAAGTCCCGCCTTTGCAGCGGCGCCGCCGCAGCCGCAGCGGATCGTTGCAATCGGCGATCTCCATGGCGATTTCTCCGTCTGGCGCGACATCGCCATGGCCGCCGGGATCGAGAACGCGGGCGGCCACTGGACGGGCGGCCGGACGATCCTCGTCCAGGTCGGCGACGTCGTCGACAGAGAACCGGATTCCCTCAAGATCATCCGCGAGCTGATGCGCCTCCAAAAGGAGGCGCCGAAGCAGGGCGGAAGGGTGATCGCTCTCGTCGGCAATCACGAAGCGATGAATGTGACCGGCGACCTCCGCTACACGGTGCCCGCCGATTTCGCCGCTTATGCGACGGCCGATTCCGCGGCCCTCCGCGAACGCCTCTATCAGGCGAGGAAGGCTGAAATCGAAGCCAAATACCGCGCCAAGGATCCGCAGATGACGAGCCCGGCGATCCACGACGCGTGGACCAAGGCGACGCCGCTGGGTTGGGTCGAACAGCGGCTCGCCTGGGCTTCGAACGGCGAGCTCGGCCGCTGGGTCGATCGCAACCCCGCCGTCGCGCTCGTCAACGGCAATCTCTTCGTCCACGGCGGGCTCAGCGCCGAATATTCGAAGCTGGCGCTCGACGACATCAACAAGAAGGTCGACGACGCGCTTCGGAGCGTCGACCGCTCGCCCGGATCGATCCTCACCGACCCGCTCGGTCCTTTGTGGTATCGCGGGCTCATCTCGCGCGACCCGAAGGTGACCGAAATCCCGGCAGGCGGTCCGGCGAGACCTCCGATAGACCAGGAGCTTGCGACCGTCCTGAAGGCGTACGGCGCGAAGCGGATCGTCGTCGGCCACACGCCCAACCTGAAGGGGATACAGATCCTCAACGGCGGCAAGCTGGTGACGATCGATACCGGCAACTCGCGCTATTACGGCGGCCCGCCGAGCTATCTCGAGATCGTTGGCGACACACTGACGCCGCACATTGTGAAGCGTTCCGCAGCGGCAGGGGGAGGGGGAGAATGATCCGCAAGCTTTTGCTCTGGCTCATCATGCTCGGGCTCGCCTCGCCCGCCATGGCCGCAACCGCCGAAAAGCCGCTGTTTGCCTCATCCGACGCGATCCGGATCACCATCGCCGGCCCGATGTCGACGCTCGCCAAGGTCCGCGCCGAAGAGCCGAGGCCGGCGACCGTCACAGTCGCCGGGACGAGCCAGCAGCTGCCGGTCACATTGTCGACGCGGGGAATCACGCGCCGCGCGACCGACGTCTGCCAGTTCCCGCCGCTGAAGGTGCGGTTCACTTCGCCACCGCCGATGGACTCGGTCTTCGCGGGGCAGAGGTCGCTCAAGCTGGTCGCCTATTGCCGCAGTGCGGAGTCGTTCCAGCAGTACGTGCTGCTCGAATATGCGACCTACCGGATGCTCAACGTGCTTAGCCCTGCCAGCTTCCGCGTCCGCCTCGCCCAGATCGACTTCGTCAATGACGACGGACGGCCGTTCATCACCCGCTACGGCTTCTTCATCGAGGATCTCGACGACGTTGCAAAGCGCAACGGGATGCGGGAGGCGAAACTTCCCGACCTGATCCCCATCACCTCGCTCAGCCCGCGCCACGCCGCGCTCTATGCCCTGTTCCAGGACATGATCGCCAACCACGACTGGTCGATGCGCGCCGGACCGAAGGGCGAGAATTGCTGCCACAACGCCAAGCTGATTGCCCCGGCGCAGGGCGTCGCGGCGGGGGTGATTCCGATCCCCTACGACTTCGACTTCTCGGGCCTGGTCAACGCGCCCTATGCGACGCCGCCCGACCAGCTGCATCTGTCCAGCGTCCGCCAGCGGCAGTACCGCGG
>DATMHP010000022.1:0-5992 GCA_035554875.1 Sphingomicrobium sp.
TTGACGCGGAAGGCTGCCGGCGCCGTCACACCCATGGACGAGGCGGCGGCCGACAGAGTCTCTGCTTCCTCGAACGACTCGATGTTGAATTGAAAGAGGCCGCCCTCGAGTGCGAGGGCCATTTCCGCTTCGGTTTTCCCGACCCCGGAAAAGACGATGCATTCGGGCGAGACGCCGGCGGCGATCGCCCGCCGATATTCCCCGCCGGAAACGATGTCGGCGCCGAGACCGACGCGAGCGAGCGTCGCGACCACCGCGGCATTGGAATTCGCCTTCACTGCATAAGCAATCAGTGGATCGGCGAGCGGCTCCAGCGCGCGGCGGAACCGCTCGACCTGCCGGCACATGGCGGCAGACGAATAGACGTAGACGGGCGTTCCGACCGCGTCGGCGATTTCGCTCAGCGGAACCGCTTCGCAATGAAGCGAGCCGTCCTTCAGATGAAAATCGTCCACCGCGCCTTCAACGCACGCTTCGCTTTTCCTTTGCAAGCGTTCAGGGCAAGGAGGGCTCGATGGTCGAGACCAGTAGCGTCATACCCGAAGAGATCGCGCAGTTCGCGAGCCATGCAGGCGACTGGTGGGACCCGAACGGCTCGGAAGCGATGCTTCACAAGCTCAACCCGGTGCGGCTCGCCTACGTCCGCGACCAGGTCGACCAGCATTGGGCGCTGGACGAACACTCGCTGAAGCCGCTCGCGGGCAAGAGCGCGCTCGATGCCGGATGCGGAGCGGGTTTGCTTGCGGAGCCGCTGGCGAGGCTCGGAGCAGCAGTCACCGCGATCGACGCCGCTCCCGGACTGATCGCTGCTGCCAGGCTTCATGCGCAGGGCCAGGCTCTCGACATCGATTACAAGGTCGCGACGGTCGAAGAGACCCGCGGCCAATTCGACCTCGTCACGTCGATGGAGGTGATCGAACATGTCGCCGATCCCGCGGCATTCGTTCGAGCGCTGGCGGCACGGCTCGCCCCCGGTGGGTTGATGATCCTGTCGACACCCAACAAGACGGCGCTTTCACGGCTGCTGATGGTCGGTGTCGCCGAGGCCGTCGGCGTCGTGCCCAAAGGAACGCACGACTTCGACAAGTTCATTGCGCCGGACACGCTGAAGGCGATGCTTGGCGATGCCGGCCTCAAATGCATCGACGTTGAAGGAATCGCCTGGTCGCCGACGCGCGGCCTTCATCTCAGCGAGGACATGCGGCTGAACTATCTCGTCACCGCCGTTCACGCCTGAGAAGATTATCTTAATCGTAAAGCGCGAGACTCGCGCGCATGATCCCAATGCGCACGAGCTCGATCTTCAAGAGCCGGTGGATGGCCGTCTTGTGGGCCGCCGGGATCATCTGGTTCGCGCTCGATATCGCCGGCGGCGGCAAATCCGCGGCCAGCGCATCGAACAATCAGGCGAGCGCCTCTACCGGACTCACCGACGACGACGGCCAGACGGTCAGCGACAACGACGTCGAGACCGCTGCGAACGCTCTCGGATTTTAGGCCCGCTCAGCTGGAGCTGCCGTCCTCTTCGGTCTCGAAGATCGACTCGAGCGCATCGGCACGCGCGGACAGCCGCACCGTGTCGCCTTCGACATCCGCGACGAGGCCCTTGGGAATGAAATGATGGTGGCCTTCGTGGCTGCCCATTCCGGAGCTGGTGCTGTCGCGGGTCAGCTTGATGCGGTCGCCTTCGATGCCGTCGACCTTTCCGACCGGTGCGCCTTCGGCGTCGATCACCTGCATGTGCTCGCGAATATCCTCGAAGCGGTTCATTCGACTTTCTCCTCTGTCATCCATTGAGCATCGACTCGGCGGCCTTCGGATTGGCGGTCAGCTCCACCTTCTCGATGTGCCAGCGCCGCTGCTCGGCCGTTGACCCGGGGACGTCGTTGACACGCCGGAGCGTCACCGGTCCCGTCATAACATAGGGCGCGCCGTCCTTCCTGGTCCCGGACAAGGTCAGCTGGACGGTGCTGTAGATCGATCCCGCGGCACCTTCGGTCGGCCCGACCTTGCCCACTGCGGCGTCGATTGTCCGGTATTTGTCGAACTGTCTCTCGAACTGCTCTTCGCTCACGTTGGCGGAATTCGGGCTCCACAGAGCGAAAGCCTCCTTGAAGCGGCGCCCGTGGAGCAGGTCGCCATATTGCTGGACCACCTGCTCGGGAGTCAGCGTCTCCACCTCGTGGATATTTCCCTGGGGTCCCGCGAGCGCGGGCGACGTGGCCGCCTGATTGCCTGCCGGTCCGGACGGAACGGCGACGTCGACGGCCGTCGCGTTCACCACATTCTGGTTCTGCGGTTCCGGGCCCTGCGAGCTGCAGGCAGCGATCGCAAGGATCATCAGCGTACTTCCGACCGGAATCCGAACCCAGTTCCTCCGTCTCGCTTTGATCATGCCGAAAGAACGCGGCAGCGCGCGAAGGTTCCGAAGCAATGCGCGGAACCGCCTTTCGAAAGGCGCGTTCGTTTCGCAACTTTAACAGGCCAAACAGGGAGATTCCCATGGCGGATGATCGCGATCGCGATACGGAGCATACCACGATCGTGGAACGCGATGGTGGCGGAGGCGGCGGCGGAGTGCTTGCCGTCGTCGTGCTTATCATTGTGGTGCTGGTGCTGTTGTGGGTGTTCCGCGACCAGCTGGGCTTCGGCAACACGGGGACCAACATCAACGTCCCCAACTCCATCGACGTAAACGTCAACCAGACCTGAAGCGCTGCGGGGGCCTGGCCCCCGCCGGCGAACAGACGCGCGGTAGGCGAGTCCCGCGCGTGACGGGCGCAGTTCCTGCACGGTAGGAGCTGCGCCCGTTTGAGTTTGTGCCACTAAGTCAGTAACCGGCGCGAATGAGCGTTCATTACATGAGCGGCTTCGGCGGCCATTTCGAAACCGAAGCGGTCGACGGCGCTCTCCCCAAGGGGCGCAACTCGCCGCAGCGGCCTGCCTTCGGCCTCTATGCCGAGCAGCTGTCGGGAACCGCCTTCACCGCACCGCGGCATGAGAATCGCCGAAGCTGGCTCTATCGGATGCGGCCGACGGCGGACCACCCGCCCTACGCGCGCTACACTGGCGCGAAGCTGTTCGCGCCCGGCACGGTCGACGAGCCGCTTCCGCCCAACCGCCTCCGCTGGAATCCGCCGAAGGATCTCCCGGAAGGGACCGACTTCGTCGACGGGATGGTGACGATGCTCGCCAACCGCGATCCGGCCGATCTCGAAGGTGTCGCGGTCCACCTTTATCGCGCGTCGAAGAGCATGGAGCGGAGAGTGTTCGTCGATGCCGATGGCGAGATGCTCATCATGCCACAGCAGGGCGCACTTCGGGTTGTCACGGAACTGGGCGTTCTAGAGCTGGAGCCCGGCTGGGTCGGTCTCGTTCCGCGCGGCGTGAAGTTCCGGGTCGAGGTCGATGGCGAAGCGCGCGGCTATGTCGCCGAGAACCACGGGCTTCCGTTCCGGCTTCCGGAACTCGGGCCGATCGGCGCCAACGGCCTCGCCAATGCCCGCGATTTCGAAGCACCGATCGCCTGGTTCGAAGACAAGGACGAACCGACCGAGGTGGTGCAGAAATCGCTCGGTTCGCTGTGGACGACGACTCTCGACCATTCGCCGCTCGATGTGGTGGCCTGGCACGGCAATTACGCTCCCTGGCGCTACGAGCTCGCGAAGTTCAACACGATCAACACCGTCAGCTTCGATCATCCGGACCCGTCGATCTTCACGGTCCTGACCAGCCCCAGCAATGTGCCGGGCCGGGCCAATGCCGATTTTGTGATCTTCCCGCCACGCTGGATGGTCGCCGAGGGCACGTTCCGCCCGCCTTGGTTCCATCGCAACGTGATGAGCGAGGCGATGGGCCTGATCCACGGCGCTTACGATGCCAAGGCAGAGGGATTCTCGCCCGGCGGCCTGTCGCTCCACAACCTGATGAGCGGCCACGGCCCCGATGTCGAAAGCTGGAAGAAAGCCAGCGAGGCGGAGCTGAGGCCGCAGAAGGTCGAGGGCACGATGGCGTTCATGGTCGAAACCTGTTGGCCCTACCTCCCCACGCGGTTCGCGCTCGACCGCGCCCAGCCCGATTATGACGAGGCGTGGCAGGGATTTCCGAAGGCGAAGCTTCCGTGACCGACGAAACGCACGATTCGAATCTGACCAGCTGGGTCGACAGTGCCCAAGGCAGCGATTTCCCGATCCAGAACCTGCCGATAGGCATTTTCTCGGAGAGCAAGGGACGTCGCCGCCCTTGCGTCGCGATCGGCGACTATCTCCTCGATCTCACCGCGATTTCCGATCTTCTCGATGAGGAGTGGCGCGACGATTTATCCCAACCAGTCCTGAACGGCTGGCTCGCGCGCGGGCCCGGAGCGCACCGTGATCTCCGCCGCCGCCTCTCCGAAATCCTGAGTGACGAGCGATATCGCGACGACGTCGAGGCACAATTGATCGGGCAGAGCGAGGTCAGGATGCACGTGCCCTGCCTCGTCGGGGACTATACCGATTTCTACGTCGGCATTCACCACGCGACCAATGTCGGCAAGCAATTCCGGCCCGACAATCCCTTGCTTCCCAACTACAAATATGTGCCGATCGGCTATCACGGCCGCGCGAGCTCGGTTCGGGCCTCCGGCGAGGACGTGATCCGGCCCAGCGGTCAGCGTAAGCCGCCGGAGGCCGAGGCTCCCGAATACGGCCCAAGCCTCCGCCTCGATTATGAGCTGGAGCTCGGCCTGTGGATCGGGCGCGGCAACCGCCTTGGCGATCCGATCCCTATCGACGAGGCGCAGGATCATATCGCCGGCTGGTGCCTCGTCAACGACTGGTCCGCTCGCGACATCCAGGCCTGGGAATATCAGCCGCTGGGCCCGTTCCTCGCCAAGAATTTCCTGACCAGCGTCTCGCCCTGGATCGTCACCAGCGAGGCTCTGGAGCCCTATCGCGTTCCGATGCCGCCGAGAGCCGAGGGCGACCCCGAGCCTCTCCCGCATCTCAGGAGCGAGGGCGACACCGCCTTTTCCATCCAGCTCGAGGTGACGCTTTCAACCGCGAAAATGCGTGAGCAGGGAGTCGCCCCGCATATTCTCTCGCGCGGCTCAGCGTCGGCGGCGATGTATTGGAGCGCCACGCAGATCGTCACCCACCATGCGTCCAACGGCTGCAACCTTCAGCCCGGGGACCTGATCGGCACCGGCACCCTCTCCACCGACAGCGACAGCGGCCTCGGCTCACTTTTGGAAATCAGCCGCGGCGGCAAGCAGCCCATCGACCTTCCGAGCGGCGAAACTCGAAGCTTCCTCGAGGATGGCGACGAAGTGACGCTTCGCGCCTGGTGCGAAGCGGACGGCGCGGTGCGCATAGGCTTCGGGGAATGCGTCGGTCGCGTGGTCGGCGCCCGCTAGCAAGGTCCGTGGGCTGCGGCCCTAGGTACTCTTCCGTAATTCGCAGCGTCGGCCATCGGCGCAATGAGGAATCATTCGCAGACGATTCCTTCGCCATGCGGAGGAAAGGAAGAGCTCATGCCACAAGTGACCACACCCTCCGAGTTGCCGGAGGAAACCGCCCAACTGATCGATTACATCCTGCTTTGCTATCACGAAAAGCACCGGCACCAGCTGCCGCAGCTGGTCGAGATGGCGCGGCGGGTCGAGCAGGTGCACGCCGCGAAGCCTGATGTCCCTGCCGGACTCGCCGATATCCTTCAGCGAGCGCTTGGCGAGCTGGAAGTCCATATGAAGAAGGAGGAATTGATGATCTTTCCGGCCATGCGCCGCTCAGACGGCGCCCGGCCACTCGACGGACCGACTTCGATGCTTCGCGAAGACCATAGCGATCAGGTGAAAATGCTGGAGCAGATCACCGCGATAACGGACGATTTTACGCCGCCCGCGAATGCGTGCGGGACGTGGCGGGCCCTCTACGCCGGCGCGGCGGAGTTCAAGGAGAACCTGATCGAGCACATCCACATCGAGAACAACATATTGTTCCCAAGGTTCGAG
>DATMHP010000023.1:0-4316 GCA_035554875.1 Sphingomicrobium sp.
CGCGCTCCATCGCCGCGTTCTCGGCCGGCATTCCGAAGGCGTCCCAGCCCATCGGGTGGAGCACCTCGAAACCCTGCATTCGACGATAGCGGGCGAGCACGTCGCCCATCGTGTAGTTGCGGACATGGCCCATGTGGATGCGCCCCGAAGGATAGGGGAACATCTCCAGGACGAAGGTCTTGGGCTTGCCGCTCGTCGTGTCGGCAATGAAGCAGCGTTCGTCCTCCCAGCGCTCTTGCCAGCGGACGTCGGCCACGGCCGGGTCGAAGCGGCCGGTCATATCAACTCCAATTCTTAGCCTGGAACGGTGGAACGGCGAATGTCACGAGCGCGAGTCAGGATGATGTCCTCGAGCTTCTGAACGGTCGCGGCCGTGACCGGTGCCTCAACCCAGGTGCCGTTCTGAAGCACCTGCCGCGAAGCCGCCACCCGAAGCG
This sequence comes from Sphingomicrobium sp., assembly GCA_035554875.1. Classification (GTDB taxonomy): domain Bacteria; phylum Pseudomonadota; class Alphaproteobacteria; order Sphingomonadales; family Sphingomonadaceae; genus Sphingomicrobium. Next base: position 438 of record DATMHP010000023.1, read on the forward strand.
CGTCGGCGCGAAGATCCTGGTCGAGGATCGTCACGGTCAGCTTCACGCGGTCGCTCGGCGCCTTGGGATTGGCGTACCAGTCGGTGATGATCACACCGCTGTTGGCGTCCGCCTGGAGCAGCGGAGCGAAGGAAACGGTGTCGAGTGCCGCCTGCCACAAATAGCCGTTGACGCCGATGGTCGTCATTCTCGCCGGAGCGAGCTGGGTCGGCAGGTTGCGATTGCGTGCGCAACCCGATGTCGCCAGCGTGGCAAGGACCAGGGCGGCGGCAGTAAGTTTGAGGCGGGACATCTGTGATCCTCGACAAGTGAGCTGATGCGTTGGCGCGTTATAGATGCTGGCCGCAAGGCCGCAAGCGCGGTGACGCGGACCGCACATTGTTGTGCATCTGCAACAGACTCGGGGCGAATCGAGTCGGTCATGGAACCTTCAGCTTCACCGGCCTATATGGACTCGCGAACAGGGAGTTGGCCGACGTGAGTCTCGGACGCTTCAGTGCGACACTAATGGCCGGCGCGGTTGCCGCGACGGGCCTATTGCTGTCGCCTGCGTTCGCGGCCGGAGACTCGGGCAAGCGCCCACCTGCGATCGCGCTCAGCGCCGACTCCGATTTCGGGTTCACTCCGGCGACTGCGGACCCGCGGCTTGCCGCCGCTTTCTCCGGACGCGTGCCGTCGCTGGGCGATTTCAAATTCACTCCGGCAGCAGCCAAGGGCCGGCCGTCGCAGGTGCGGGTCGCGATCCGCGCGCAGGCGACGTCGCCGCTGCAGGTCGCGTCGACAAGCGCCGCATCGCCGGTCAACGCTCTGACTCCGGTCAGCTATAATCTCGGCGTCGCCGTCGGCTGGCGGCGCTTTGCCGTTTCTGGCGACGTCGCGAAGACCCGCGCTGCCGGATCGCCTGTCGACGGTCGCGAGAGCGCCGTTGTCGGCGTGAGCTATTCGCTTCCGCGCTTCACCGGACGCGTCGCCGTTTCGGCTGATCGGTCGGCGGGCACTGCAGCCCCGGCGCTTCGCGATCCCGACAATTACGCCGTCGACGTCGGCGGTTCTTACTCGCTGACCCGTCGCCTCTCCGTGACCGGCGGCGTCCGCTACAAGGTCGAGCGCGACCGCATCTCTGCGTTGAGCGACAACCGGGTCGACAGCCAGGCCGTCTACATCGGCACCGCCTTCAAGTTCTGATCCAGGCGTCGATTCCCGCCCAACCTGAAAAGCCCAGGCGCTGAATCCGCCTGAACCGGCGCTCGCCCATTCCGCCAAGCGCAATCACCGGCGACTTTGCCAGCCGCAGCAGGGCGGCGGCGCGCATTCGCGGGATTGGCTTCCAGTCCGTGTGGCTCCGCGTCGGGAACATCGGTGAGAGGAAGAGAATCGGAACGCCGACAAGCTGTGCCTGCTGAATCTCTACTGCATTGTGGACACGCGCCGCCTCTCCGGCTGCCTCGTCCAGAACTAGCAGGCCGCGAGCGCCCGCGACGCGCCGAGCCTTCGCAATCAGTTTCGCTCGCCCGCCTTTCGGGGCATCCCGATAGAGCAGCAGGACACCGCTTCCGCGCGGAAGCCGCCGCACCGCGTGCCACAGCTGCTCGCCAAGGCGATGGTCCGCGACCAGCCATTGGCGTGGGAGAGTCTGGCGGTGCTTCATCCCCCTTCCTATAGCGCGCCAATGACCGCTGCCGAGCGCCTGCAGACCATCCGCGACGGTATCGCTTCGGCCGCCAAGGTCGCTCGCCGCGATCCTGGCGACGTGAGCCTGATTGCGGTCAGCAAGATGCGCAGTGCCGAAGACATCGAGGGACTGATTGAAGCCGGCCAGAGGGACTTCGGCGAAAACCGCGTGCAGGAGGCGCTCGCCAAATGGCCCGAGCTCCTGGCCCGCAATCCGGGCGTCCGTCTCCACTGCATCGGCCGTCTTCAGTCGAACAAGGCAGGCGAGGCGGTCAGGCTGTTCGATTCGATCCACTCGATAGACCGGCCATCCTTGCTGGAGTCGCTTGTGAAGGAGGCGGAGAAAGCGGAGCGGTTCCCGTCCGTCTATGTCCAGGTGAATATCGGAGACGAGCCGCAGAAGGGCGGCTGCCCGATCGCGGAGGTCGGCGATCTTATAACCGCCGTGCGCCAGTCGCCGCTGCCGCTGGCCGGCCTCATGTGCATCCCACCGGTGCGGCTCGAGCCCTCGCCTTTCTTTGCGCTGCTTGCCAAGATCGCTCACGAGCACGAGATCACCGGTCTCAGCATGGGCATGTCAGCGGATTACAAGGCGGCGGTGATGCTCGGCGCGACGGCCGTTCGCGTGGGAACGGCGCTGTTCGAAGACTAGAAGATGTGGCCGCTCTTCTCGCGCTTGGTCGCGAGATAGTCGGCATTGTGCGGGTTGGCGGGCATGTGGTGCCCGACCCGCTCGATGACGTGAACTCCGGCACTCTCTAGTCCCCGAACCTTGGCCGGATTATTCGTCAGCAGCCGGACCTCGGCGATACCGAGCGAGCGAAGCATCGCCGCGGCATGCTCATAATCCCGCTCGTCGTCGGCAAAGCCGAGCCGCAGATTCGCGTCGACGGTATCGAGCCCTCGGTCCTGCAGCGCATAGGCTCGGATCTTATTGGCAATGCCGATCCCGCGCCCTTCCTGCCGGAGATAAAGGAGCACGCCGCCGCCGGCTTCGCCGATCAGCCTCAGCGCCTCCTTCAGCTGGGGCCCGCAGTCGCATTTCAGCGAGCCGAACACGTCGCCGGTCAGGCATTCGCTGTGCAGCCGGACCAGCGGTGGCTTGCCGGCAAAGGCGCCGACGATCAGCGCGACATGCTCCTGGCCGTCGTCGCTCGTCCGGAACACCGCGATCTGCGTCTCCGGAAGATGATCGAGCGGAAGCCTTGCGCGGGCGAGGACTGTTGCTTCCGGTTCGGCAGCCCCTACTGCCTCCATCGAAACCGCGGCTGCCGGAGTGGTCGAATCGACAATCCACAGCGCAGGAAGAAGACCTGCGAGCCGCGCCAGCTTCAGGGCCGCGCTCGCCTCGGCAACTTGCTCCAGCGGCAATGGGTTCAACGGCCCCAGCGGCGGCCGGTCGAAATCCTTTCCCGGATCGGCGATGACCCGCGCGGCGTCCGGATCGAGCCAGTCGCTGCGCTCGATCAGCACCGGCTCGGCGGGATCGGCGGCATCGCGCCGGTTGGCGAGCGACAGCGCAGCTGCCCGCCAGCCGCTGATCAGCAGCGGCGCCTTCGCGTCCGCATCGAGCACGGCCAGCATATCGGGTCCGGCGGTTTCAACCGACGCGACGGTCAGCGGCCGCTCTCCTCCGACCCGGACTGGCCTTCCGGTCTTCAGCGCGGCGATCGCCGACCTCAGTCCGGTGCCGGGTTTCAAATGCTGAGCTCGCAGATCAAAGGTACATGGTCGGACGGCCGCTCCCAATTGCGGCACGGCTCGAGAACGCGATGCCCCGCGAGATGGCCCGCAAGCTCCGGCGAGACCCACATATGGTCGAGGCGGCGCCCGCGGTCGTTCTTCGTCCAGTCGGGCGAGCGATAGCTCCACCAGGTGAAGCAGCGCTCGGGCGCGGGCACGAAATGGCGACCAACGTCGATCCAGTCATGTGCCTGTTGAAGCCGGCCGAGCGCCTCGACCTCGACCGGCGTATGGCTCACCACCGTCAGAAGCGCTTTGTGGCTCCAGACATCACACTCCAGCGGCGCAACGTTGAAATCGCCGACGATCAGAGTCGGCTCGGCGAGATTGTCGGACCAGCGCGTCATCCTCTCGATGAAGTCGAGCTTCTGGCCGAACTTCGAATTGATGGTGCGGTCGGGAATGTCGCCGCCGGCTGGCACGTAGACATTCTCCAGCCGAATTCCGCAGTCCAGCCTGACTCCG
>DATMHP010000024.1:0-5635 GCA_035554875.1 Sphingomicrobium sp.
GTTGAGATCCGTGGTCGCTGCGTCGATCTTCGCGAGCAGGTCGACGTCTTCCTCTGCCTTACCAGCCGCAGGAATGACGCCGTCCAGATTCTTGTAAATCATCGACAATGTGCGTTGAGCAAGGTTGCCAAAGCTGTTCGCTAGCTCCGCATTCACGCGGTTGACGATCGCTTCCGGAGAATAGCTTCCGTCCTGCCCGAAAGAGACCTCGCGCAGCAGGAAATAGCGCAACTGATCCACGCCGAAGCGCTCGGCGAGGGTGAACGGGTCGACGACGTTGCCGATGCTCTTCGACATCTTCTCGCCGCGGCTGAGCAGGAAACCATGGCCGTAGACCTGCTTCGGAAGCGCGATTCCCGCCGACATCAGGAAGGCGGGCCAATAGACGGCGTGGAAGCGGACAACATCCTTCCCGATCAGATGGACGTTCGCCGGCCAGTATTTCCGCCACAGCTCGGTATCGTCCGGGTAGCCGAGGCCCGTGAGGTAGTTCGTCAGCGCGTCGAGCCAGACGTACATGACGTGGCCCTCGCTTCCCGGCGCTTTAACACCCCAGTCGAAGCTGGTCCGCGAGATCGACAGGTCGGACAGCCCGCCTTCGACGAAGCGGACGATCTCGTTGCGACGGCTTTCGGGCCGGATGAAGTCCGGGTTCGCCGCATAATGGTCGAGCAGCTTTTGGCTGTAGGCCGACAAGCGGAAAAACCAGCTCTCCTCGACCGTCCATTCCACCGGGGTGCCCTGCGGAGAGAGCTTCTGGTCTCCTTCCCCTTGGGTGAGCTCGCTTTCATCGTAATAGGCTTCGTCGCGGACCGAGTACCAACCCTCGTAGCGCCCGAGATAAAGATCGCCGCGCTCCGCCATCGCGGTCCAGATCGCCTGGCTTGCGCGGTGGTGGGCTGGTTCCGATGTCCGAATGAAGCGATCGTACGATACCTCAAGAGTGTCGCACATCTTCTGGAAAATGGATGACATTTTGTCCGCGAAGACTTGCGGTTCCACGCTTTCCGCGCGCGCAGCCTGGGCCATCTTCAGCCCATGCTCGTCCGTCCCCGTCTGGAAGCGCACGTCGCGCCCCTGGCCGCGCTTGTGTCTTGCAATCACGTCGGCGGCGATCGCCTCATAGGCATGGCCGATGTGCGGAGGGCCGTTCGGATAGCTGATCGCGGTGGTGATATAATATGGGTCTGACACGGGAGCGGCCCTACCCTGACCGTTGCGCGCCTTCAAGAAAGGCGGGGCTCAGCCACCGATGCCAGGATCCCGCCGAGCTGGAAGACGGTCGCCGCGGGATCGAGCGACAGGCGTGGAGCGATGGCGGTCAGCTCCCGAACCTTCTCATAGGCGTCGATTGCCCTCTCCCGCTGGGGTGGCCCAAGACCTCTCGCCTCCCGGGCAATCAATGACGGGAGCATCTCCAGGAAGGCCGAGTAGCGATCGGCCGCAGTCTTGCGCGCAAGCTGACCGGCGAGATTCGAGCGCCTGTTGTTGTCGGGATCGCCTTCGCGCAAGATCGCGAGGGCGTCGGTTTCCAGCGAAGCGAGTTCCAGCGATGCGAAGGCCAGCGCCCGACCGACCGACCCGCCCGCAAGCGGGATCAGCCGCTGCCGCTCAGCTCCGTTGATCTCCGGCAACTGCACCTCCAGGACTGACGCCATGGCGTCATCGGACAGTGCGTGAAACTCGAGCCTGCGGCATCGGGAGCGGATCGTCGGCAGGAGCCGTCCAGGCGCATGGCTGACGAGCAGGAACACCGTGTTCGGCGGCGGCTCCTCCAGCATCTTCAGGAGAGCGTTCGCCGCCGATTTCTCCAAGTCGTCGACGCTGTCGATGACGACGACACGCCATGACGAGAGTGCGGGCGTGAGCGCCAGGAACTCGCCGAGCTCGCGCACCTGCGCGACCGTGATGTTGCGAGCGAGATTGCCGGTCTTTTCGTTCTCAAGCCGCTCAAGCCAGCGCAGATCGGGGTGGCTTCCGGCGGCGATAAGCTTGGCAATCGGATGCTCTTCCGGCGTCTCGATCGCTGGCAAGTCAACCGGTGGTCCCGCGGCTTCCGACAGCAGCCGAACCGCGGCGTCTCCCGCGAAGTGCGCCTTCCCCACCCCGCGGGGTCCCGCAAGCAGCCAGGCGTGATGGAGCGCACGCGAGTCCCACGCTGCCCGGAATTGCTCGACAGCCTTGTCCTGCCCCGAGATCATGGCAGCAGGTCCGAGATTGCGCCCAGCAGCCGCTCCGTGACATCACCTTCCGATCCAGCGGCTTCGACGAGCTTCACCCGCTCCGGCTCTTCGGCGGCGATCATCTGGAAGGCGAGCTCGACCTTATGGTGGAAATCGCCGCCGCGACCGCCGATCCGGTCGCCCGAATGGCCGTCGCGGGCCTGCGCCCGCTGTTTCCCTTCCGGAAGGGTGAGGATGAGCGTGCGATCGGGAAAGAAGCCCCCAGTCGCAAACTGATGCAGCTCCCGGACGCGCTCGATGCCGAGGCCGCCCGCGCCGCCTTGGTAGGCGAGCGAGGAATCGATGAATCGGTCGCTCAGCACCCACTCGCCGCGATCGAGCGCGGGTCGGATTGTCTTTTCGACATGATCGGCGCGAGCGGCCGCGAACAGCAGGGCTTCGGCCTCGATCGGCCAGTCCTGCTCCTCAAGCAGCAGTCGCCTTATCGACTCCGCGCCTTCGCTTCCGCCTGGCTCTCGAGTCTCGACCACCTTCAGGCCACGCTCGCGTAGCGCGGCGGCGAGGACTCGAAGTTGTGTCGATTTGCCGACCCCCTCCCCGCCTTCGAGGCTGATGAAGCGGCCCCTGCTGCTCACGAAAGCCCGAAGAGCGACTTCAGCCCGATCCAGGCGCGGCCGAAGAAGCCGGCTTCACCGACATCCTCGCCTGCGACGAGCGGCACGACCTGCGGAGCCGTATCCGCGGTGGTGACGACGAGCTGAGCGATCTGATCGCCCTTCTTGATCGGCGCCTTGATCGGTCCGTTGTACTGCACCTTCACCTGCATCTGCTGATTGATGCTGAGGCCCGCCGGAATCGTCACCGCCAGGTCATGCGGAGCGACGAGCGGCACTTCGCTGCTCGATCCCATCTGCACTTGGGCTTTGGCGACCACCGTGTCCTTCTTGAACAGAGGCTTGGTCGTCCAGGCACCGAAGCCCCACTGGATCAGGCGAGTCGATTCCTGGACTCGCTCGTTCCAGCTCGACATCCCCGCGAGCACCTCGATGAGGCGGCGGCCGTTCTGCTCGGCCGAGCCGGTAAAGCCATAGCCGGCTTCATCGGTGTGCCCGGTTTTGAGGCCGTCGGCTCCCGGCACCTTGCCGAGGATCGGGTTGCGGTTCGCCTGAGTGATGTCCTGCCCCGAACCCAGCGTTTTGCCCCAGGTGAAGCTCGGCTGCGAATAGAACTTCTTGTAGAGCTCGAAGTGGTTTTCGATCTCGTAGCGCGCGAGCGTCGCCAGATCCCGCGCCGACACATAGGTCACGCCATTGTCTGGCCAGCCGTTGGCTGTGCCGAAATGGCTGTTGGTCATTCCGATCTTCTTCGCCAGCGCATTCATCTGGTCGGTGAAGGCCTGTTCGGTGCCGGAAATGCACTCGGCGAGGACAACTGACGCGTCGTTCCCTGAAAGGGTCACGATGCCATGGAGCAGGTTCTCGACGCTGACCTGCTCGTTCGGCGACAGGAACATCGTCGAGCCGGCCTGAGGCCCGTGCCATTTCTGCCAGGTCTCCGGTCGCACGGTGCACATCTTGCCCAGCGGTAGCTTGCCCGAATCGATCAGCTCGAACGCGACGTCCGTCGTCATCATCTTCGCCATCGAAGCCGGCGGCATCCGGACGTCCGCATTCTTCTGGTAGAGGACAGCGCCCGACGACAGGTCGATCAGGAACGCGACCTTGGCGGGCGTATCGAATTGGGGTGCGCGGGCCGGCGCGGCGCTGGCGACGATGATTGCTGCGGTGGCGGCGAAGACAAGTGCACGCTTCATGTTTCGGGCTGGCGTCCTTCCGGAGTGAAACAGGACCTTTGTCTATCGCGCGATTCCTGCGCGCGCGAGGGGGGGTGGATTTAAAAAGCCGATCTCAACCCGCGATCGCGTTGGCCAGCAGCCCCACGGACAAGGCGTAATAGTTGGAGCAGTTGTAATCGAGGATCGCGTAATAATTCTGGGTCAGTAGATAGCCGGGTGCATAGGCGCCCGGCGTCTCCATCAACGTGACGAGCTCGCTATCCGGAAGCCCCCTGCTCGTCGGCACCACGCCCAGCGTCCGCCACTCCGCGACCGTGAGCCAGCGGCTGTGGCGCTTGAACACCGCCGGGCATCGCGGCGATTGCAGGCGCGACTGGATGGCAGCGCGGTTGAGCCTTGCCGGAACGGTGACCGGCACCCCCCAGGGAAGTCCCCGCTTCCAGCCAGCGTCGCGCAGATAATTGGCGATCGACGCGAAGGCGTCGTCTTCGTTCGACCAGACGTCGGCATAGCCATCGCCGTTGCCGTCCTGCCGCAGGCGAAGGACTACAGATGGGAGGAACTGCGGATAGCCGGTCGCGCCGGCATAGCTTCCTTTGAGCTGATAGCGGCGCACACCGATGTCCATCAGCTTCATCGTTGCGACAAACTCGTCCTCGAACAGCGCGCGCCGGCGGCCTTCATAGGCAAGGGTCGCCAGTACCTCGAGAAGATCGAAGCCACCGGTGATCGAGCCGTAACTCGTCTCCTTGCCGTAGATCGCCATCACCACCGCAGGATCGACGCCGTAGCGAGCCTGGATCCGGTAAAGATTCGGCCAGTGTGACGAGTAGCGCGACTGGCCGCGCCGGATCAGCGACGTGGTGACATGGCGGCCGAGATAGCCCGCGAAAGACGGCGGCGAATTGTCGTCGCTCCTCGATGTCGGCCTCTGCGCGCGGTCGAGCTCGATGACCCGGGAATTGAGCTGCAATGTCGGGATCACCGCGTTGATGGTCGCCTCGCGGACGCCCTGGCTTCGGGCCTTCGCAGCAAGATAGGTTTTATAGCGGTCGAACGGACTCTGCGCCTGCGCATAGACAGGTTGCGTGGCGTAGGATTGCGCCTCCGCGAATTGCACTGGCGCTTTCTGCGGCGCCGCCTGGGAGGATTTAGACGCCGGGGTGACTGCGCTGTCGCGAGCATCGGCAGGCCCGAGCGCAAGGGCCGCAGCACTCGCAAGACTCCAGCCCACGGTCCAACGCAACGCCACTCTCCCTGCCCCATTCATCCCAACAGCCTAGGGGCCGCTGCCGTTCCCGGCCACAAGCGTTGGTCGCACAGCTTGCACGGCCCGGCCCAACCGGCGATATCACGCGCCACCTTAAGGAGAGGTGGCCGAACGCGAAGCGGCTGTCCTGCCGGGGGCAGGACACAAAGCTGAGCGGTTACGGTCGCGAACTAGCGGAGAGGTGGCCGAGTGGTTTAAGGCAGCGGTCTTGAAAACCGCCGTGCGGGTAACCGTACCGTGGGTTCGAATCCCACCCTCTCCGCCACCCGCCGAGAATAACTTCGCGCCTGCGCAACATTCAGCTTGCGTTCACGCTACAAATGTAGCACACGCTACAAATGTAGCGCGAATTCAGGACTCCGAATCACCATGCTCAGCAAGCTTCCT
>DATMHP010000025.1:0-4615 GCA_035554875.1 Sphingomicrobium sp.
GCCGCCCTGCTGCATCGTCAGGGCCGCCTGCTTCAGGTGCTCGAAAATGCCGTCGAGACTGTCGGGGATCGTGCCCATGACGAAGCAGTTGAAGAGCGTGACGGCGCGGTCGGTACCGGCGCCGGCGAGGACCCGGCCGGCGGGAATGAAGCGGAAGTCTTCGATGGATTCGCGGAACTTCCGTTCCCATAGCGCCCGGGCTTCCGGCGCTTCGGCCGCTGCGACAGCCCTGGCGACGCGCGCGGCGGTCGCGGCGAAGCTGTCGTCGCCCGAATCAGCGGTCTTGAACCGGTATTTCGCGGTCCAGATTTCCTCGGCAAGAGCAACGTCGAAACTCATCGAATCCTCCCACATATTGTGGGTATTCGACTAACGAATCACAAGATGTTCGGTGTTGATCCAGATCATCGACGGCCAACAAATCGGGTGCGAGCAGTTGTGCCGATGTTGCTGTCGTCGGCCCTCGATGGCCAGGTTCCGCCTGCTCGGCTGCGCTATGCGAGCGTCGTGAGCGCGGCAGCGGAGAGCCTGTTTCCAGGCTATTTCGCCTTGGTCATGGCCACCGCCGCGGTGTCGATCGCGAGCTTCCTTTTGGGGCACGCGCTCATCGCCCACACTTTGGTCGGTCTCAACTGGCTGTTTTACGTGTCGCTGTGGGGCCTGACGCTGCTGCGCCTCGTGCGATTTCCGCGAAGCCTGATCGACGATCTCTTCAACCACCAGCGCGCGCCGGGATTTTTCACGCTCGTCGCCGCGACCTGCATGCTCGCGACCCAGACGATCCTCGTTGCCGGCGGTCACGCCGTCGCTGTCGTCCTGTGGTGGGTCGGCCTGGGGCTGTGGTTCGTGATCATGTACGCCTTCTTCACGGCGGTCACGATCCGGCAGCGCAAGCCGACGCTTGCGGCGGGAATCAACGGTGCGTGGCTGATCGCGGCCGTCGCGACCCAGTCCATCGTCGTGTCGCGCGGCGCGGTGGACGGTATGACCGCACCGTCGCCGCCGATCCAGTTCCTGTGCGTCGCGATGTTCATGATCGGCTGCATGCTCTACCTCGCGATCATTCCGCTCATCTTCTACCGCCTGACCTTCGTTCGCCTGGCATCGCGGGATTTCTCCCCGCCTTACTGGATCAACATGGGTGCGGTTGCGATCACGACGCTTGCAGGCGCCACGTTGATCATGCGGATCGGCCACTGGCTGGTCCTTGGAAGCATCGCGCCATTCCTTCCCGGCTTCACCTTGTTCTTCTGGGCGGCCTCGACCTGGTGGATCCCGCTGCTGATCGCGCTGATGGCATGGCGCTATCTCATTCGCGGCGAGGTTCCGGCGTATGAGCCTGCGCTGTGGGGGATGGTCTTCCCGCTCGGCATGTACACCACTGCGACTTTCCAGCTGGCGCGGGCAACCGGTTTCGATTTCCTCGTCGCAGTTCCGGAGGTCTTCATCGTGCTTGCGCTGACGGCCTGGGCAGCCGCGTTCGGCGGCCTGCTTCACCACCTGTGGAGAAGCTTCCGCCAGGCTTGACCCCTCGGGATTCTACTTATGTGACCTTCGCTGGCCGGCGGCTAGGAAGGATGCATGCCCGATAATGCATCCGGGGAGCGCCTGGTGACGCGCGGGGAGCAGATGCTCGCCCTGCGCCGCCGCCGCATGGCCAGCTCCTACCCCTTTTTCCGCGGCGGCTTCCGCCCCTTCTTCTTCGGCGGCGCAGCCTGGGCGGTGATCGCGATCACCTTGTGGATCTGTTCGCTGACCGGCGAGGTCACTTTGCCGACGGCAATCGATCCGCTGGCCTGGCATCGGCACGAGATGCTGTTCGGCTTCGTCGGGGCGATCATCGGCGGATTCCTTCTGACAGCCGTGCCGAACTGGACGGGACGGCTTCCGATTGCGGGCTGGCCGCTCGGCGGATTGTTCGCCCTTTGGGGGACAGCGCGAATCGCTGTCCTGTTCTCCGGAATCGTGACGGTCCCCGTTGCCGCGATCTTCGATGTCGGCTTCTTCGTCGTGCTGGCGCTGCTCGCAGCGCGCGAGGTGCTGGAGGCGAACAACCGCAATATTCCGGTCGTCGGCATGATCCTGTTCTTCGGGCTCGCCGATGCAGTCGACTATATGGCGATCACAGGGACGATACCCTTGCCCGATCTTGGCTGGCAGATCGCGCTCTCGATCGTGTTGCTGTTGATCTCGCTCATCGGCGGCCGAATCATTCCGTCCTTCACCCGCAACTGGCTTTCCAAGCGCGGTGTGAGGACCGGACTCCCTAGTCAGGCAGACAAGTTCGACCTGTTCGTCATCGGCGCAACAGCTTTCGCCCTGCTGGCGTGGCTCAGCGGACCGGCGACCGCACCCATCGGCGCCATCCTGATCGCCGCCGCCGCGCTTCAGTTCGTCCGCTGGCTCCGCTGGCGAGGCTATCGGACCTTTGCCGATCCGCTCGTCCTCATTCTTCACGTCGGTTACGTCTGGCTTCCGATCGGCCTTGCACTCCTCGGTCTCAGCCTGATGGGCATGGTGCCGCGCAGCGCTGCGATCCACGCGCTGACCGCCGGAGCGATGACGACGATGATCCTCGCCGTGATGACCCGCGCCAGCCTCGGCCACACCGCGCGCGAGCTGAAGGCCAACGCCGCGACTGTCGTTCTCTACATACTCGTCACCGCCGGAGCCTTGCTGCGGGTCTGCGCATCGCTCCGCCTGATCGACTACAATTTCGGGATCGAAGTCGCGGGGCTGGTTTGGGGCGGCGCGCTTCTGCTCTTCCTGATCGCCTATGCGCCGGTTCTGTGGCGGCCCCGGTTGGGTGAGAAGAGCTGAGCTTTCGAAGCTGGTCAGCGCTTCTCGCGCTTCGGCTTCCCGTCCGCATCCTTGATGGCGCGGTCGATCACCTTCACCGACCGCGGGCGGCCCTCCGCCGCCACACGCCGCCGATAGCGGGCGAGCCGGCGCGCGAGGTCCGCAGCGGCTTCGTCGTCGTCGGGAGGAGGAATGATCGGGTCGAGCTGGTCCATCGTCTTTCTGCAACTAGCAATGCGCCGCCGCGGTTTGGATAAGTAAGTTCCCTAGGTATGAACGGACTCGTGAACCCGCCTGCTATCCAGACGCCCGTCGAGGCCGAAGCACACCTGCGCTCGATCCTTGCGACGGTTCCCGACGCGATGGTGGTCATCGACGAGGTTGGCTCGATCCTGTCCTTCAGTGCCGCTGCAGAGAAGATGTTCGGCTACTCGGAAGCAGAGGTAGTCGGTCGCAATGTGAAGATGCTGATGCCGAACCCTGACCGGGACCGGCATGATCAGTACCTCACAAATTATCTCACCACCGGAAAGCGCAAGATCATCGGGATCGGCCGGGTCACGACCGCGCTGCACCGCGACGGCAATACCTTCCCGATCGAGCTCGCGGTCGGCGAGGCGTGGAGCGGCGACAAGAGAATCTTCACCGGCTTCATCCGGGATCTGACGGAGCGGCAGGAGACGCTGCTCAGGCTTCAGGACCTGCAGTCGGAGCTGGCGCATGTCGGTAGGGTGAGCGAGATGGGCACGCTCGCTTCGTCCCTGGCCCATGAGCTCAACCAGCCGCTGACCGCGGTCGCGAGTTATTGCGAGAGCGCCCGGGACCTGCTGGCCGAGCGCCCCGACGACGAAACGCTGGAGATGGTTCGCGAGGCGATGGACGAGGCGGCGAAGCAGGCCGTCCGCGCCGGCCAGATCGTCCGCAGGCTCCGTGACTTCATGAGCCATGGCGAGACCGAGCGGCAGGTGGAAAGCCTGCAGCGCCTGATCAACGAGGCCAATGCGCTCGCTCTGGTCGGATCCCGGGAGCACGGCATCGACGTGAAGCTGACTCTCGATCCCGCCGCCGACCTGGTGTTCGTCGATCGAATCCAGGTACAGCAGGTCGTCGTCAACCTGATCCGCAACGCGATCGACGCGATGGTCGAAAGCCCGGTCCGCAGCCTTTCGATCCGCACCCGCCGCGCTGAGCACGGCTTTGTCGAGGTCACCATCGAGGACACCGGCTCGGGCATTTCGGAGACCGTCGCGCCGCAGCTATTCCAGCCGTTCGTCACCTCCAAACAGAACGGCATGGGCATCGGTTTGTCGATCTGCCGGACCATCGTCCAGGCCCATGGCGGCCGCATCTGGGCGGAGCCGGGCCCGGCGAACGGAACTGCATTCCACTTCACACTTCCAACGGGAGAAGCGAGATCATGAGCGACGAGCAGCTTCGGCTGGTCCACCTTGTCGACGACGACGAGGCAATCCGCCGCTCGGTCGGATTCATGCTCAAGACATCCGGCTTCACGGTGCGGACGTACGAAAGCGGGATCGAGCTGATGAAGGCGGCCAGCGACCTCGAGACCGGCTGCATCCTGCTCGACATCCGGATGCCGGGGATGGACGGCCTCGAGGTGCAGAAGGCGCTCAGGGACAAAGGCGTGGGCCTTCCGGTGATCATCATGACCGGGCACGGCGACGTCAGCCTTGCGGTCCAGGCGATGAAGGCCGGCGCCGTAGACTTCATCGAAAAGCCGTTCGAGAAAGCGGTCCTCCTGTCGGCAATCGAGCATTCGATGGAACGCCTCAAGCGGTCCGCGGCAAACCAGGAC
>DATMHP010000026.1:0-3601 GCA_035554875.1 Sphingomicrobium sp.
TCCAGGTCGAGACGGGGCTGGTCGATTGGGTCCGCGACCACGGAAACGACGAACTCGACATCGGCGGGACGGCGCTGAAGGTCGGGGTCACCGACCGGCTGCACCTCGAGCTCGACCTTCCGGCCTACGTGCACGTTCGCCACGGCCCTTCCGGGCTCGGCGATTCCGCGGTCGCGCTGAAATACCGCCTGACGAACGGCTCCGCGCCGGTGCAGGTCGCAGTCCGGCCGTTCGTGAAGACCCCCACCGCGAAGCACTCGCTCGGCAACGGCAAGGCCGAAGGCGGGATCGCGCTGCTCGCCGACTCCACGTTCGGCAAGTCGTCAGTGGGTTGGGATATCGCGCCGGAGATGGACCTCGTCGCCGACAGCGACGGCTCCGGCTATCACGTCGCAACGACTGCAGCCGCGAGCGTCGGCGTGCCGCTTTCGAGCCGTCTCACGATTTCGGGAGAAGTGTGGGGCGCGTGGGACTTCGACCCAGCCGGCACGGCGCGGCAATATTCCATCGACGGCGCTGTCGCTTATCTCGTCAGCAGGGACGTCCAGCTCGACGCCGGTGCGAACTTCGGGCTCAACCGCAACACGCCCGGCGTCGAGCTTTATACGGGAATTGCCTTCCGCTTCTGATCAGACGGCGATCAACCGCGCGCCGGCGATGATCAGGACGATCGACAGGGCGATCCTGACGAGTTTCTCGCTGACCCGGTGGACCAGCAGCGAGCCAATGATGATTCCGGGGATCGAGCCGATCAGAAGATTCAACAGGAGATGTCCGTCGACGCTTCCGATCAGGAAGTGGCCGATGCCGGCGACGAACGTCAGCGGGATCGCATGGACGATGTCGGTGCCGACGATCTGCTTGCCGTCCAGCCGGCCGGGATAAAGAAAGACCAGCATCGTCGCCGCCAACGCACCGGCGCCGACGGACGTGATCGTCACCAGAACCCCGAGTATCGCCCCGGCGAGGATGGTGAGCGGCAGCTGGAGCCGGAGGAGAGCGCCGCCGTCCCGCCCCGCGTTCGCGAGCACCCAGCGATGGAGCGACGGTCTGGCGATCGTCGCGGCGGCCGTCATGCAGAGCACCGCGCCCAGCGTGACCGGAAGCCAGCCATGCTTGACCTGGTTCCAGTGCATCGCGTTCATCACCACCAGCGTTGCGACCGCGGCGGGGATGCTCCCGGTCATGAGCCGGCCGACGACCTGCAGGTCGGCATTGTTCTTGGCGTGGTGGATCGCGCCGCCGACGGTCTTGGTCGTCCCGGCGAACCATAGGTCGGTGCCGATCGCGGTTGTTGCCGGCACGCCGAAGATCAGGATCAGCAGCGGCGCCATCAGCGAGCCGCCGCCGACGCCGGTCACTCCGACGAGGAGGCCGACGAGAAAACCCGACAAAGCGTGGGCGAAGTCCATCGCTCCGGGCTAGCAGATAGCGAAGCGACGAGGGAGCGGCGGGAACCGTGGGATTCCCGCCGCCCTCATTCGAAGCTCACAGGCCCGCGTTGCGCGGGCCCGCCATAGCGTCAGCCGCGCTCTCCGGCGGTTGCCGGCGGTGGCGGAGGCGGAGGCGGAGGCGGCGGTGCCGGGCACGGAGTGCCGACATTCACCACGGTCCCGTCCGGGCACGTCATCGTCGCCGGAGGCGGCGGTGGCGGCGGCGGCGGCGGCGGGCATGGTACCGACGCGTCAATCACCGACCCGTCCGGGCAGGTGTGTGTTGGAGGTGTCGTCGCGCAAGCCGATACGCCGACTACAAGCGCAAGCAGGACCAGTTTCCTCATGCTCTCTCTCCCTTGTGATTTCGCCCCGACAACGAAGTTCGGCGCTTGCTGTTCCTAACGCCGAAAAAGGGAAAGGGAACGGCGGAAAGCTTTCTCTTCTTCGTCCCTGAAGGCGCTGCGTCCGCGCGGCGGATTGTCGCCAAGGCCGGTGACGAAGAAAGCCACGCCCGTGCCCCGCGCGCGGTCGAGCCACAGGCCGGAGCGCAATCCGTAGGCGTCACCGGCATGGCCCATGCGGAGGATAGCGTCGCCAACCGGGTCGTCGCTGCAGCCCCTGACGGGCGTGGGGATCGTCTGCGTCGCGATTCCGTAGGTGCAATAGAAGCCGTCCTCGGTGCTTCCGTTGCGTCCGTCGAAGCGCCACACTGGCGCGAACAAGGTTTCGACCGACTGGGGTGAGAGAATCCGGACGCCGTCGAGCGTGCCGCCATTGAGGAGCATCCGTCCGACGCGCTCCAGGCCCCGGACCGAAATCCTGAGGCCGCCCTGCGGAGCGAACAGCGAGCCGTTCTCGCCGAGCTTCCACAGCGCAAGATCGCACGGAGCGCCTTCTTCGACATAGACCGGGCAGTCCGGCCGCTTGCCGTGGAGGTCGTCCTTCACGGGCTTGCCGTCGGGCGCATCGAGCTCGACCGCGCGGGCGACCGCTTCGTCGCTGCACGTGGGCCAGTTGTAGCAGGCGTCGATCTTCATCGGATCGAGGATGGTGCGGCGCATCCAGACGTCGAACCGCTCGCCCGTCACCCGCTCGACAATCGAGCCCACTATGGGGAAGTTCATGTTCGAATAGGTGAAATAGGTGTCGCCTGGGCCGTGCTTCGGGTCCCAGGATTTCGGATTGGCCATCTCCGCCTGGACCGAGCCGCCGAGCGCAATCGCATATTGATCATCGTGGTCGCGGACCGAGCTGGTGTGGGACAGGAGCTGGCGGAGAGTGATCGGGCGATCCGGAAAGGCCGGGTTGCGAAGGTTCCAGCCGAGCCAGCGCGAGACGTCGCCGTCGAGGTCGAGCTTGCCTGCTTCGACCAGCTTCATCACGGCGATCGCCACGACCAGCTTGCTGACCGAGGCAACGCGGGCCGGATCGTTGGGCGTGACCGCGCGGCCGCTCAGCGGGTCGGCGATGCCGTCTGCAAAGGCGCCGACCTCCCCGTTGCGGTCGAATGCGACACCGGCGGCTGCTTTCGGCACCGGCGGCAGGTTGATGCTGGTGCAACCGGCGAGCGCGATGCACGCGAGCAGTGAGATCCCCCATCTCATGGCGCGATCACCTTAAGGGCTTTCGGGCGGATGCGGTAGCGGAGCGGCGGCTCCATCCTTGCCGTCTCCCCGTCCAGGGAAATGGTGAGCGAGGGGCGCGAACTGTCGACGCGCAGGCTCTGGACGTCATTCAGCTCGACGATGTCCACGGGGCGTTCGCGGCCGACCAGCGAGCGCACCGCCGCCGCGACAAAGCCCCAGCGCGACTTGCGCCGAAGGACGATGATGCAGAGTTCGCCCGCATCCAGCCGCTCGCGGGTTCCGGCGCCGGGAAGCTCGAGCCGGTACTTGTTGTTGCCGACGAACAGCAATGGCGTGTCGACCTGCGCCTTGCGGTCGTTGATCGTCAGCGTCAGCCGGCGGCTGGAAAAGCGCAGCAACGTGCGGGCCGCGGCAATGGCCGCCGCAACGCGCTTCCTTCGGCCGAGCCGTTCCTGCTGTGCGTCGCGGTCGCTGACCATCAGCGGGTAGACTCCGATCGCGCTGTTGTTGACGAAGATCCGGCCGTTGACCTCTGCGGCGTCGACGCGGCGGGTCCTTCCGGCAGTGATCAGCTTCGCC
>DATMHP010000027.1:0-5145 GCA_035554875.1 Sphingomicrobium sp.
CGAACGCGAGCGCCAGCAAGGCGAGCATCAGCTTCACAGCTGGAACGTCCCGGTGATCACCGTCTGGCAATGGCCGCCGAGGATCACCCGGTCATTGGTCTCGCGGCAGTAGAGAAGACCGCCGCGCTTGCTCGCCTGGAAGGCGGTGAACTCGTGGCGCCCGAGCCGCTTTGCCCAATAAGGCACGAGCGCCGCATGCGCCGAGCCGGTCACGGGATCTTCGTCGATCCCGCAATAAGGAACGAAGACCCGGCTGACGATGTCCTCTCGGTTTCCCGGTGCGGTGACGATCGCCATTCGGTGAATTTTCGCAAGCGCGGCAAAATCCGGCGCCATCGAGCGTACTGCCGCCTCATCAGCAACTTCGATGATCGCGGCGTCGTTGCAACCGGCGGCGAGCCAGACCGGCGAGTCCGACAGTCCCAGCGCCTTGCACAGCTCCGGCTCCCGCACTTCGCTCAAGGGTGCCGCCGGAAGGTCGAGCTGCAGGAGATCGCCATCCCGCGTCACCGTCAGGATTCCCGACCGCGTGGCGAAGCGGATCCTCTCGCCCGTGATCAGCGCATGCGCCGACGCAATCGTGGCATGGCCGCAAAGCTCGACCTCGGTCGTGGGCGTGAACCACCTGAGATCATAGTCCGCATCGCCGCTCTCTGACGGCACCAGGAAGGCCGTCTCGCTGAGATTATTCTCGGCTGCGATGGCCTGCATCAGCGCGTCGTCCAGCCAATGGTCGAGCGGCATCACCGCCGCGGGATTTCCGCTGAGCGGTGCCTCGGCGAACGCATCGACCTGGAAGAAGGGCAGCTCGCTCATTCCGCCTGCTCCGCTATGTGCGAAGGCAGAACGCCCTCGCGATCGATATGGCCCTCCGGATCGAGGTGGATCAGGATCTCGGTGGCCGGGAACTGCTTCTCCAGCTCCTGTTCGATCCGGTCCATCCGGTCATGGGCGTCCTTCACCGTCCAGTCGGGCGGCACCCAGACGTGGAACTGGACGAAATTGTGCGTGCCGCTCGTCCGCGTCCTCAAATCGTGAAGTCCCTCCAGCTCCGGGAAATTCCGGGCGGCGACGAGGAAGCGCTCGCGCTGCTCCTCGGGCCATTCGCGGTCCATCAGCTGGTCGAGCGCATGGCTAGAGGATTTCCACGCGCCCCACGCGAGCCAGAGCGCGATGAGCAGCCCGAACACGGCATCGGCGCCGATGATCCCCGCAAATTGGTCGAGCACGAGCGCGACGATCACCGAGCCGTTGAGCATCAAGTCCGACGCATAATGGAGCCGGTCCGTAGCAATCGCGACCGATCCCGTCTTGCGGACGACATGTCTTTGGTAGGCGATAAGCGCGAAGGTGAAAGCGATGGCGACGAGCGACACGGCTATGCCGAGTTCCGCGTCCGACGTTTCGGCCCCGCCCAAAATGCGCTGCACCGACCGGAACCCGATGAAGATGGCCGAGATGCTGATGATGATCACCTGCACGAGCGCCGCCAGCGCCTCCGCTTTCCCGTGACCGAAGCGATGTTCGCGGTCGGCCGGCTGCGCGGCGACCCGCACGCCCAGAAGGACGACCAGACTGGCGACAAGGTCGAGCGTGCTGTCGGCGAGAGAACCGAGCATCGCCATCGACGAGGTCTGGAACGCCGCCCAGGTCTTGAGGACGATCAGCAGCACGGCCATCGCGATGCTTGCGAGCGCGGCGCGTGAGGTCAGGGACGATCGATCCTCGCCATGCGCTTGGGCGTGGCCGGGGTGATGCGCTCCGCTCAAGGGTAGAGAAGCCCTTCGGTCCAGCCTGCGGCGGTGCGGGTGAACAATCGCCGCTCGTGCAGGCGGTGCTCGCGCGCGGTCCAGAATTCGATCCTCTCGGGAACCACGCGGAATCCCGACCAGTCGCGCGGACGCGGGACCTCCATGCCGGCGAACTTCTGCTTCATTTCCTCGTAGCGCGTCTCGAAGGTCGCCCGATCGGGAAGCGGCTGCGACTGGTCCGATGCCCAGGCGCCGATCTGCGAATCGCGCTTCCGGGTTGCGAAATAGGCGTCTGCTTCCTCCGGCGACACGCGCTCGACCGATCCCTCGATCCGCACCTGCCGGCACAGCGATTTCCAGTGAAACAGCAAAGCGGCGTTGGAATTGGAGGCGATCTCCTCGCCCTTCCGGCTGCGGTAATGGGTGTAGAAGGTGAACCCCTCCGGCCCGTGCACTTTCAGGAGCACCATCCGGACGGACGGTCTGCCGTCGGGCGTAGCCGTTGCGACCGCCATTGCGTTCGGCTCGTCCGCCTCGGCTTCGCGCGCCTCGGCAAACCAGCTGTCGAACAGCGCGATCGGGTCCTCGGCGTCGGCCATTACGCGGGCCTTATCCGCCGCCGCCATGCACCCGCAACCCCGCCGTTCGGCGACGCCCAGCTTCCGTTCGCCGAATGTAACCCGGCATCCATTGTTATGTTGTATCATTAGAGCTATCCGCCCGCCGACTCGAAAGACGGGGTTTTCCATTGATCGCACGCATTTTGCTGTCCGGTGTGGCAGCTTTCGCTCTCATCCCGGGCACAGCTTATGCCGATGCCCCTCCCAATCAGAGAACCCTCGGTTCCGGCGATTCCGCCGGCTCTGCGTCGACAACGACTGCCACGAGCAGCGATGCCGCCCCGGTCCCCGGCTCGGCAAAGGAAGCGCACCCCGACACCGACCAGGTGATCGTCGTCACCGGCGTGCGGCGCTCGGCTGGCGACGTTCTCGGCGGCGTCACGGTCCTCGATCAGGAAAAGCTCACGCATGATGTCCGCCCGAGCATCGGCGAGACGCTCGCGTCCCAGCCGGGCGTGACCGCCTCCAGCTTCGGCCCAACGGCATCGCGCCCGATCCTTCGCGGCCTTTCGGGCGAGCGCGTGCGGATCCTCGTCGACGGCATCGGGACGCTCGACCTGTCGTCGTCCGATCCCGATCACCAGGTCACCATCAACCCACTGACTGCCGACCGGATCGAGGTTCTTCGCGGACCCTCGGCGCTCCTGTTCGGCTCTTCCGCGATCGGCGGCGTCGTCAATGTCATCGACACGCGGATCCCGCGCACCGTTCCAACCGAACCGATCAAGGTCAATGCGCTTGCCGATTTCGGCTCCGCCGCCGATGAGCGCTCCGGCAATGTTTCCGTCGACGTTCCGCTCGGCGGCAATTTCGTCGCTCACGCCGACGCCGCTTATTCGAAGTTCGACGACCTCCACATCGGCGGCCACGTCCTCTCGGAACCGCTCCGCGAAGAGGCACTCGCCAGTCCCGATCCGGACATCCGCGCGCTTGCGGACCTCAAGGGCACGCTGCCCAACACCGGCGGCACGATCGGCGATATCGCCGGCGGCCTCGCTTATGTCGACGGCGACCTCAACGTCGGCGTGTCGGTCAGCCATCATACGTTCCGCTACGGCGTGCCGATCCGCTACTCGCTCGATCCGGACGAGGAAGCCGAACAGCCGACGATCGACGGCCGCCAGACCCGCGCCGACGCACGCGTGAACATTCCGATCGGCGGCTTCCTGAAGATTTTCGAATTCCGCGGCGGCATCTCAAAATATCATCATGACGAGCTGACGCCCGAGGGCGACGTCGACTCGAGCTTCTTCACCAAGGGCGGCGAAATGCGCGCCGACGTCGTTCAGAACGAGCGTGGCGGCTGGGGCGGCACCAGCGGCGTCCAATATCTCGAGCAGCACGTCCATCTCTCCGGCGAAGAGAAGTATCTGCCCGACAGCAGCAACAGCCAGCTCGGCATTTTCACCTTGCAATCGCTCGTGCTCGGCAAGGCCCGGCTGGAAGCCGGCGCTCGCGTCGAATCCACGCATCTCGATGCGGATGCCGACGCGCAGATCGCCGCCAATGGCGGCATCATCGGCACCGTGCCGATCTCCCGCGACTTTACGCCGATTTCCGCCTCCCTTGGCGGCACGTACGAGTTCCTGCCGGGCTGGCGCGCCGGCCTGTCAGTCTCCCATAGCGAGCGCGCGCCCGCCATCGACGAGCTATTCGCCAACGGACCGCACGGCGGCAGCGAGACGTTCGAGGTCGGCAATCCGGACCTCAGGAAGGAAGCGAGCAACTCGGTCGAATTGAGCGTCCACCACACGACCGGTCCGGTGCACGTCCAGGGAAGCCTCTATTACAGCCGCTTCTCCAACTTCATCTTCCAGGCGCCGACGGGCGAGGTGCGCGACGCACTGCCCGTATTTTCCTATCGCGAAGGCAAGGCCGATTATTATGGCTTCGAGTTGCAGGGCGACGCCAAGCTCGGCCAATTCGCCGGCATCGACTGGGGCGCCGAGCTGGTGACCGACGCGGTCCGTGCGACGATCAAGGGCTTCGGGCCGGCACCGTTGATCCCGCCGCTTCGGGTGATCGGTGCGATCACCGGATCGCGTGGCCAGGTCGATGGCCGGATCGAAGTGGAGCGCGACTTCGCCCACAACCGTGCCGCGCCCATCGAGACGGACACGCCCGGCTTCACGCTGGTGAACGCGTCGCTGGACTGGCATCCCTTCGCCGCCAATCCGGAGCTGACGCTTTCGCTTCAGGGCAATAATCTGTTCGACGTCGATGCCCGCCGGAGCACCAGCATCCTCAAGGATTTCGCTCCACTAGCCGGCCGCGACATTCGTCTGTCCGCGAGGATCGCGTTCTAGCCGGAGGCTAGCAGTCGACGCATTCCTCGCCGGTCAGGTCGTCGATCTGGATCGTCACATGTTCGAGGTGGTAGCGGTCGTGGAGAAGCCGCCGCGCCTCGGCTAGGACCTGCCGCCGGACGTCCTGCCTGGGGACGACCAGGTGGACCGTGAGCGCGTTCTCGGTGGTGCTCATCGGCCAGATGTGCAGGTCGTGAAGCGCGGCGACGCCGGCGATCGCCGACAGGCTGCTGTCGACCTCGGCAAGCGAAATTCCGTGCGGCACTCCGGCGAGCGACATTCCGGTTGATTGCTTCAGCAGGTCGAACGTGCCCCACAGGATCACCAGCGCCACGATGATGCTGACGACCGGGTCGATCCATTGCAGCCCGGTGTAAAGAATGAGCGCACCGGCGACGACGACGCCCAGCGAGACCGCGGCATCGGCGGCCATGTGGAGATAGGCGCCGCGAATGTTGAGGTCGTGCT
>DATMHP010000028.1:0-4905 GCA_035554875.1 Sphingomicrobium sp.
GGCGACAAGGGTTCGATCTACGACGTCGATTTCGACTTCTTCGATGATTGGCAGCAGATCGAGGCCGACCACGCCTCGCACCTCACCTACATCGACCACCTGACGCACAATGTGCATCGCGGGCGGATGTCAGTTTGGGCCGATTTCTACGAGCGGCTCTTCAACTTCCGCGAGATCCGCTACTTCGATATCGAGGGGAAGCAGACCGGCCTGTTCTCCAAGGCGATGACCTCGCCCTGCGGCAAGATCCGCATCCCGCTCAACGAAAGCCAGGACGACAAGAGCCAGATCGAGGAATTCCTCCGCGAATATAGGGGCGAGGGCATCCAGCACATCGCGCTCGGCTCCGACGACATCTACTCTGCCGTCGACATCATCCGCGCGCGCGGCATTCCGTTCCAGGACACGCCCGACACCTATTACGAGCTGCTTCCGGAGCGGATCATCGGCCACGAGGAAAGCATCCCGGAGCTCGAGAAGCGGCGCATCCTGATGGACGGCGCGCCGACCGAAGGGCAGGGCCTGTTGCTGCAGATCTTCACCCAGAACGTGATCGGCCCGATCTTCTTCGAGATCATCCAGCGCAAGGGCAACGAAGGCTTCGGCGAGGGCAATTTCAAGGCGCTGTTCGAGAGCATCGAGCTCGACCAGGTGCGGCGAGGAGTGCTCTAGACCCCATGCGCGATGCTTTTGTTTGCGACGCGGTCCGGACCGCCATCGGCCGCTATGGCGGAGCGCTCGCGCAGGTCCGCGCCGACGATCTCGCCGCGATTCCGCTTGCCGCTCTGAAGGAACGCAATCCGGACGCCGACTTCTCCAAGCTGGACGACGTGCTTCTCGGCTGCGCCAACCAGGCGGGCGAGGACAACCGCAACGTCGCGCGCATGGCGGCGCTGCTTGCGGGCTTCGGGACGGAAGTTCCCGGAACCACGATCAACCGGCTCTGTGGCTCGGGCATGGATGCCGTCGCGATGGCCGCGCGCGCGATCAAAGCGGACGAGGGCGATTTCTTCGTCGCTGGCGGTGTCGAAAGCATGACCCGCGCGCCGTTCGTCGTCGGCAAGGGCGATAGCGCCTTCAGCCGCAAGGCTGAAATGTACGACACGACCATCGGCTGGCGCTTCGTCAACAAGAGGCTGAAAGCCGAGTTCGGGATCGATTCGATGCCCGAGACGGCGGAGAATGTGGCCGAGGATTATCAGGTAACCCGCGAGGAGCAGGACCGGTTCGCCGCGGAGAGCCAGCGCCGCGCCGCGGCCGCCCAGGCTAACGGCCGCCTCGCCGCCGAAATCGTCCCGGTGACGATCCCGCAGCGCAAAGGCGATCCCGTCGTCGTCGACCGCGACGAACACCCGCGCGATACCAGCGTCGAGGCGCTCGCGAAGCTCAAGCCCATCGTGAAGCCCGACGGCACGGTGACGGCCGGAAACGCGTCGGGTGTCAACGACGGCGCCGCGGCAATTATCGTCGCAAGCGCCGAAGCGGTCGAGAAGCACGGCCTCAAACCGCGCGCCCGGATCCTCGGCTCAGCCGTCGCCGGTGTCCCGCCGCGGATCATGGGCATGGGACCGGCGCCTGCATCCGAGAAGCTGATGGAGCGGCTCGGCCTCAAGATTGGCGACTTCGACGTCATCGAATTGAACGAGGCGTTCGCCGCGCAGGGCATTCCCGTCCTCCGCCAGCTCGGCCTCTCGCCCGACGCAGAGCACGTCAATCCAAACGGCGGCGCCATCGCCCTCGGCCACCCGCTCGGAATGTCCGGGGCCCGGCTAGTTCTCACCGCGACCGAAGAGCTTCAGCGGCGCGGCGCCAAACGCGCGCTCTGCACCATGTGCATCGGCGTCGGGCAGGGAATCGCGCTCGCGCTCGAACGGGTGTAAACTCCTGCCATGGCAACGGCGGTCGCGGATTTGAGCGAAGACGCCATCATGGCGATCCTCGATAAGGTGATGGACCCGGAAATCCCGGTCGTCTCCATCACCGATCTTGGAATCGTCCGCGCCGTTACCACTAGTCCAGCGCGGGTGATGATCACTCCAACCTACACCGGCTGCCCCGCGACCATCGCCATTGAAAACGCCATCCGCGATGCTCTGGACGCCGCCGGTTTCCGGCAGGTGTTCGTCGAGCGGGTGCTGTTCCCGCCATGGACGACCGACTGGATCAGCGAGCGCGGCCGCGAGCGGTTGAAAGCCTACGGCATCGACCCGCCGAGGCCGAACGAGAAGGCCGAATGCCCGCGCTGCGGCTCAACCGACACCGCAGAGGTCAGCCGCTTCGGCTCGACTCCCTGCAAGGCCCAGTGGCGGTGCAATGCCTGTCAGGAGCCGTTCGACCGCTTCAAATGTCATTAGTCTCCACGGCATAATCGTCGCCGTAGAACTTGCTGGTGCTCCGCGTGTGGAATGCGATCGCCTTCACCGGCTCGTACTTCGGCTCCCCTAACCCCGGAAGCACCTCCAGCACCTCGTCCTCCCACACATAGACGGCGATCGGGAAGGACACCCGCGGCTCGGTCATGTGCGACCCGTCGCTCGGCTTGCCGACACGGTGGGTGGTGGACGGCAGCCGGTCGTTGGTGATCCGCTGCATATAGTCGCCGGTGTTGATGATGATCGATCCCGGCGGCGCCTTCATCCGCACCCACTTCTCGCTGCGGTGGTTCCATACCTGCAGCCCATCGACCTTCGACGCCGGCAGAATGGTGAACAGGTCGACGTCTTCGTGGCCCAGCAGCCGCCCGGCACCCGAGCTCGCCTGGTCGGGAGACATCGGCGGATAATAATTCAGCCGCATGCCGAAGTTCGTCTGCGTCAGCTTCTCGTCGTAGATGTGCGGGTCAACGCCGAGACCCATGAACATCGCCTGTGCGATCGGCTTGAAGAGCGCCTCGTGGGCCAGCACCAGCCGCCGGAAGAAGGGCTCATACTCCGCCTTGGGCCAGAAGTCCCCGGCCCGGAACGGTTCGTTGCGCTTTTGGGGAATGTCGAAGGCGCGGCGGCACCACACCCAGCCCTCGACCAAGTCGGGATGGATGTCGCTGGTCTCCTCGATCGGAAAATAGCCCTGGGCGACCGATCCGTGGCGGGCGGCGCGGAAGCGCAACTTCTCCGACAGCGGCGTGGAGCGGTAGAGGTCGAGCACGCCGTCGCCGATCTCATCGTACAGCGCCGGGTCGACGCCATGGCCCGTAAGGACCGCGAAACCGATCTCCTCCAGAGCGTCGGCGAAAGCTTTGGCGAAGCGCGCCTTGTCCTCCGGGCCGCCATGAAGGAACGGCCCGAAATCGAGCGTCGCGATTTCGTATTCCTCATCGAACTCGTCGGCCGAGTCCTCGGCAAGGCGATAGGTGTGCGCCTTGCGCACCTGGTCGTAGCGGCTGAATTGCTGGTTGAGCGGGTTCGATTCCATCACGTCGCGATTCTAGCGTCCTCGCTCTCCGGCGCCAGTAGCGCCAGTAGCGCGAAGCTCTGCAGCCAATGCTCGCCCATATAATCGCCGCTGAGGTGCGGAAGCGCGGCCTCGAGGTGGTTCTCCGCGAACTCGGGCCGAGCCAGCCAGCGCCAGCACCAGGCGCGGCTGAGGTTCAGCCCGTCGAGATGAGCGATCTTGCCGTCGCTGCGGTCGCTGACGGTGGCGGGCGTGAAGAGCGTTGCCGGCTGTTTCTCGTCGATGCGCGGAAGGAAGCCTGCGAACCAGGTTCGGAATTCGTCGGCAGGAAGCACCCGGCTCATCAGCAGCGCCTCGGTCAGGGCGGACGAGAGGAAATCATCGCCGCTCGGCTCCCAAGCCTGGCAGTCGCGGTCATTCGAGAACCAATGCCGCGCCCGCGCCGCAATCAGCTCGGCGAGCGCGGGATCGAACTGCTCCGCCCACTCGAGCGCCAGCACGAGCGCGAAGGCCGTGTTGAAGTGGGTGCCCGCCCGGATCGGGTAGGTGAGGATCTGCAGATAACGGTCGAACCGCGCCGCGAACGCCCGGGCGAGCGGTTCGAGCTCCGCACCCCAACTCCGGTCCGAATGGCGGGTCGCTTCCAGCTGCAGCTGCAACACCCACGCCCAGCCGTACGGCCGCTCGAATCCGGCGGAGAGCGGCCGGTCGAGATAAGCCCGCTCGGTCGCGACCTTTCCGCTGGTGAAGCTGGCGTCCCCAAGCTCCTCGATCTCCAGGGCCTCGGCCATCTCCGGAAACAGCCGCCGAAGGGTCAGCAACGACCACCAGCCGTGGACGCAGCTGTGCCAGTCGAAGCTTCCGAAGAAGATCGGGTGAAGCTCGCGCGGAGTCTTCGCATCCTCTTCGCCCAGCAGCACGTGATCGAGCTTGTTCGGAAATTCGCGCGCAACGTGGCCGAGCGCGATCCGCGCCATCTTCGAAGCGGTGTCGGCGTTCAGTGCGCCCATGCGTACCCCGCGAAATAGAGAATGAGGATGTTGCAGATGAATAGCGGGATGGCAGTCGCGACCTGCATCCGGATCACCCCATACTGGTCCTTCAGCTCGAGCAAGGCGGCGGGGACAATGTTGAAGTTCGCGGCCATCGGCGTGAGCAATGTCCCGCAGAAGCCGCTCAGCATTCCGACCGCGCCGATCACCGCCGGATCGGCTCCCGCTCCATGGACCAGGATCGGCACCCCGATTGCCGCGACCATCACTGGAAAGGCAGCGAAGGCATTGCCCATGATAATCGTGAACAGCGCCATTCCGACTGCGTAGAGCACCACCGCGAGGAACACGCTTCCGCTCGGGATGATCTCGCCCGCGACGCCGCCGATGATTTCCCCGACTCCGGCTGCCGCGAACACCGCGCCCAACGCCGCGAGCATTTGCGGGAGAACGATTGCCCAGCCGATCGAATCGGCGAGCCTGCCGCCCTCGTCGACCGGCGCGACGGCGGGCGGACGAAGCC
>DATMHP010000029.1:0-7417 GCA_035554875.1 Sphingomicrobium sp.
GACAATGCGGAACAGCCAGAAGCTCCGGTCGTCCAGGCCGTCGCTGCGAAGCCGGAGGCTCCGACCCGTTTCGACACGCCGGTGCAGCCCGCCAAATTCGTGGCGATCAGCGACACCATTCGCCGCGCGGCCGACGCTGCACGCAAGTCCAACGGCCGCTCCAACTCGGTCGTCCAGCTCGGCGCCTACAGCTCCGCCGACCGGGTCAACGTCGCCTGGAACAACCTGACCAAGCGCTATCCGGCGCTCGCCAACTACACGCCGATGCGCGCCCGCTTCACCGGCGCCAAGGGCACCTTCTGGCGTCTGTCGATCAAGGGCTTCGGCAACCAGCAGGAAGCGATCGCCCGCTGCGAGCAGCTTCAGAGCCGTGGCGGCAAATGCTTCGTTCGGCGCGTCGCCGGCGACGCCCCGGTCGAGTTCGCCTCGCGCTAGGCCAGCGCCAGCTCGAGGCAGGCCATCCGGACTGCCACGCCATATTCCACCTGAAGGGTGATCCGCGATCGCTTGGGATCGTCGGCAAGCGCGCCGTCGATTTCGACGCCGCGGTTCATCGGCCCCGGGTGCATCACGACAGCATTGGGCGCAGCCGTCGCGAGCCGCTCGGCGGTTAGCCCGTAGCGGCGGAGATATTCGCCCGGCGCATCCCCCAGCTCCTCCTCGAGCCGCTCGCGCTGGACGCGGAGCATCATCACCACGTCCGCGCCTTCGATGGCCTCGCCGACTGAAAGCGCTCCGTCCGGCACAAGCGTCTCCGGTCCGCCAAGGCGCACCGTTGCGCCGAGCCTCGGCAGCAGCTTCATGTTCGAGTGCGCGACGCGGCTGTGGGCGATGTCGCCGCAGATCGCGATCTTGAGCCCGTCGATGCGTCCGAAATGCGAGCGGATCGTCGCTGCGTCGAGAAGCGCCTGGGTCGGATGCTCGCTGGTGCCGTCGCCGGCATTGATCACGGGGCAGTCCATGATCGCCGCGACCCGCTGCGGTGCCCCATTCTCGCGGTGCCGCATGACGAGCGCGTCAGGGCGCATCGCGTTCAGCGTCCGCGCCGTGTCCTCCAGCGTCTCGCCCTTCTTCACTGAGGAATGCTCGACCGGGAGCGTGACGACGCTCGCTCCAAGACGGTGGGCCGCGGTCGAGAAGGACATCAGGGTCCGCGTTGAATTTTCGTAGAAGAGATTGAAGAGGATCTTGCCGCTTAGCCGGCCATCGGTCCGCCCGCAGCGATTGTCCGCGAGGAATCCATCCGCTCGATCGAGGATTTCCGCGATCTGCTGGTCGGTCAGGCTGTCGGTCGAGATCAGGTCCACGAGTGCTCCGCTTATTCCGGCGCCGAAAGATTTGCCAGTGCGTCGATCGCGCCCTGCAGGATGTGCGCTGCGGCGAGTGCATCGATTTTTTCGGCGCGCCTGGCGCGGCTGACGTCGGCTTCGATCATCGCCCGCTCGACCGCCTGAGTCGACCAACGCTCGTCCCAGAGGAGGATCGGAAGCTTGAGCGGGGCGAGGTTGCGGGCGAAGGCGCGGACCGATTGCGTTCGCGGGCTGTCGCTGCCGTCCATGTTGAGCGGCAGGCCAACGACGAGGCCGATCACATGTTCGCGGCCGATGAAGGCGCGCAGAGCTTCGATGTCCTTGGTGAACTTCGTCCGGCGGATCGTTTCGGAAGGGCCGGCGAAATGCCAGCCGGCGTCGCAGACGGCGAGGCCGACCGTCTTCGTGCCGACGTCGAGGCCGGCCAGCTTGCCGCCGTTCGGGACGGCCGCCGCGAATTCGGAGGTGTCAGCGGTTAGCGCTGCCATGCCGCAAGCCTCCGATCGGCGTCGTTGCGGATTGCGCCCCAGAAGAGGGCGTAATCGTAAACGTGGTAGTTGTTGCCCGGCAGGACAAACGGCCCGAGCGGCGGCACGTCGCCATCGACGATGAGCAGCCCCTTGTCGCAATGGCCGCCGACTGCATTCCGCGCCAGCGAAGCGGTCGTGAAGTCGGTGCTCGGAAGTAGCGTTCCGGGATTGGCCGATGGCGGAGCCGCTCCGCCAGCGACGCCGCTGATCGGGTTCACGCAGAGGATATTGCCCTTCTTGTGCTCCTCGCCGCTGGTCCCCTTCGTCTTCTCCCAATCCTCCAGGATCAGCGACGGGTTGGGCGGATCGCCGAACGTCATCCAAGACAGGATGCAGCCGGTCTGGGCCGGCGCGGCGCAGGC
The DNA here is from genome assembly GCA_035554875.1 of Sphingomicrobium sp. GTDB lineage: Bacteria > Pseudomonadota > Alphaproteobacteria > Sphingomonadales > Sphingomonadaceae > Sphingomicrobium. The sequence continues at coordinate 2,203 of DATMHP010000029.1, forward strand.
CGGAAAGCCTAGCGAGGGAAGGTCTGCGCTGGTGTCGATCGGCCAGCCCACCACATAGGCCGCCACGAGCCGGGTATTCAGCTCGGCCTTGCGGTCGCGGAGCAGGCGGATGAGATGGAGCGCGCCCTGGCTGTGGCCGGCGAGGATGATCGGCTGATCGGCGCCGACATGCTTCAGGAATTCGTCGAACGCAGCGGAGACATCCGAGTAAGCGAGATCGAGTGCCTTCTGCGCATCGCTGCTCTTCAGAAGGAACGCACCATAGGCGGCCTGGCGATAACGCGGTGCCCAGATTTCGCCGGCACCGTTGAAAACGCTGGCCTGGCTCTGCACGAACAACTGGTCGCGCCAGCCGCTCTCCGGTTCATAGAGTGGCGCATTCCAGCGGTCGCTGCGCAAATAGGTCGTCGGGTGGATATAGAAGATCGCAGCCTTGCCCGGCACGCTTCGGGCAACTCCGTCGGGAAGCCATCCGGCGGCGTTATGCGGGATATTGGGGCGGGCGATCCACGAAGCCGACTGCGTGTAATCCGGTCCGCTGCGCGGCGCGGGGGCCTCGAAATGGCCTTTTGGCGTGGCATTCCTGAGAAGCACGCTGCCGCCGAATTGGTAGATGGCGAAAGCGCCGGCGACGACGATCAGCGTCATGATCGTGATCGCGAGGAGGAAGCGTCGAGCCCACATCGGGAGCGGCGGTTAGGCGAGCGGCGAGCGGCGGGCAACTGGCTGCGCTTTTTCTACGAACGGCGGTTGCGGGTCTTGGACGTCGCGTTAGTTTCGCCGGCCAAATCCTGACGGGAGGGGAAGAGTGGTGAAATCGCGTTGGTTGCTGCTTGCTGCGGCGGTTGTTGTCGTTCCCAATGCCGGAGCGGTTCTTGCCCAGCCCGCGCCGATTGTCTCGGCGAATTCGGAAGACGCGCGGCTGACCGCCTTCCTCGACAAGGAATTTGCCGAAAGTCTGAAGACGCGGCCGCAGCTCGCGACCCGCCTTGGCCTCAAGGAAGGCGAGGACCGGCTCGACGACATCAGCGACGCCGCCGAGCTCAAGCAGCTACAGCAGCAGCGGGACAGCGTCGCGCGGATGAAGGCCCAGTTCGACCGCAGCAAGCTGTCGGCCAAGGGCCAGACCAATTACGACATCTGGGAGACGGAGCTTCAGCGCGCCGAGCTCCGCTACAAATACCGGCTCTATTCGCCGCCTTTCTATTCCTTCCTCTATTCGATCCACGCCTCGCTTCCGAACTTCCTGATCAACACCCACACGGTCCAGGATGCGGCGGACATGAAGGCGTACAACAGCCGAATCCGCGGCATTCCCGCGGTGCTCGACACCGCGATCGCGCAGAGCAAGGATTCGGACGCAGCCGGGATCCGCGCGCCGAAGTTCGAGATCGAGCGCGTGATCAGCGGAAGCCAGACCATCGTTACCGGCGCGCCGTTCGACGGCGGCTCGGACTCGCCTTTGTGGGCGGATGCGAAGAAGAAAGTCGCGAAGCTCGTGGCCGATAAGAAGGTGAGCCAGGCGGAGGCGGATTCTCTGCTGGGCGACACGAAGGCGGCGCTTATGGAGATGAAGCCGGGCTACGACCGTGTCATCGCCTGGGCGAACAGCGAGCTTCCGACCGCGCCGAGCGGCCGGGTGGGAGCGATCTCGCTTCCCGGCGGCGCCGAATATTATGCGGCGGCGCTGAAGCTCAACACGACGCTCGACCTGACCGCCGACCAGATTCACCAGATCGGGCTCGACCAGGTGAAGGAGATCGAGGCCGAGCAGGATGCGCTCGCCAAGAAGGCCGGGTTCGCGGGCCGCGACGCTTTCTATGCCGACCGGGCGAAGAAATTCCCGCCGACGCCGTGGACCGATGCTCTCCGGAAGCAATATCTCGACCGCGCGAACGCGATCATCTCGCACAACCGCGAGCTTCTGCCGCAGCGGTTCAGCAATTTCCCGCAGTACAAGATGGAAGTCGTCCGCGAGCCCTCGTTCAGCGAAGTCTCCGGCGGTGCCGCGCACGCTGCCGGGCCGAGCCCCGACGGAACGCGACCGGGGCGGGTCTATGTCCACCTCCTTGGCGAGACGGAGGACCCCGCAGCGCTGACCGACCTTATGTGCCACGAAGGCGTCCCGGGCCACGTGATGGCCGGCGACATCCAGGCGCGGCAGACCGGCAATCCCAAGTTCCGGCGCGCCGGTGGCTATGTCGCCTTTAACGAGGGCTGGGCGCTCTATTCTGAGGAATTGTGCAAGGAGATGGGCGCCTATTCCGACGTCGCGGACGACTTCATGCGGCTGGACGCCGAGCTGTTCCGGGCGGCGCGGCTGGTAGTCGACACCGGCATCCACTCGCTCGGTTGGACCGAGGACCAGGCCGTCGATTACATGAAGAAAACGGCGCGCATGTCAGAGGATCATGCGCGGTCGGAAGTGCGGCGCTACATCACGCTTCCGGGGCAGGCGACCGGGTACAAGATCGGCCAGCTCAAGATTTTCGAGCTTCGCGACAAGGCGGAGAAGGCGCTGGGGCCGAAGTTCGACATCAAGGGCTTCGATGATCTGATCATCAGCGACGGATCGCAGCCGCTTCCGGTGCTGGAGAGCCGCGTCGACGAGTGGATCGCGTCGCGGAAGTAGGCACGACCTAGCTGCTCGATTTCTGCATGACGACGAGGAGCTTTCCGTCGCACAGGGTGCATTCGACCTTCGCGCGGTCGGCCAGGATGGTCGTTGCGTTGCGCCGGGGACCGTTCGGTCCCGGCCCGCCGACGATAAAATCGCCGTTTTCAGTGGTGAAATCCCACTGGTGAAGCGCATGATAGAGTTCGTTCTTGCCTTCATTCTCTTCGTGAAGAAGGACGACGAATCCGCCGGGTCTCGTAACGGAAAGCATTTGCTCCAGGCCCGCAACCGGATCGGCGCTGTGATCGAGCGAATTCTGGGCATGCACGATGTCGAACTGCCGGTCCCCGAGATGCTCGCGGAGCTTTTCGGCCTCGGCAAAGATCGTCCGTGCGGCGGGCTCAATGCCGAATTCGGCCAGCAGCTCGTCATAGTCGCGCGCCAGCGGGTCAGTGGCTGTGATCCTGAGTTTCTTTGACGGGTGGACCTTGCCGACAACGGTCAGCGGTCCCGCGCCGACGTCGAGCAAATCCACTTGCTGCCCGGGCAGGCGATCCATGATTTTTGCGAGATGGTCCTCAACCGGCGCCTTGGGGTTGAGGCGCATCGCATAGTCGTCCGGCCAGGCAAGCCCGCCGGTGACGAACCATCGCCTCCAGAACAGCACTTCCTTGCGCATGTGATGGGCACGGCTGAGTGGAACGAGGCTGCGCGCAAGGTGGACGAGCGACCGCAGGAATTCGGATTTACGCAGCTGGACGTGCGCCTGCCAGATCAACGGCTGAAGTCGGTCTGACGCTCGCATCCGGTGCTCGGCTCGCACAAGTTCACATGCATTACAAGCATCGGTGAATGCCGGCTGGCCGCTTGCCGCTCTCGGGTCCGGTCGCTATCCGCCCCTCGGGACCGTCCCGGTCCGGAGCAATCGAAGACCTAGAATGAGTGTTTCCCCCGAACAGGTGCGCCACATCGCCAACCTCGCCCGAATCGCGATGAGCGAGGAAGAGATCGAGCGGCTTGTGCCCGAGATTAACAATATCCTCGGCTGGGTCGAGCAGCTGGGCGAGGTCAACACCGACGGCGTCGAGCCGCTGACCGCGGTGATCGACCAGAAGCTGCGGCTTCGCGACGACGAGGTGACCGCGGGGAATATCCGCGACGAGGTCCTCGCCAACGCGCCGGGCGCCGAGCATGGGTTTTTCGCGGTGCCGAAGGTGATCGAGTGACCGAGCTTACCGACAAGACGATTGCCGAGCTTCGCGACGGGATCCGTGGCGGCGAATTTTCCGCGCGTGAGGTGGCGGAGGCTTACAATGCGGCCGTTGTCGGGGCGCGGGGGTTGAACGCCTATACGGTCGAGACTCCGGAGGACGCGCTGGCGGCGGCCGAGGCTGCGGACTCGGGCAAGGCGACGGGGCCGCTCGCGGGCATTCCGCTCGGCATCAAGGATTTGTTCGCGACAAAGGGCGTGGACACGACGGCGGGAAGCCGGATCCTCCGCGATTTCAAGCCGCCCTACGAGAGCACGGTCACCGCGAACCTGCGCAAGGCGGGCGCGGGGATGCTGGGCAAGCTCAACATGGACGAGTTCGCGATGGGCTCGTCGAACGAAACCAGCGCGTACGGGCCGGTGATCTCACCGTGGCGGAGGAAGGACGGCAGCAACACCGCGCTGACCCCGGGAGGCTCTTCGGGCGGCTCGGCGGCTGCGGTTGCGGCGGGCATCGCGCCGGGCGTGACGGGAACCGACACCGGCGGCTCGATCCGCCAGCCGGCGGCCTTCACGGGCATCTGCGGGATCAAGCCAACCTACGGCCGCTGCTCGCGGTGGGGCATCGTGTCGTTCGCAAGCTCGCTCGACCAGGCGGGGCCGATGGCGAAGACGGTGCGGGATTGCGCGATAATGCTGGGCGCGATGGCCGGATTCGATCCGAAGGATTCGACCTCGCTCAATGAGGCGGTGCCCGATTGGGAAGGCGGATTGTCGAGCGATCTCAAGGGCAAGCGGGTCGGGATTCCGAAGGAATATCGGATTGACGGAGTGCCCGAAGAGATCAACGCGCTGTGGGATCGCGGCATCGAATGGCTGAAGGACGCGGGCGCGACGCCCGTGGAGATCAGTCTTCCGCATACGAAATATGCGCTCCCGACCTATTACATCATCGCGCCGGCGGAGGCGTCGTCGAACCTCGCCCGCTATGACGGCGTTCGCTACGGCCTTCGCGAAACGCCGGCGCAGGGTGGGCTCAACGACATGTATTGCGCGACGCGCGCCGCCGGATTCGGCGCCGAGGTGAAGCGGCGCATCATGATTGGCACCTATGTGCTGTCCGCGGGCTTCTACGACGCCTATTTCACCAAGGCGCAGCGGGTGCGGGCGCTGATCAAGCAGGACTTCCGCAACGCCTTCGGGCAGTGCGACCTGATCCTGACTCCGACCGCGCCGTCCGCGGCGTTCGGACTCGGCGAGAAGATGAGCGATCCGCTGGCGATGTATCTGAACGACGTGTTCGCGGTTCCGGCGAGCCTCGCCGGCCTTCCGGCGATGAGCGTTCCCGGCGGTCTCGACGGGCAGGGGCTTCCGCTCGGCCTGCACCT
>DATMHP010000030.1:0-4119 GCA_035554875.1 Sphingomicrobium sp.
CGTCCGCGAACGCTGGCGGGTCTGCCTGACGCGCATGGCGGCCCCGCCTTCTCGACCTTGGTAGGGCTCGCCAGCCTGGCTGCATCGCGGAGCGGCGACATCCGCGACATCGCCCTCGGGACGCTGATCAAGCAGCCCGGCCCCAAGACCATGCTCGGACGGTTTATATCGGCGATGAAGCGGGATTACTGACCCGCTTCACGCAGCTTACCGCGGCCGTGGATAGACGATGTACGGCCGCAGGTTCTGCACGATCTGCTGCGCGTTGAACGTCGCCGGACCGGCAGCGCAATTGTTGCCGACGGCAATGTCGGCCATCGCCTGATACCGGTCGATCGTGTTCACGTCATAGGAGCCCGGGAAGAAGGGTCCGCCGAAGAACGGATCGTAATTGTACCAGCCGAATGGCCCATGCATGCTCCAATAGGGAGTCCATCCCGAATAGAAGCCGCCGCGGCCGTATGGACCGTACGAATTCACCTGGACGCTGGTGCGCACGCCGGTGTCGTGGTTGACCATCGTGAAGCAGTTGAACCCGTGCGACAGCGTCAGCTCGGCTGCACGGTAGAGCAGATAATTCTCGACCTGCTGGCGCGAGGTCAGGCTGTTGCCGAAGAAGTTGACCCGGTAATGGGTCGCATCCAGCTGCTGGTTGGTATAGCCGCCCTGGACGTTTGTGGCGCCAAGCGGCTGGTAGGGGGTCGCGGTCGTGCAGCCGGCCGCAAGCGCGAGCGCCGCCAGAGGCGCCGCAAACTTCATGTTCTTTTTCAAAGTCGTACGCATAGGTGCCTCCATCGGAGAGCGGTTACTGAAGCAACGCATGCACAAAAGCGGGCGTTCCAACGGCCGCCGCTCCGCAAGCATTGCTTGGGGTGGCGCCAAATTGCTCCCCGTTGCATGAACGGCTGCTGTCTAACCTGTCGGGGGAATGGCGGAAATGGCGAGCAAAACGGGTGGACGGAACGGCATCGCAACGCTTGTAACGCTGCTCGGCGTCGCGGTCTTCCTCAACTATGTCGACCGCGGCGCGATCGGCATCGCGGCGCCGCTGATGACGGCCGAGCTGAAGCTCGACCCGGAGGCCTTCGGACTCGTCCTTTCGGCCTTCTTCTGGGTCTATGCGCCGGTGCAGCTGGTCGTCGGCTGGCTGTGCGACCGTTTCTCGGTTTACCGCCTGATGGCGGCGGGAGTCCTGCTTTGGGCGGTCGCGACCTTCGCGACCGGCTTCGTCGCCGGCTTCACATCGCTGATGATTCTTCGCGTGCTGCTCGGCGTCGGCGAGACGATCGCCTTCCCGGGCGCGTCGAAGATCATCACGCGCCATGTCCCGCCGGAGCGGCGCGGAATGGCCAATGCGGCGCTGTCGCTCGGGATCGCGCTGGGGCCGGCCGCGGGAACGCTGGCAGGCGGGCTCATCCTCGCGTCACTCGGCTGGCGAGCGATCTTCATCGCCTTCGGGATCGTGACCTTGCTGTGGCTTGCGCCCTGGTTCGGAGCGACCGGAAAGCTCGAACGGTCCGACGCGCCGGACGGGCAGAGCGTGCCTGTCGCCGCCTTGATCGGCAAATGGCCGCTCTGGTCGATGTCCATCGCGCACATCGCCAGCAATTACGTTTTTTATTTCCTGCTTGGTTGGCTGCCTTTGTTCCTGGTCACGTCCCGCGGGCTGGCGATCACCGAGATGACCTATCTCGCGACGCTCGGCTATGCGGCCCAGGCGGTCGCGGCGCTCGGCTTCGGGATGCTGTCGGATAGCTGGACGAAGTCGGGCCGGCCGGAGGCGCTGATGCGCCGCTGGATGATGGTCCTCGGCCAGCTCGTCGCGGGGCTGGCCGTGCTCGGGATTGCGTTTGCGGACGGGCCGCTGGAGCTTGGGTTATTGCTGTGCCTTGCGGGCATTGCGACGGGGGCGCTGTCGCTCAACACCTACGCGGTCGCGCAGATGTTCGCCGGCGCGCGCGCGGCCGGGACGTGGGTCGGAATCCAGAATGCCGTCGGCAATACGTCGGGCATCTTCGGCCCGATCGTCACCGGAATCATCGTCAAGCAGCTCGGCTACACGACCGCCTTCGCCGTCACTGCGGCGGTCGCCATTGCCGGCGCTGTCTGGTGGATCGTCGGCGTGCCAGCGATCCGCGAGGTCGCGCTCGACTGACAAGGTTCAGGCGGCTTCCGGCGGCGAGTCCCCGACGCGAACGATGCGGATCGGGCGCACATGGCCGTCGAGGTCGGGCCATTCGATGCACTCGCCCTCGGCGAGGCCGTAGAGCGCGGCCCCCATCGGGGTGAGGATCGAGATTCGCCCTTCCGCGATATTCGCTTCGCCGGGAAGGACGAGCCGGACGGTTCGCGCCTGGTGCGTGTTGTCGTCGACGAAGGTCACGTCCGTGTTCAGAAGCACATGGCCCGCCGGCATGTCGCCGGCCTCGTGAAGCTCGGCCCGGTCGATCTCCTCGAGGAGCATGGCCGCGACCGCCGGCTGCCGATGCTCGGCTCTGAGCGCGAGATCGGCAACCAGCTCGGACTCCGACGCGAGCAGGTGGATCGGCGGGCGCCGGTCATTGGCGGGCATGCTGGACAGCGCGCTCATGCGAAGGCCTCCACCACGAGCCAAAGAATCGCGATGAGCGCCGCGAGCCCGGCAATGACGAGCGTGGTTTCACCCCACTTCACCTGGAAGTGGCTCTTGTGGTCCTCCATGAACGCGTCGAGGTTGGGCCTCAGCGCTACGTTGCTGGTCAGCAGCCCGACGTCGAGATGCCGTCCGGTGCGCAGGAAGGTCAGGATTTCACCGGCCTCTTCGTTGGAGACCCGCGGGTAGCGCGTAAGCAGGTCGGTGACCCGCTCGCGATCGGCGCGGAGGGCCCGCACCTCTTCATGCATCGCTGGGTAATTCATTCTTTTCTCCGTGAACTGATTGGGGGCCGGCGCGAGTTTCAGGCGAGCGACGGACTCGCTTCCGGCGCCTGGCCGGATCGTCTCTTCCACTTCGCCACTTTCCTCAGCTCCCGCTCGATGGCGCGAGCGCGGGGAAACATGCGCCCGTCGACCTCCTCGAAGCGGTCGTCGGAAGAGTAGAAGATGAATCCGCCCGGGACGCGCACGGCAATCCCGACGGTGCGTCGATCGAATTCGACTGTGAAACGCTGCGTAACCACGATCCTGCTCCCGGTGGGCGAGGCTGCGGCTGTCCCCAGCGCAATTTGGCCGTCGCCCGATGATGAGGAATTGCGCCCAGGGTCGAACCGGAGCGCTGCTCGTTTGGGAAAGCCCCGAGCGGACACCCGCGCGCGAAGGCGCGGACGCTCAGGGCGCTAGAATCGTGCCGTACTGCTGCCCGGATGCAGCTGGGGCCGTCTGAGCTGGGAATATCCAGTCATACAATCAATATGGACGATTGCCGGGGTTAATCAAGCGGATGGACCGTCGGCGACGGCCCAGGTGAGTCTCAAGAGTCGCGATCCCCACTTTTTTCGCGAAAGTTAACTTTTCCGCTTGGCTTGCGACTCGCAATGATTCAAAGATTCACATTGTGGGTTCAAAATGTTGCCTGATTTGGGGGTGGGACCAATGAGCATCGATTTCATTCGGCCGGAAGTCGACGAACTTCGTCCGCGGATCAGCGTCATCGGCGTCGGCGGCGCCGGCGGCAATGCGGTCGCAAACATGATCCGCGCCGACGTCCAGGGGGTCGACTTCGTCGTCGCCAACACGGATGCTCAGGCGCTCAATACTTCGTCGGCCGATCGGCGAATCCAGCTGGGCCTCAAGATCACGCAGGGTCTGGGCGCAGGCTCGCGGCCCGAGATCGGGCGTGCGGCGGCCGAGGAATCGCTCGAGGAAATCGAGAAGGCGCTGGAAGGCGCACACATGTGCTTCCTCGCCGCGGGCATGGGCGGAGGCACCGGCACCGGCGCTGCTCCAGTCATCGCCAAGGCGGCGCGCGACAAGGGCATTCTGACGGTCGGCGTCGTCACCAAGCCGTTTGCGTTCGAGGGCGCTCGCCGCTCGCGCTCGGCCGATGGCGGGATCGAGGAGCTCCAGCAGCACGTCGATACGCTCATCGTCATTCCCAACCAGAATCTCTTCCGGCTCGCCAATTCGGAGACGACCTTCAAG
>DATMHP010000031.1:0-31035 GCA_035554875.1 Sphingomicrobium sp.
CGGCAAGATCCTCCAGGAAGGTCGCGGCGAAGTTCAGGAGATGATCGACATCTGCGACTTCGCCGTCGGCCTGTCGCGCCAGCTCTATGGCCTAACAATCGCCAGCGAGCGGCCTAACCACCGGATGATCGAGCAATGGCACCCGCTGGGGCCGGTTGGAGTCATCACGGCCTTCAACTTCCCAGTCGCCGTGTGGGCGTGGAATGCGGCGCTGGCGCTCGTCTGCGGCGATCCGGTCGTGTGGAAGCCGAGCGAAAAGGTGCCGCTTTGCGCCGAAGCGGTGATGGCAATCGCCCGCCGCGCCCTCGACCGGTTCGGCGACGCTCCCGATGGGCTGCTTCAGTGCGTGCAGGGCGGGCGCGAGGTGGGCGAGGCGCTGGTCGCCGACGAGCGGATCGCCTTGCTCTCGGCGACAGGATCGACAGCAATGGGGCGGGCGGTCGGCCCGGCCGTCGCCAAACGTTTCGGACGAGTCCTGCTGGAGCTCGGCGGCAACAACGCCGCGATCGTCACTCCGACGGCCGATCTCGACCTCGCCGAACGCGGGATTCTCTTCGCGGCGGCTGGCACTGCCGGGCAGCGCTGCACGACGCTGCGCCGCCTGATCGTCCACGAAAGCATCGCTGACGCATTCGTGGGCCGTCTCAAATCGCTGTTTTCGCGGATCAAGGTCGGCGATCCGAGGGAAGCGGATACGCTTGTCGGGCCGCTGATCGACGAGGCGGCGTTCACCTCAATGCGGGACGTACTCGACGGCAAGATGGAACGGGTCGATGGGATTCCAGGCGGCTTCTATGTCCGGCCCGCAATCGTCGAAGTTCCGGCGCAGGAGGGGACGGTGCTCAAGGAAACCTTCGCGCCGATCCTCTACGTCCTCCGCTACTCCGACTTGGACGAGGCGATCGCGCTCAACAACTCTGTTTCCCAAGGGCTTAGCTCATCGATCTTCACGAATGATCTGAGGGAATCGGAGCGCTTCCTGTCGGCCTGCGGCTCCGACTGCGGCATCGCCAACGTCAATATCGGCCCCTCCGGTGCGGAAATCGGCGGCGCATTCGGCGGCGAGAAGGAGACAGGCGGCGGCCGCGAAAGCGGGTCCGATTCGTGGCGCGCCTACATGCGGCGGCAAACCAACACGATCAATTACGGAACCGACCTGCCGCTCGCGCAAGGCATCGAGTTCAAGGTCGCGCCCTAGCCGACAAGCTCCGGCCAGCGCTCGGCGAACTCATCGCACCATTGCCGCAGCGCGCCGCCCTCGAGGGGCTCGGCGACGAGAAAGCCCTGCGCGACGTCGCAGCCGACCGACCGCAGGAAGCGGAGCTGGCCTGCCGTTTCGATGCCTTCCGCCGTGGCGATCAGGCCGAGTCCATGCGCAAGCTCGACGATCGCCTTCACGATGACGCAGCTGTCATGCGCGGTCGGCAGGTCCTTCACGAAGAGGCGGTCGATCTTCACCTCGGTGAACGGCAACTGCCGGAGCTGCATCAGCGACGAATAGCCGGTGCCGAAATCGTCTATGGCGAGCCCGATTCCCTTGATCCGGAAGCGGGTGAGCGTGTCCATCAGCTTGATCAGCGGCTGAGTCGCGCCTTCGGTCAGCTCCAGCACCAGCCGGTCCGTCGGCACCTCCAGCTCGCGGCAGACCCGCTCGACGAGATCGGGAAAGTCGAGGCGCTGTAGGCTGATCGCCGAAATGTTGAAGGCGACGCTGGTGTCGAGTCCCTGGTCGCGCCAGGAGTGCCATTGCTTGAGCGTCGTCCTCAGGCCCCATTCGGTCAGCGGTCCGATGAGGCCGTGCTTTTCCGCCAGCGGGACGAAGCGCGACGGCTCGACCGGCCCCAATCCCGGCCGATCCCAGCGCACCAGCGCCTCCAGCCGGGTCAGCTCGCCATCGTCGATCCGGACTTTCGGCTGATAGACCATGTGCAGCTCACCGCGTTCGAGCGCCTGTCCAAACTCGTGGACCAGGTTGCGCTCGGGCCGCGCGGTCATTGCGCGAAGCTCGACCGCATTTCGGTGAAGACGCTCTCCAGGTGCTGGAAGCGGATGGGTTTTTCGAGGGGGCCGAGCATCCGCAAGCCCAACGCCTCGCCCAGTCGGAAGGCTGCCTCCAGAACGCGCCGATCGAAGCCGCTGATGATCAGCACCGGCGCCTGGCTGTCTTCTTCGGCGAGGAATCGAAGGAGCTCGATTCCATCCATTCCGGGCATTCCCAGGTCGAGCGCGACCATGTCGGGTTTTTCCTCGCGGACGGCGGCATGAAAAGCCTCGTAATCCGCGGCCAGGATCGGCTCGAATCCGCATTCCTCCGCAACTGCGGCGACGAATTCGGCAAGCGCCGGCTCGTCGTCGATCACAAGCAGCCGCGGGTTCTCCATTCGCCTCTCCCAAGCGCGTCCGGCGCGCTTTGCTCCCCACCTGAAACGATTGAAACCGCTTTTTAACCGCGATCCGTCCAAAATGAGACAGAACTAGTTTTGCAGTGAGGAAACGCGGATGTTCGCATCCATCATTCGCCGGAAGCGTGGTCAATCGTTCGCCGATGAGCAGGCGGCGTTCGAGTCGACGACCTTTTCGCTGTCGACGGCCGTGCCCCGGCCCGCTGAACGCCGCGCTGACGAGCGCCTCGTCCCGCTTCTCAAGATCGCAAAGCTGGTGAGCGAGACCGGCGAGCGCCTGATGCGCGTGCGCAATATCTCCGCCGGCGGAGTCATGGGCGAGGTCAGCGATCCGCCCGCGGTCGGCGACCACATCGCCATCGAGCTGTCGTCGCAGAAGATCCCGTCGACGGTCGTCTGGATTCGCGAAGGGCTGGTCGGAATCAAGTTCGACCAGAGCGTCGATCTCGGGGAGCTCCTTGCCGGGCGCAAGCCGCGCCACGGTTTCCGTCCGCGTCCGCCGCGCCTGAACGTTGAGTGCAAGGCGTCGGTCCGCCTCGGCAAGGTCTATTATACGGTCAACGTGCACGACATTTCGCTTGGCGGGATGATGGTCGAGCCGATCGAGGAATATTGCGTCGGCCGCCCGGTCACCGTCGTCATCGAGAGCCTGAGGCCCATCAAGGGTGAGGTCCGCTGGTTCTCCGAGCGCCGCGCTGGGATCGTCTTCGACAAGCCGCTCGATTTCGAGGAGCTTGCCGAGTGGGTCGGCAAACGGCTCGAGGTCGCGAGCCTGAAGGCGAGCTTCCAGAAGAACTAATCTCGAAAAACGGCGCGTGCCCGCTTATCTCCCTTTTCGAAGGAGACAGGCGATGGCTGAAGATGTCGCGGTTCTGGCGGGCGGTTGCTTCTGGTGCATCGAGCCGGTGTTCAATGACGTGATCGGCGTGAAGGACGTCGAAAGCGGCTACACGGGCGGCACGGTGGCGAATCCGACCTACAAACAGGTTTGCGGCGGCGACACCGGCCATGCCGAGGCGATCCGGATCACCTACGATCCCGACGCAATCGGCTATGGCGACCTGCTCGACATCTTTTTCGCAACCCACGATCCGACGCAGCTCAATCGCCAAGGCAATGACATCGGCACTCAGTATCGCTCGGCGATCTTTCCTCAGAACGAGGATCAGGAGCGCGAGGCGCACCGCGCTCTCGATCGCGCGCAGGCCGACTGGGACGGGAAGATCGTGACAACGATCGAGCCGAAGTCCGACTGGTGGCCGGCCGAGGACTATCACCAGGACTATTGGGAAGGGGAAGGGCAGCGGAACCCCTATTGCATCGCCCACATCCCGCCCAAGCTGCAGAAGCTCAGGAAGAGCTTCCAGGCCCGCCTGAAAAGCGTGACCCCCGCCTAGCCGCGGGGTGCTGCAGCCCGGCGCAGGCGGTCGTTGATCGCAAGGCCGAGCCCGGTCTCCGGGACCGGAACGACCGCAATTTTCGGCCTGTCCGAAGCGTCGGCGATGTGAAGCAGGTCGAAGAGCCGCGCCGCGGCTTCCATCAGGTCGCCAGAGGGGCTGAGGCTCGAATCGCCGGCCACGGCCCCAAAACCGATCAGATACTCGCCGTCTTCAGCCGTGGGCGCGTTCAGCCGAAGCGGCTTCGACGGCGCATAATGGCTGCTCATTTGCCCCGGCGCTTCGAGCTTGCTCGCCTTCACCAGCGCTGCTCCCTCGATCTCAATGGGGCCGCGCCTGAGCAGCCGCAGCTCCCCGTCTGTCTCCGCGACAATCGTCGATTCAATCCCGCCGGGGGAGGCGCCGTCGTCAATGATCAACGGGATCCGCCCGCCAAGGCTGCGCTTCACATGCCCGGCTCGGGTCGGGCTGATCGAGCCGCTGGCATTGGCCGACGGTGCCGCTAGCGGCCGTCCGACGGCGCGCAGAAGCGCCTGGATCGCGCGATGGTTCGGGACTCGAATGCCGATCGTCGGCAGGCCCGCGGTCACCAGCGACGCAATTCCACTGTCCGGCTTCAGTGGCGCGACGATGGTCAGCGGCCCCGGCCAATGTCTTTCTGCCAGCTCGGTCGACAACGGGCCGAAGTCCGCGATCTTCCGAGCTTGGTCCACGTCGAAAACATGCACGATCAATGGGTTGAAAGACGGTCTTCCCTTGGCTTCGTATATGCGCACGACCGATTCGGCATTCGTCGCATCCGCCGCCAAGCCGTAAACGGTCTCCGTGGGCACCGCGATCGGCTCGCCCGCGTGGATCAGGCGCGCGGCCTCGGCGATTGCCTCGTCACTGAAAGAAAGGACCCGCGTCTCCATGGACGCGGCTAGTAGGGACTAGGCGCGTTGCCTGTCGAGCAGTTCCGCCGGATCGATGCCGAGCCGGTCCATCCGCTCGCGGATTTCCGGCCATTCCTCGTTGAGGAAGCGGTCACGCTCAGAGCTGGTAAGCCTCGCACGCGCCCCTGGAGCGACGAAGAGACCGACGCCACGCTTCACTACCACCAGGCCCTCGTCCTGAAAGCCCTGATAGGCCTTGGCGACGGTCAGCGGGTTCGCCTGCTCTTCGGCGGCCAGCGCCCGGACGGACGGGAGTGGATCGCCATCCCGATATCGACCGGAGAGGATCGCATTCGCGATCGTCTCGCGGAGCCGGACATAGACGGGTTTCTCGTGACTCGTTCGGAGCGTCATGCTGTCATAATACAGCAGCGCGCGATTTCGTCAACCAATCCGGCGAATTAGAGCGGTGGGGTCCATCGCCGGACCACATCGCCGAGCTCCGGTCGCGGCCGTTCCTCCAGATCCACGCCGGAATGCCCGATGAAGATGAAGCCGGCGATCCGCTCGCCCGGCTCGCACAAGGCCGCGCTGACCCGGGGCGAATAAGCCCGCCAGCCCGTTACCCATCCTACATCGTACCCAAGCGCCTGCGCGCCCAGCATCAGGTTCATCCCCGCCGCTCCGCACGACAATTCCTGCTCCCAGACCGGGATCTTGTGGCCAGGCGTGGGAGCGGAGACGAGGACCACGAGCGTGCCGCCATAATGGGCGAACTCATCCTCCTTGTTGTGATGGGCGATCGTCGCGCAATCGTCCTCTTCGGAGAGCGCCTGCCGGAGCAGTGCCCCGAACGCGTCGCGTTGCGCGTCCTCGATGACGACAAACCGCCACGGCGTGAGCTTGCCATGATCCGGAGTCCGCGCCGCCATCGTCAGGATCTCGTCCAGCTCACGACCTGTCGGGCCGCCGCCCGCCATCACCCGCGGCTTGGCGGACCGCCGGGTTTTCAGGAACGAGAGAAGGGAGGATCGGTCGTTCAGCATCACGCTTCATCTAGGGAGCGCTCCCGTTTGCAGCAATCGGCACTTCACAAGCGGAATTTGACCGTTAGGGTCGGCGGACTTTGCGCTTTCGGGCGAAGGTGAGGGGAGAATCATGGTCGACACGCCAGCGGTCGAAGAACCGACCGCGACTGACACCAGTCACGTCAATCCTGCCGAGAAGAAGACCTGGTTCGGTCACCCGCGCCAGCTCGCGCGATTGTTCTCCACCGAGGCGTGGGAACGCTTCGGCTATTACGGCATGCGGGCGCTGCTGACGCTCTACCTCACCACCCACTTCCTGTTCAGCGACCGAGAGGCGACCGGCCTCTACGGCGGCTATACGGCGCTCGTTTATCTGACGCCGCTGATCGGCGGCTATCTCGCCGACCAGTATCTCGGATCGAAACGGTCGGTGAAGTTCGGCGCCATCCTGATGGCAGTCGGCTATTTCACGCTCTGCTTCGGCGGCGAGACGGCCAGGCCGCACGCGATCATCGACGGCCAGCGCTACGAGGTGCAGGTCGAGAATTATCGCGACCGCCCGACCAGCGGAGCCGAGCTTCGCTATGTCGTCGACAACGGCGAGCGGCTGCAGATCAAGGGCAATGCGGACGGCAGCGTCTCGCTGCTTGCGCCCGACGGTTCGGTCGCCCGCAATCTTCCGAAGGGCAGCTTCGAATCGGGCGGCGACCGCAATCCCTTCTACGTGATGGTGATGCTGATCGCGCTGTCGCTGGTGTCGATCGGCAACGGCTTCTTCAAGCCGAACATCTCGACGATGGTCGGCTCGCTCTATGACCAGGGCGACCGCCGCCGCGATGCCGGCTTCACCATCTTCTACATGGGCATCAACCTGGGCTCGATCGGCTCGCAGCTGCTCTGTCCCTTCCTCGCCGACATGTATGGCTGGTGGGCAGGCTTCGGCCTTGCAGCGGCCGGTATGCTCTTCTCCTGGACCCTCATCCAGTTCGACGGTGGCCGCCTCGCCGGGTACGGCGAACCTCCGCAGCGCGAAGGGCCCGACCGGGCTTTGGTCATCTACATCTGCGCCTTGCTCGCGGTGCCGGTTTTTTACTTCCTGTTCGTCAACCTGATGAACGCCCCGGAAGCGGCCGAAGGCGCAGGGTTCATTGGCTACATCGTCGCGCTCCCGCTGATGGGCAAATTGCTGTTCGGAGCCTTCCTCATTGGCGTTCCGGCAATCCTGATCTGGTCATGGTTCGC
Organism: Sphingomicrobium sp.; assembly: GCA_035554875.1. Taxonomy (GTDB): domain Bacteria; phylum Pseudomonadota; class Alphaproteobacteria; order Sphingomonadales; family Sphingomonadaceae; genus Sphingomicrobium. The sequence goes on from DATMHP010000031.1 coordinate 6,945, forward strand.
AGGCAGCCGGGTCGAATTCCAGATGATGGTTGCAGCGATGGTGCTCGTCACCTTCAACGTCGTCTTCTGGACACTGTTCGAGCAGGCGGGATCGTCGCTGACCCTGTTTGCCGACCGCAACACGGACCTGCACCTGGTCGGCGGGCTCAGCATGTCGGCGCCGCAGACGCAGAACTTCAACCCGATCTCGATCGTGATCTTCGCGCCGCTGATGAGCATTCTTTGGGGCGCGCTTGCGAAGCGGAACCTGGAGCCCTCGATCCCGGTCAAGTTCGCGATCGCCCTCATGGGCGTCGGCGCCGGCTTCCTGTTCCTCGTTTGGGGCACGAGCTTCGCGGGGTCGGACTTCAAGGTGGCGATCTGGTGGCTCGCCGGGCTCTACCTGATCCATTCGCTGGCTGAGCTGTGCATCTCACCAGTCGGCCTCAGCATGATCACCAAGCTGTCGATCGCCCGCGTCGTCGGCCTGATGATGGGCGTCTGGTTCCTGTCGATCAGTTGCGCCCAATATTTCGCGGGCCTGGTCGCGCAGATTGCGAGCGTGCAGACGGTTGGAGGCGAGGTCACGAACCTCGAAGTCAGCCTCCACACCTATGTCGGCGTGTTCTCGACCATCGGCTGGATCGCGCTGGGCATCGGCGTCTTCCTCCTCGTCATCTCCCCACTGATCAAGAAGCTGATGCATGGCGTTCAATAAGCTTGCGATCACGGCCGCTCTGGCGGCCTTCACTGCCGTTTCCCTCTCTGGTTGCTCCGCGTTGGAGCCGCCGAAGAAGAACGCGCCGGCCATTCACATCAACGAGGATCCGTTCCCGTCGACCTATGCTCCATACCCGGGCGTCCCGACGGCGATCCGTGGCGCGACGGTGTTCGACGGCGAAGGCGGGCAGATCGCCAACGGCACGGTCATCCTGGCCGACGGCAAGGTTCAGGCGGTCGGCGGTCCCGACCTGCCGATCCCAGCGGGCGTTCAGGTGATCGACGGCACCGGCAAGTTCGTGACTCCGGGGATCATCGATGTGCACAGTCACCTCGGCGACTATCCTTCGCCGGGCGTGGAATCGCTATCGGACGGAAACGAAGCGACCTCGCCCGTCACTGCGGAGGTCTGGGCTGAGCACAGCGTCTGGCCGCAGGACCCCGGCTTCAGCCGCGCGCTGGTCAACGGCGGGATCACGACGCTGCAGATCCTGCCCGGCTCGGCTAACCTGTTCGGCGGCCGCTCGGTCGTGCTGAAAAACGTGCCCGCGCGCACCGTCCAGGGCATGAAGTTCCCCGGCGCGCCGTACGGCCTCAAAATGGCCTGCGGCGAGAATCCCAAGCGGGTTTACGGCTCAAAGGGCAAGGAGCCTTCGACCCGGATGGGCAATATCGCCGTCGCCCGGCAGACCTGGGCCAAGGCGCAGGCGTACAAGCAGAAGTGGGACAAATATTACGCCAAGGGCGGCGAGATGCCGGAGCGCGACCTGGCGATGGACACGTTGAAGGGCGTGCTGGAGGGCAAGATCCTCATCCAGAACCACTGCTATCGCGCCGACGAAATGGCCAACATGATCGATATGTCGAAGGAGTTCGGCTATCACATCACCGCGTTCCACCACGCGGTGGAGGCCTACAAAATCGCCGATCTTCTTCGCGACAATGGCATTTGCGCCGTCATGTGGGCCGACTGGTACGGCTTCAAGATGGAAGCCTATGACGGCGTCAAGGAGAACATCCCGCTGGTCCACAATGCAGGCGCCTGCGCGATCGTCCACTCTGACGATCCCAATTACATCCAGCGCCTGAACCAGGAGGCGGCCAAGGCGCTCTCCGACGGACAACGCGCGGGTCTTCCGAACCTCAGCGAGGCGGTGGCTTGGGAGTGGCTGACCTACAATCCGGCGCGCGCTCTCGGCATCGCCGACCGGACCGGCAGCCTCAAGCCGGGCAAGATGGCGGACGTCGTCCTTTGGAACGGCGACCCGTTCAGCACCTACACGAGGCCCGAGCGGGTCTGGATCGACGGCGCCCTCATGTACGATGCCAACGATCCGAAACGCCGCCCGGTGAGCGACTTCGAGCTGGGCCAACCCGGCGAGGGAGACGTGAAATGATCCGCGCCGTCCTTTCCGCGCTTCTGATCTCCGTCGCCGCGCCCGTCGCCGCGCAGACCATCGCCATCGTCAATGGCACGGTCGCAACCGGCGACGGCTCCGGCCCGATCCAGGGCGCTACCGTCGTCATCCGCGACGGCCGCGTCGTCGCTGCGGGGCAGGGCGTCAGCGTTCCTGCCGATGCACAGGTCGTCGACGCGACCGGCAAATGGGTGACTCCGGGCATCGTCGCCGGCTTCTCACGGCTCGGCCTTGCCGACGTCGACCTTGGTGCCGGCGGAGCCGACGACACCAGCGCCCGCAACGGCCCGTTCAGCGCGGCAATCGATGTCACTCCGGCGATCAACCCGCTCTATCAGCCGATCGCAGTCAACCGCGCGGACGGTGTCACCCGAGCGCTGGTTGCACCGGCGACGGCGAAGAGCATCTTCGCCGGACAAGGCGCGGTGATCGACACCGGCGCCGACATGGACGCGATCACGAAGCCGCGCGCCTTCCAGTTCGTCGAGCTCGGCGAGACCGGCGCCAACGACGCCGGCGGATCGCGCGCCTCCGCGCACATCCTGTTTCGCAACGCTCTTCGCGAGGCGCGAGAGCTTGCGCGCTTCTCACAGCCGGTTCGCTCCGCACGCGAAGGGGTGCCCGACGAGCGCAGCGAGCCGGTCGTCCGCAACCCGAACGAATCCCGCATCTACGGACCCGACGCGCGGCGGAGCGAAGACGTCCTGTTGACCCGCTTCGACGCCGCCGCGCTGGTGCCGGTGCTCCAGGGGCGGCAGTATCTGCTCGTCCATGTCGAACGCGCCAGCGATATCCTCCAGGTGCTGGATCTCGCGCGTGAGTTCCCGTCGCTGAAGATCGTGATCGTCGGCGGCAGCGAAGGCTGGCTCGTCGCCGACAAGATCGCGCGCTCTGGAATTCCGGTAATCGCGTCCGCGGTGAACGACCTTCCGGCGAGCTTCGAGCAGCTTGCAGCGACCCAGTCGAATGTCGGACGGATGCTTGCTGCGGGCGTGAAGGTGTCGATCGGAATGATCGACGACAATGACACGCGCCAGCTGTTCAACGAGCGCCAGTATGCCGGCAACCTGGTCGGGCTTGCCAAGGTGCCTGGCGCCACCGGCCTCAGCTGGGGCGAGGCGCTTGCGGCGATCCCCTCTGGTCCGGCCAAGGCGATTGGCATGGGCGGGCAGACCGGCAGCCTCACTCCCGGAGCGCACGGCGATGTCGTCATCTGGTCCGGAGATCCGCTCGACACCCGGAGCGCTACCGAGGCGGTCTTCATCGATGGCATCCAGCAGCCGCTGGAGACTCACCAGACCCGCCTGCTCGAGCGCTACCGCTATCTACCGCGCCGCGACCTTCCCGAGGCTTATCGGCACTAAGTCGCTTTCGCGGCGGGCCAAATGAGAGCTATGAGTTGCGCATGACGCGCAAATTCTTCGGCACGGACGGAATCCGCGGCCTGACCAACAGCGAGCCGATGACTGCGCGAACGGCGCTACGCGTCGGCCAGGCGGCGGGAACCCACTTCCTTCGCGGCGATCACCGACATCGGGTGGTCATCGGCAAGGACACGCGCCTTTCCGGCTACATGATGGAATCGGCGCTGGTCGCCGGTTTCACCAGTGTCGGCATGGATGTGGTGCTGGTCGGGCCGATGCCGACACCCGCTGTAGCGCTTCTGACGACGTCGATGCGCGCCGACCTGGGCGTCATGATTTCGGCCTCGCACAATCCCTTCTGCGACAACGGCATCAAGCTGTTCGGTCCGGACGGATACAAGCTCAGCGACGAAGACGAGAAGGCGATCGAGGCACGCATCGAGCCGCAGACAAGGCTTGCGGAACCCGAGCTGATCGGCCGCGCGAAGAGGATCGACGATGCCCGCGGCCGCTACGTCCACCACGCCAAGTCGACTTTCCCGGACCGGCTGCGCCTCGACGGGCTGAAGGTCGTGCTCGATTGCGCGAACGGCGCCGCTTACCAGGTCGCTCCGGATGCGCTCTGGGAGCTGGGAGCCGAAGTCGTCACCATGGGCGTCTCTCCCAACGGCCTCAACATCAATGACGCGTGCGGGTCGACCCATCCCGAAGCGCTTCGCGAGCGGGTCGTTGCCGAGGGAGCGGACATCGGCCTCGCTCTGGATGGCGATGCGGATCGGCTCGTGGTGGTCGATGAGAAAGGCAATCTCGTCGACGGCGACCAGATGATGGCGCTGATCGCGGCGGATCGCCTGAAGCGTGAGCAGCTCAAAGGCGCTGTCGTCGCAACCGTCATGTCGAATCTCGGTCTCGAGCGCCGCCTCGGCGACCTCGGCATCGGCATGGTCCGGACGCAGGTCGGCGACCGCTATGTCCTCGAAGAGATGCGAAAGAGCGGCTGCAATGTTGGCGGCGAGCAATCGGGCCACATCATCCTCTCCGATTATTCCACGACGGGCGATGGGTTGGTCGCGGGCCTCCAGGTGCTCGCCGCGCTGGTCGACAGCGGCAAGTCGGCGAGCCAGGTCCTTCGCCAGTTCGAACCGCTTCCGCAGCTTCTGAAGAACGTGCGGTTCAACGGCGGCGCTCCGCTTGAGAACAAGACCGTCAAGCAGCGCATCGCCGAAGCCGAGAAGGAGCTCGAAGGCAAAGGCCGGCTCCTCATCCGCAAATCGGGCACCGAGCCTCTGATCCGGGTGATGGCCGAAGGCGATGACCGAGCGCTCGTCGAAAAGGTCGTCGACGAGATATGCGAGGCTGTTCAGGCGGCGGCGTGAACGCTTTTTTCGCAATTGGACGTCTATTGATTGCCTCGTGCACATGGAAAACTTCGCCCCAGGGAGCGGGTCGAAGGCGAGTAGCGTGACGCCGACGGCGCGAATCCTCATCATCGCAGGCTCCGATTCCGGGGGCGGGGCGGGGATTCAGGCGGACATCAAGACCGTCACCATGCTCGGCGGCCACGCGATGACCGCCATCACCGCAATCACCGCCCAGAACACGCTCGGCGTGAGCGGCGTCCACCCAATTCCGGCCGAAATGATCCTGTCACAGATCGACGCGATCGTGGCCGATATCGGTGTCGATGCGGTCAAGGTCGGAATGGTGCCGGGGCCCTTCGCCGCCCGCGCAATCGCGGACCGCTTGGGAAAGCTCGGCGATGTGCCGATTGTCTTCGATCCGGTGATGGTCGCGACCAGCGGCGCTCCGCTGGCGGACGATTCGACCGTCGCCGCTTTCGGCGAGCTGATGAACATCGCCACCCTCGTCACGCCCAACCTTCCCGAGCTTCACCGGCTGACGAGTGAGGAAGATCCCGTCGCGGCCGCGCTCAAACTAGTGGGGCAGTACGGATCCGCGGTCCTGATCAAGGGCGGGCACGAAGAGGGCGATGCGATCGCCGACGCCCTCATCGAAACCGATAATATGACCAGCTGGCAAGGTCAGCGCATCGACACGGGCAACACGCACGGCACCGGCTGCACGCTCGCCAGCGCGATCGCCTGCTTCCTCGGGCAGGGCGACAGCCTGATTTCGGCGGTGGAACGCGCGCGCATCTTCGTGCGGCTCGCTCTGCAGGATGCCCCCGACCTCGGCGAAGGCGCTGGGCCGATCGCACAGGGGAAGGTCCGGCTCGACGTCGGCGCCGGACCGCGCCTCAACCAGGTGACCGTCACCGGCACGAATTACCGAAGGTCGGTCGAATTCTACCGGACTCTCGGCCTCAAGCAGATCGTCGACAGTCCGGAGAACGGCTACGCCCGCTTCGAGACCGAGGGCGGCGCGACCCTGTCCGTGCAGATCGATCCGGAGGAGACCATCTCCGCCACAACCGCCATCTATCTTGAGTGCGATGACCTCGACGAGCGCGTCGAGCGCCTCGCCCGGAGTGGCCTCGCCTTCGAGCACGGACCGCGCAACCAGCCCTGGATGTGGCGCGAGGCGCGGCTTCACGACCCGTCGGGCAATATCATCTTCCTCTACAAGGCCGGCGAAGCCCGCCGCTTCCCGCCTTGGCGGGTCGAAGAATAAATATCGACTTTTCCACAGCATAGGCCGCGCACCATCTGGACGCCGGCGGCTGTAGCGGTTCACAAAGCGACTCGATGCCGCGGCGTTGCACTTTCAAGCTCGAACTGGATTTCCCGCAGCCGCTCGCCGGCGTCGATGAAGCCGGATGCGCGCCGCTTGCCGGCCCGGTCGTCGCTGCAGCCTGCATCCTGAACCGCGACAATTTCCCGCGCGGGATCGACGATTCGAAGAACCTGCCGATCGACAAGCGCGAATCGCTCTACGCCCGCCTCACGAAATGCGCGGCGTGGGGCGTCGGCGTCGCCAGCGTCGAGGAAATCGACAAGATCAACATCTATTGGGCGCGGATGCTGGCGATGACTCGGGCAGTGGAGGCGCTGGGGGTCGAGCCCGCGTGGGTGCTGGTCGACGGCAACGCCACGCCGCGTTGGGAACGGCCGTCGAAGGCGATCGTCGACGGTGACGCCAAGTGCCGGTCCATCGCCGCCGCCTCGATCATCGCCAAGGTCACCCGCGACCGGATGATGGCCGAATGGGCGTCCGACTATCCCGGCTATGGCTGGGAAACGAACCGCGGCTACGGCACGCCGGAGCATTATCGCGCGCTGAAGACGCTCGGTCTGACTCCGCTGCACCGCCGAAGCTTCGCACCGGTCCGGGCGATCGAGCTCGGCCATGCCCAACCGGAGCTGGAAATCATCGAAATGCGCAGCGGCGAGTCTTCTGAGTCACACCTACCATCCATTGAGTCCGCACCGGACGAAGTGACTCAACATGTTGTGGTCGAACCCCGCTCCGCTGCATAGAAATTGCGGGTTCCAAAGCGGCGTCAACTCTTCCCTTGTTGACCGCGAGTCCCGCCTGACTCACCTTCGCCGGCTCACCAGGGGGCGAAGCTGTCATGAATCTGTTGGCTCGAGTTGCAGAGACGGAGCGATCCGTTCGCCCGAAGCGAAGCGACGCACGCAAGTTGCCGCTCGACACCATCCTCCAGGGCAACTGCATCGCCGAGATGGCGCGGCTGCCCGACAAGTGCGTCGACATGATCTTCGCCGACCCGCCCTACAATCTCCAGCTGAGCGGCGACCTGTTCCGGCCTGAAGGCAGTCGGGTCGATGCGGTTGATGACGATTGGGACAAGTTCGACAGCCTGGCCGCCTATGACGATTTCACCCGCGAATGGCTCTACGAGGCGCGGCGAATCCTGAAGGACAACGGCACCATCTGGGTGATCGGCAGCTATCACAACATCTACCGCGTCGGGTCGCTTCTGCAGGATGCCGAATTCTGGATTTTGAACGACATTGTCTGGCGCAAGTCCAACCCGATGCCGAACTTCCGCGGCACGCGCTTCACCAACGCGCACGAGACGTTGCTGTGGTGCGCGAAGGACGAGAAGGCGCGCTACACCTTCAACTATCGCGCGATGAAGGCGCTCAACGACGACCTGCAGATGCGGTCGGACTGGGTGCTTCCGATCTGCAGCGGTGCCGAGCGAGTGAAGGGCGAGGACGGCTCCAAGGCGCATCCGACGCAAAAACCCGAGGCGCTGCTCTACCGCATCCTGCTCGCCTGCACGAAGCCCGGTGACGTCATCCTCGATCCGTTCTTCGGAACCGGAACGACCGGCGCGGTCGCTCGCCGCCTCGGCCGCCACTGGGTCGGGATCGAACGCGAGAGTGCGTATGTGAAGGTTGCCAAGGAGCGAATCAGCTCCACCTTGCCTCTCGACGAAAGCGCGATGGCGACGATGGCCGACAAGCGGGCAGCTCCTCGCGTCGCTTTTGGCCTGCTCGTCGAAGGCGGCCTCTGCCCGCCGGGAACGATGCTGGCGGATTCGAAGCGACGCTTCTCGGCGCGGGTGCGGGCGGACGGCTCGATCGAGTCGGGCGCACACAGCGGCTCGATCCACAAGGTTGGCGCCGCGCTTCAAGGCGCGCCCTCGTGCAACGGTTGGACCTTCTGGCATGTGGACGAGGCTGGAGTGCTGCGGCCGCTGGACGCCTTGCGCCAGCAGCACCTGTCCGCGCTATAGCGCGGCATGCGCAGACTCATCCGCCCGACGGCTTTCGTCGATTCTCCGTTCGGTTTCGACGGTCAGGTCGCGCGGCTCGCCGGCGGCCTCAACTGGTTCGCCGCGGTCGAGATTCTGGATCTCGAAGGCAACAAGCGAGGCTCGTCAGAACTCGTTTCTGTTCAGGAGCTTGAATCGATACTCGACGATGAATTCTCAATTCAGTGGGAACGTCTAACCAGTCCACGACCGGCTCTCCAGTTGGGGGATCGCACTGTGCGCCTCGACCAGCCGCAGGTCATGGGGATCGTCAACGTCACACCGGACAGTTTCTCCGATGCCGGGAAGCTCGCCGATCCTTCGGTCGCTGCAGCGGCAGGCGCACGCATGAGCGAGGCCGGCGCGGCGATCATCGACATCGGCGGCGAATCGACCCGTCCAGGCGCAAAGCCGGTATGGGAGGGCGACGAGATCGCCCGGATCGAGCCGGTCATTCGCCAGCTCTCATCGGGCGGGGCCGCGGTCTCCGTCGATACCCGCAAAGCTGACGTCATGACGGCAGCGCTCGCCGCAGGCGCGCGCATGGTGAACGACGTCTCCGCGCTCACTTACGACTTGCGTTCCGCCGAGGTCGTCGCTGCCGCGGGCGTTCCGGTCGTCCTGATGCACCATCAGGGCAAACCGGAGACGATGCAGCAGGACCCGCGCTACGACGACGTCGTGGTCGAGGTCTATCTCTGGCTCGAAGAGCGGATCGCCGAAGCGGAGGAAGCGGGGATCGTCCGAGAAAAGATCCTCCTCGATGTCGGCTTCGGCTTCGGCAAAACGGTCGCGCACAATCTCGAGCTGATGAACAACCTGGCGCTGTTCCACTCCCTGGGATGCCCGCTCGTTCTCGGAGCAAGCCGAAAGCGCACGATCGGCGCTTTGTCCAACGAGGCGCATGTCGACGAGCGCCTCGGCGGCAGCATCGCCTTCGCCGTGAAGGCGGTGGAGCAGGGTGTGCAGATCGTCCGGGCCCACGACGTTCCGGAGACGGTGCAGGCGCTGCGAATCTGGCGCGGTCTTCGCGACCAGGCGCTAACGCCGCGGCTTTAGGCCGCGCTGGTGTCGATCCCGATTTCGCTGAGCTTGCGATAGAGCGTCGACCGGCCGATCCCCAGCCGCTTGGCGACTTCCGTCATCCGGCCGCGGTAATGACCGATGGCGAGGCGGATGAGATCGGCCTCGATATCCTCGAGCGGACGCACATGGCCGTCCTCGTCGAACACGGTGATCGCGCCGACGCCGTTGACCGCCGCTTCGCTAGATTGCTTGCTGATCTTCGGTGTGAAGTCGGTTGAGCGGGCGGTGAACCGCGACTGGGTCGCGATGTGCGGGAAATCCTCGGCGGTCAGTGACGCGCTCTTGCAGTCGATACCGGCGCGAAGGAGTACGCTCGCGAGCTGCCGGACGTTGCCGGGCCAGCCGTAGCGCATGAGGACCGTCAGGGCGCCGTTGTCGATCGTCAGCGGCCGCATCAGTCCCTGCTCGGCGAAGCGCGCAAGAAGGTGCCGGGCGAGGGCAGGAATGTCACTGCTCCGCTCCCTGAGCGGCGAGAGCACGACGACCGTGCCTTCGAGCCGCTCGCGCAGCTGCGGATTGAAGTCGTCACCCAGCGGCTTGCTCGACGTGGCGATCAGCCGAACGTCGACGGAATTGCTGCCGTTGCAGCCGACCGGGCGAACCTCGCCGGTGGCGAGCGTACGGTCGAGCGCCTGCTGCGTCGCGTCCGGAAGCGCCGTAACGTCGTCGAGAAGCAGCGTGCCCTGGTTTGCCTCGAGGACCTTGCCGGTCTTCGCGGAAAACGCCCCCGGGAAAGCGCCCGCTTCGTGGCCGAACAGTTCGCTGTCGATGATGTTGGCGGGAACGGCCTTGCAGTCCAGCTCCACCAGCGGCGACCGAGACCGGAGGCTGGCGGCGTGAATAGCCTTGGCGAAAGTTTCCTTGCCGGTCCCGGGCTCCCCGACGATCAGGATCGGCAGGCGGTTTCGAGCAGCCTTGGCTGCGACGGCCAAGGAGGAGCGGAAATCGGGGGTTGCGCCGACCAGCTGGTCGAGCGGAAGCTCGGGAGCGAGCTTCTCCGCGATCGGGGTAAGCTCGCCGGAAGGGCGTCGCCGGTCTGCGGCAACCGCGAGCGCTTCCAGCAGCCTTTCCGGAGCGACCGGACGGCCGAGGAAATCAGTCGCCCCGGCGCGGATCGCATCGACCGCCGCCGGGACCGCTCCGTCGGTCAGCACCAGCACGGGCAGCGCGGAATGGCACGACCGCAGAGCATCGATCAGCATTCCGCCGCCATTCGGATCCCAGTGGCCGAGAAGCGCGACCTTCACCTCGGGCCCGTAGGGTCCCCGGAGGATCGCCGTGGCGGTTTCCACGCCGTCGGCGCCGACGACCGTCCATCCCGCCCGCGATGCGATGGCGGAAATGCGCCGGCGCTCTGCTGCGTCGGCGTCGATCAGTAGCAGCGACCGAATCGGCTCATTGGGCATGGTGCACCTCACTGCCAGCTTCTAAGTCCAAGCGGTAAAGGCGGGCTTAAGAGCGCGCTTTCGCTCTTGGGGGAGCGGGAGCGGCTTGTTATGCACGGCGCAGCGAAACGAAATTGGGGAGCCACATGGCGCACGAAGAAGAACCGATCCTGGCCCGTCCCGGAAGTCCGGAGGTGTCGCGGCACGTCCACGACTATTCGCGGTTCACGTCCTTGTTGAAATGGGGCGCGATCGGTTGCCTGATCGTTGCCTTCGTCGTCCTTCTCATCATCGCGTAGCGCCTCGGCGCCTGTGAAGATCGCTGTCCTCAAGGAAACACTGTCGGGCGAGACTCGCTGCGCCGCGATTCCGGAGACGGTGAAGAAGTTCATCGCTCTCGGAGCCAAGGTTGCAGTCGAGAAGGGCGCCGGCGAAGCCGCCTCAATCAGCGACAGTGATTTCGAAGCTGCCGGCGCAAAGATCGGCGATCGCAAGGCGGTGCTGTCGGATGCGGGCGTGATTCTCTGCATCAACGGACCCGATCCGAAGCTGCTTGCGGGTGCGGAGAAAGACGCGCTCCTGGTCGGCGCCCTGGAGCCACTCCGGCGCAAGGATGTGATCGACGCCTACGCCAAGGCGGGGCTGCAGGCGCTCGCGATGGAGTGGATGCCGCGCATCACTCGCGCCCAGTCGATGGACATCCTCTCTTCGCAGTCGAACCTCGCCGGCTACAAGGCGGTAGTCGACGCCGCCGCAGCCTATGGCCGCGCTTTCCCGATGATGATGACGGCCGCGGGGACCGTGAGCCCGGCTAAGGCTTTCATCATGGGCGTCGGCGTCGCCGGGCTGCAGGCGATCGCGACGGCCAAGCGCCTAGGGGCGCAGGTCAGCGCCACCGACGTTCGTTCCGCGACGAAGGAGCAGATCCAGTCGCTCGGCGCGAAGCCGATCTTCGTCGAAGCCGTCTCGGGCATCGAAGGCGAGGGGCAGGGCGGCTACGCCACGGAAATGTCCGACGAATATCGCAAGGCGCAGGCCGAGCTCGTGTCCGGCCACATCGCCAAGCAGGACATCGTCGTCACCACAGCGCTGATCCCCGGCAGGCCCGCGCCGCGCCTTATCAGCGACGCGCAGATCGCAACCATGCGCCCGGGCAGCGTCATCGTCGATCTCGCCGCGGAAGCCGGCGGCAATGTCGAAGGCACCGTGGCGGGCGAAACGGTTGTGAAGCACGGCGTCGCGATTATCGGCGCCTCCAATCTCGCACGCAGCCTCGCGGCCGACGCATCGGCTCTGTTCGCGCGCAATTTGTACAACTTCCTCAGCGCGTTCTGGAACAAAGATAAGAATGCGCCTGAATTTCCGGAGGACGACGAAATCGTCCAGGCGATCCGCCTCACCCGCGACGGCAGGGTGGTGAGCGAAAGGCTGGCGTCCTCCTGAACGCAGACATCCTCGTCATCGGCGGCGGCGTAGCCGGATTGTCGGCGGCCGCGATGCTTTCGCCTCACGCGAAGATCGTCCTCCTCGAGGCGGAAGAGCAGCTCGGCTACCATTCGTCCGGCCGAAGCGCGACCATGCTCCATTACGCGCTCGGCAATCCGCTCGTCCGGGCGCTGACTCTCTCCAGCCGGGTCTTCGTCGAAGCGCCTCCACAAGGTTTCACTGACGTGCCGCTCGGCCATACGAAGCCGGTTCTCGTGCATGCGCGCGAGGAGGAGCTTCCCGCCCTCGACCAGCTCGAGGCGGCGATATCGCCCTATGCGACGCTTCGGCGTGTCGGTGAGCCCGAGATCCTCGATCTTTGCCCCGTGATGCGGGTCGGAGAGGGCGGCGCCGTCGCAGCGCTCCTCGACGACGATGCCATCAAGCTCGACAGCGATGCGCTGCTGCAAGGCTACGGGCGGACGTTACGCCACAATGGTGGCCAGATCGTCACCGGCGCTCGGGTCGCCGCCTTGAGCCACCAGACCGGCGCCTGGACCGGCGTAACCGACCGCGGCGGCAGCTTCTCGGCGCCGATCGTCGTTAACGCCGCCGGATCCTGGGCCGACGTAATCGCGAAGCTCGCCGGAGTGGCGGTGCTCGGGCTTCAACCCAAGCGCCGGACGATCATCACGTTCGACGGGCCGGACGGTGCCGACGTCAGCGACTGGCCGTTCGTGAAGACGGTGGGGGAGGAGCTGTACTTCGCGCCCGAATCGGGGCGTCTGTTCGCTTCGCCGATGGACGAGGTGCCCAGCGAGCCGACGGACGCCCAGCCCGACGATTACGAAGTCGCTCTGGCAGCGCACCGGGTGGAGCAAAGAACGACGATGCAGGTGAAGCGAATCGTCCACAAATGGGCGGGCCTGCGCACCTTCGCGCCCGATCGCAGACCCGTTGCGGGCTTCGCTCCCGATGCCGAAGGCTTCTTCTGGCTCGCGGGACAGGGCGGCTTCGGCCTACAGACCTCGCCCACGATGGCAGCCATCGCCGCGGCGCTGATTGCCGGCGCGCCCTGGCCGGTCGCTGACGTCAGTGAGAAAGACCTAAGTCCTCGCCGCTTCGTCAGGCAGCCGGCATAGGTCGACCCAGCGCTCGCCGACGAGGTCGAAAAGCCTGTCGACGCCCACCTCAACGGACGTATTGAGCGAGCCGCCGGCGGGATAGACGATCTCGAACGCTTTCAGCGACATATCGAGATAGACCGGTAGCGGCGTCTTCAGCCCGAACGGACAGACTCCGCCGACCGGATGGCCGGTGAGCTCGAGCGTTTCCTCCGGCCCAAGCATCCGCGGCCGTGCGCCGAGCTCGTCCTTGCATTTGCGATTGTCGAGCCGCGCATCGCCCCGCGCGACGACAAGGAACGTCTGTTGTCCGGCGCGCACTGCCAGAGTCTTTGCAATTCGACCCGGGAGCACGCCGAGCGATTCAGCGGCGGTCGCAACCGTGGCTGTCGTCCCTTCGACTTCAATGATCGGTAAATCGTGCGCGTTCTCAGCGATCCAGTGGCGGACCGATTCCGCGCTCACGCGGCTTCGCCGATCAGGTGAAGGGCGATGCGCCGCTCCGGCGTCTCGCTGCGGTGCTCGAACAGAAAAATGCCCTGCCACGTGCCTAGCGCCAATCTCCAATTTTGAACGGGGATGGACAGCTGGGTCTGGGTGAGGGCGCTGCGGATATGCGCGGGCATGTCGTCGGGGCCTTCGTCGTTGTGGGTGTAGAGCGCCGGATCTTCGGGTGCGATGCGCTCGAAAAAATCCTCGAGATCGCGCCTGGCCGCACGCGCCGCATTCTCCTGGATCACCAGCGAGGCCGAAGTGTGGGCACAAAACAGGGTTAAGAGGCCGGACCCGATTCGCTCCGAGTCGAGCCAGCCCGAAACTTCGCCCGTGATCTCATGGAGGCCGGGCTTCGGCGCCCGAATCCGGAGCGTATGATTGGCTTGTCGGAGCATTGCGCAGGCTTCAACCACAGCCGGTGCGCCGAGTTCAACCCAAACGAAAAGCGCCTGCAAAAGCAGGCGCTTACGTTTTAGTATTCGGTTGTTTGGCTGGCTTAGCCCTGAACACCACCGTCGGTCGTGCCACCACCAAACATCCAGGTCCAAAAGCTCCAGCGAGCCGGAACATGCTTCTTCATTTCGTATCCCCGTTCTCGAACACTGCGATTCGGCAGCTGCGAGAATATTAACCTTAATGAATAAGGTTAGCAAACCATTCACCAAAGTTGGGACGAGCGCGGGCGCGCACGGCTGTTCGAAATCGGGTTTTTGGGGGTTAAGCGACCTTGGCGCGGCGGTCGGAGGTGAGGCGGCGGCGCAGGCTTTCCAGGCTCATCGGGCGTCCGGTGATGAACCCCTGCGCGATGTCGCACTCCATCTCGGCAAGAAGCTCGAGTGCATCGCGCGTCTCGACGCCTTCAGCGACAATTCGCCGGCCGAGTGAATGGGCGAGGGCAATCGTCGAGCTGACCATCAGCCGCTCGCTACGATTCTCGACCATGCCGCGAACGAAGGTTTGGTCGATCTTGATCTCACCGGCGGGAATCCGCTTGAGATAGTCGAGCGTCGACAGGCCGGTGCCATAGTCGTCGATCGAGATGTTGACGCCCAGCCCCCGCAGCTGGGTCAGCATATCGAGCGCTTCGCCGCTGCCGGCAATTGCAGCGGTCTCGGTCAACTCCAGCGTCAGGTGGCTCGGATCCACGCCATGGCGCTCGAGCAGGATCGCGATTCGGCCGACCAGCGCCTTGTCTCCGAGAAGGCGGCCGGAGAGGTTGATCGACATGTCGAAGTCGCGGCCGCCCTTGTTGAGAGACGCGGCTGCGGCAATGGCCTGGTCGAGCATGAACGCGGTCAGCTTGCCGATCCGGTCGTTCTGCTCCGCGGCGGCCACGAACTCGGCGGCGGCAATCGGTCCCTTCTCGGGATGGGTCCAGCGGGCCAGCGCTTCCGCGCCGATGATCTTGCGGGTCTTGAGGTCGACCTTGGGCTGATAGGCTACCCAGACTTCGCCGCGGTCGATGGCATCGTCGAGCTGGCTCAGCATCGACAGCTTCCACGATGCATCCTGGAGCGATTCCGGGTCGTGGTACTTCCACTTCAAACCGTCGTGCGCGGCCTGCTCGGCGGCGAGAAGCGCGCTTCCGAGCCTGTTCGCAAGCGAACGGCTGCTTCCGATTTCGACGCCGAAGCTCACCGCCAGGTCGATCGACATTCCGCTGACCCGAACCGGCGTGCGGAACAGCGCATAAAGGGCTTCGAGATGATGTCCGAATGGCTTTGTCGGCTCGTCGAACCACGCGAAAATCCCGTCGTCACCCTGGTAGAGCGTGCGCTCCTGGGCCCCGACCGAGAGTCTCGCGACTGTCTGTTCGACGAGCTGGCGTTCGTCCGTTGACGGGAGAGCTGCCACGACCTCGGCGTAGTTGAGGATTCGCGCGACGATCAGCGCCTTGTCGCGGCCGATGCGACCCGATTTGAGGGCGACAAGATTCGGAAGACCGGACACGGCATCCACCAATCCGCGCTTGCGGAAACGATCGGCCGTAACTGCGCCCGCGCTTAGAATAAGGACGATCAGTCCTGGGATTACATTCAGGTAAATCAGATGCATCTCGAACAGAGCGGGACCGACACAGAGCGCGAGTGTCGAGAGGGCAATTATAGGAATCTGGCGGCGTGCACCTGTCCGAAGGAAAAGGAGGGCGGGAATGACAAGGCTTGCGAGAAATGCCGGAATCCAGCCCAGATCAATTGGCCTGCCTGCCTTCAGCGTTTCGGCGCCCATGACGTGAACATAAACGGCACCCATTTGGCCTACGCCTGGAATGAGGAAATTATCACCCAGCACGTGGGTCGTCGCGCCTACGACGACGTCCTTGCCGCGGATCGAATTGGGATCGAACTTTCCCTGAAGAACGGAAACTGCCGAAACCGTCGGTATCGAATGAATGTCGATCGAGTAATCCGGGCGGAACCACGTATCAGGAGGCCCCGACCGTCCCGATAGAACCGACGAATAGGAGCGGATCGGACTCCCGTGATTGGACAGTCCGTAAGGCAGCTCGCTGATCGCATTGAGCCAGTCATAATGAAGACTGACTGTCGCACTGGGAGCATGATCGGAAAACATCGGGGGCGGCGGTTCCGCGGTTCCGTTTACGGCCTTGTCGTCAGAAGTTCCCCGAGCTGCGAGTATCACGCGTCCAGACCGTTCCAGCGCATCCGCCAGCATCTGGTCATCGGCGGGATCGCTCTTCCCGTGAAACAGCACGTCGAAAAAGATGCGCTTCGCCCCAGCCTTGGAAAGCTCATCGATTAATTGCGCATGGTAACGGCGCGGCCATGGCCAGCGACCGATGTCCCGCACCGAGTCATCGTCGATCTTGACCACGACGATGTCGCCGCTCGCCTTGTGCATGTGCAGATTGTTCCGGCTAGTCCGCAGCAGATCGTCGGCCATGTCGCCGATTCCGAACACGCCAAAGATGAGCCCAGCGATGGCGATCCACAAAAGGGTTCGCCAGGGCCTCGTTTCAGCTCTCTTCTGCTCACGCGTGTCCACACCGCGCACATGCGCGCACAAAGGTTATAAAATCGGAAACTTTAATGCGGTTACCGGCGGAATTTCGCGCCGCTCGCCCCCTCTGTCCTACAGCCATTCATTGTGCCAGATTGCGGCCAATGGCTTGTGGGTGGGTTCCTGATCTCACGTTGGAAAACGTTCGCACGCTTACGTACGGGCGCGCGATCGCGCGTGCCACTGCGAACTTTGGGAACTTTCGCTTGGGTGGGGAGGCCTGATGGACTTCATCTCGATCCTGTCGATTTTCGTTCTGGCCTGCTTTGTCGGCTATTACGTCGTCTGGTCGGTGACTCCGGCGCTGCACACGCCGCTGATGAGCGTCACCAACGCGATCTCCTCCGTCATCGTGGTCGGCGCTCTCATCGCCTCGGCTTCGGCCGCAGTCCCCGGATCGAAATGGCTGGGTCTGATCGCGGTCGCGCTCGCGTCGGTGAACATCTTCGGCGGCTTCGCGGTCACGCAGCGAATGCTCTCGATGTACAAGAAGAAGGAGCGCAAGGATGGCTGAGGCGGTGCATGCGCAGCCCGCCTGGGTCCTTCTCGCTTACCTGATCGCCGGGGTCTGCTTCATCCTCGCGCTGCGGGGGCTTTCCAGTCCCGAAAGCAGCCGCCGCGGCAATCTCACCGGTATGATCGGGATGACGATCGCCGTGGTGACCACGCTCGCCACGCATAGCCTGGCGACTATCCCGGAAATCGTCGTGGCGATGATCATCGGCGGCGGCGTTGGCATCGTGATCGCACGCAAGATCCAGATGACTGCCATGCCCCAGCTCGTCGCGGCCTTCCACAGTCTGGTCGGAATTGCGGCCGTGCTCGTCGGTGCGGCGGCCTACCTCAACCCCGAGGCCTTCGGGATCGCCAGCGGCGCGGTCGGGAGCACCTTTTACCTCGGAATGGGAGCGGTGGGCGACGCGCTCGCAAGCGGTCCATCAGCGGTCATCAATCCGGTCAGCCGAATCGAGATGGGCCTGGGCGTAGCCATCGGCGCCATCACCTTCTCGGGTTCGGTGATCGCCTTCCTCAAATTGAACGGCAACATGTCGGGCAAGCCGATCCTGCTGCCGGCGCGCCACGTGATCAATCTCGGTACCCTGGTGGCGATCCTGCTGCTGATCGCCTGGTTCACGCAGGATCAGAGCCCGTGGGTCTTCTTCACCGTCATGGGCCTGAGCTTCGCCATCGGATTTCTCCTCATCATCCCGATCGGCGGGGCGGACATGCCGGTCGTGATCTCGATGCTGAACAGCTATTCGGGATGGGCCGCGGCGGCGATGGGCTTCACGCTCCATAACAGCGCCATGATCATCACCGGCGCTCTTGTCGGAAGCTCGGGCGCGATCCTCAGCTACATCATGTGCCGGGCGATGAACCGAAGCTTCATTTCCGTCATCGCCGGCGGCTTCGGCACCGATTCCGCCGGAGGAGGAGAGGCGCAGGCCATCGACCGTCCGTACAAGCGCGGCTCGGCCGAGGACGCAGCTTTCCTGATGGCGCAGGCCGACCAGGTCATCATCGTGCCCGGCTACGGAATGGCGGTCAGCCAGGCGCAGCACGCGCTTCGCGAGATGGCCGACCTGCTCAAATCGAAGGGCGTTCGCGTCAAATATGCGATCCACCCCGTGGCGGGCCGAATGCCGGGCCACATGAACGTGCTGCTGGCCGAAGCAAACGTGCCTTATGACGAGGTGTTCGAGCTCGAGGACATCAACAGCGAATTCGCCCAGACCGACGTCGCCTTTGTCATCGGCGCCAATGACGTCACCAACCCCGCGGCCAAGAGCGACAAGAGCTCGCCGATCTACGGAATGCCGGTGCTCGACGTGGAGAAGGCGCGGACGGTGCTGTTCGTGAAGCGCTCGATGGGCGGTGTCGGTTATGCCGGCGTCGATAACGAGCTCTTCTATCGCGACAACACGATGATGCTGCTGTCCGATGCCAAAAAGATGGTGGAGGAAATCGTAAAGTCCCTCGGCTAGCGGCGGGGGAGGTGGATCTCGGCGATCATGCAGCGGACGCTGCCTCCGCCCACGGCTTCGATTGTCGGAATGTCGACCGCCACCAGGCTTCCGAACTGCTCCAGCAGCTGCACCTGATCCGCTTTCAGGTTGGATAGCGCCTTGGCCGACATGGCAATGACCGGATCGCCGCTGTGGCTGCGGAGCTCCAGGACGTTGCAGCCGAAGCGGCGAAGCTGCGCGAAGGTCAGTTCGATGAGGCTTCGCCCGCCGGCGTGAAGGTCCGAGACGAGCCGTTCACGATCCTGCTCGGCAACGGCGTCGAGACACAACAGAGCGAACTTCGTGCCGAGGCCGAGGAAGACGTTGGTGTGATAGATCGGCCGCCCGCCCGGATCGCGGGCGTCGACTATGAGTGTCGAATAACTGAGCCGCCGGTCGAATTCGGCGATGGCCGCGGCGTCGGTCCGCGGACTGAGGTTGGCGTAGGCGCGGCGGCGGGCGCGGTCGAGAACGAGACTGCCGGTGCCCTCGAGGAAGCGGCCCTGTTCTTCGCTGCCGCTGAGGTCAATGACCCGCCGCACGTCGAATCCATGGCCTTCCACCAATGAGTGGACATCCTCCGTCCTCCGCTCCAGCCGGCGTGGCTCTGTCGCCATCGGATAGAGCACCATTGTCCCGTCGGCATGGGTGGAAAACCAGTTGTTCGGGAACACCGCGTCAGGCTTCGGCGGGGAAGGAGTGTCGTCGAGTAAGAGGACGTCGACCCCCGCATCGGACAGTCGCGTCGCCAGCGCGTCGAACTCCGCCAGGGCCTTGCGCTGGAGGTCGCCGTCGGGCGAGGCGTGAGCAAAGACGTTCGACTGCGCGGCCTCGGCGTTGAAGCCGAATGCGGCTGGCCTGACGAGAAGGACAGCATCTGCCGACTGCGGTTCCATCGCTGCCGTTTCCCGCCTGCGGGCCGTGGCGTCAATCGGTCCACAGCTTTGCAATTCAATATGCTTGCTAGGCTGCGGAAATTCGCCGAAATTCGCGAGCGGCGCTTGAGTCGACCCGCTCTGGGCGCCGGACATCGCAACTGGGTTCAAGCCCCCAGCCGGTCGCCCGGTCTGGGTGCACCGTGTGGGGAGACGGATTTGCGCAAGCTTGGGATCATCGGCGGCACCAGCTGGGCCTCCACCGCGCTCTATTACGATCATATCAACCGCGGCGTTGCGCGCAGGCTCGGCGGCCTCCACAGCGCCCGGCTCGCGATCGAGAGCCTCGACCTTGCGCCGCTGGCAGAGCTCGAGCTTTCCGGTGACTGGGACGGCGTTGCCGCGATCATGGCGGACGCGGCGAAGAACCTGGTCAAAAGCGGTGTCGACGGCCTGCTGATCGCCTCCAATACCGGGCACAAGGCGTTCAATGCGGTCGCCGCGACGGTTAAGGTGCCGATGCTCCACATCGGCGACGCCACCGCCGAGAAGCTCGCAGCGGACGGAGTCAGGAAAGTCGCTTTGCTCGGCACCCGCTTCACGATGACGGAGCCGCATGTCCGATCGCGCCTGGAAGCGCGCGGAATCGAGCTGGCGCCGGTCCCACAGAAGGCGATCGAAGAGGTCGACCGGATCATCTTCGAGGAACTGGCGGCGGGGCAGGTCGTCCGGGACAGCCAACGCAAGCTCAAAACCCTTATTGCCGATCTCGCGCGACAGAAGGTCCAGGCCGTGGTTCTGGGCTGCACGGAGCTGGTGCTCGCGGTCGACACTCGGGCGAATGTGATTCCGGTCTATGATACGACCGCAATCCATTCCCGCGCCGCGGTCGATTGGATGCTTGCGGAACCTGAGGCCGCGAAGGCTGCTGCCTGACCTCTCGCGCTCCCAGCGCTGAGCGCTTATCTCGACCTTGTGAGCAAGGCCGACCGTCCCGAGCATCCGCGAGCCGCCGAGCGCTTTAACGAAGAGCAGGCGACCTATGCCGTGCGCGGTGCGGACAAGCCGGACCTCGAACAAGGCGTGGCCGCGATCCGCAATGTGCTGAAGACGCTGCCAAGGCGCCCCGGCGTCTATCGAATGCAGGATGCGCGCGGCGATGTGCTCTACGTCGGCAAGGCGCGAGCCCTGAAGAACAGGGTGACCAATTACACCCAGGTTGTGAAGCTTCCGAAACGGTTGCAACGGATGGTCTCGCAAACGCGGTCGATGACGATCGTCACGACCCGCACTGAGGCCGAGGCGCTGCTTCTCGAAGCGCAGCTCATCAAGCGCTTCCGCCCACCGTACAACGTCCTCCTCCGCGACGATAAAAGCTTCCCCTTCATCCTGCTGCGCGAGGATCATGCCTTTCCGCGAGTGCAGAAGCATCGCGGCGCGAGACGGGCGAAGGGACAATATTACGGACCGTTCGCGAGCGCCGGTTCGGTTACCCGAACACTTAATGCACTTCAAAAGCTCTTCCTTCTAAGAAGCTGTTCCGACAGTTTTTTTGAAACACGGTCGCGGCCGTGTCTGCTCTACCAGATCCGCCGTTGCTCGGCGCCGTGCGTTGGCCGCATCAGCGAAGAGGCTTATGCCGAGCTTGTGAAAGACGCGAAGGCGTTTCTCGCCGGGCGCTCGACGGGCGTCCAGGAGCGGCTTGGGAAGCAAATGGCGCAGGCTGCCGACAAGCAGGATTACGAGCTAGCCGCTGTGTATCGCGACCGCCTCCGCGCGCTGACCTACATCCAGGGATCGCAGACCGTCCATTCGGAAGGGCTGGGCGATGCCGACGTCTTCGCGCTTGCCTGCAAGGCGGGCTCGGTGTGCATCCAGGCCTTCTTCATCCGCGGCGGGCAGAACTGGGGACATCGCGCCTTTTTCCCGGCGCACACCAACGATGTGCCGGAAGCGGAGGTGCTGTCGAGCTTCTTAGTCCAGTTTTACGAGGACGTGCCGCCGCCGAAGCGGATCCTCGTGGACCGCGACCTGCCCGACGAGGCCCTGCTCGAGGAAGCACTGTCCGAGCGTGTCGGCCGCAAGGTTGGTATCGAGCAGCCGAAGCGCGGCTCGCGAGCGAAGCTGATGGACCAGGCGCGGCGCAATGCAGAAGAGGCGCTGGACCGCCGCATGGCCGAGACCGCGACCCAGACGAAAGTCCTTCGGGAACTCGCCGACACATTCGAGCTTCCCGAAGTGCCGAAGCGGATCGAAGTCTATGACAACAGCCACATCATGGGCACGAACGCCACCGGGGCGATGATCGTCGCCGGTCCGGAGGGCTTCCGGAAGAACAACTATCGCAAGTTCAACATCAAGCGGGCCGAGACAGTGCCGGGCGACGACTTCGCGATGATGCGCGAGGTCCTCGAGCGGCGCTTCGCGCGGCTGGAGAAAGAAGATCCCGAGCGCAACAGCGGCGAATGGCCCGACCTGCTGCTGATCGACGGCGGCAAGGGCCAGCTGTCGGCCGTCTGCGAAATGATGGAGGAGGCGGGGGTCCACGACATCCCGGTCGTAGCGGTGTCGAAGGGACCGGACCGCAACGCCGGCCGCGAAACCTTCCATATGCCGGGAGGGCGCGAGCTGACCTTGCCCCCCAACTCCGCCTTGCTCTTTTACCTGCAGCGCCTTCGCGACGAAGCCCATCGGTTCGCGATCGGCACGCACCGGCAGAAGAGGGCGAAGAGCCTGACGACGTCCTCGCTCGACGAAGTGCCGGGGATCGGTCCGAGCAGGAAGCGGGCGCTACTGATGCATTTCGGGACCGCGCGTGCGGTGAAGGGGGCTGCGCTGGAAGACCTGGAGCGTGCCCCGGGCATTTCGAAGACAATTGCACGCACCGTCTACGATCATTTCCATCCGGCCGGCTGATGCAGGTCCAGACCGACGCGATAGTCTGTGCGATCAGGAGCCACGGTGAGCACGGGACAATCGTCCGGCTTCTGACCCCGGACCACGGACTCGTTGCCGCCTATGTACGTGGCGGGAGGGGACAGCGGATGCGTCCGGTCCTGATTCCGGGAAATCTTGTTTCGGCGCAGCTTCGCTCGAGGACAGAAGCCCAGCTACCGCAGGCGACGATCGAGCTTGCTCATAGTCGCGCGCCCATGCTTGGCGAGGCCCTCCAGTCCGCGGCCATCGTGTGGGTGACGGCGCTCGTCGCATCGGCGCTGCCCGAACGGCAGACCTATTCGCGCGTTTATCAGGCGCTGTCGGGCCTGCTCGACGCAATCGACGCTGCTCCGTCCGCAAAAGGCTGGGGCGCGGCATTGGCGAAGTTCGAGCAGCTGATCGTCTCCGAGCTGGGGTATGGACGCGACGGTGCAGATCCTTCCGATATCTTCGCGTCGCTCGACTGGTCGGGAGATCGCCTGTTTTCCGACATCCTGTCAGGGAGAACCGAATCCCTGCGGGACAGCCGTTCGCGGCTGATCGAGCGATTGCGGCGGGCGCTTGTCTGATGCCGGTGCCGCATCTAGCGTGCGGTTGATGGCTTCCGACGCGCTCTCGGTCCTCTTCCCGAACGTCTCGACGACTCGCGGCATCAGCGTCAGGGTCGCCGTCAGCTATCTGGCCGAACAATCGAATCCGGCACTCAACCGATGGTTCTGGTCCTATCACATCAGGATCGAGAACCGCTCGGAAGTGTCGGTCCAGCTGCTGACCCGAAGCTGGAAGATCGTCGATGGCCGGGGAGCGACGCACGAAGTGCATGGTGAAGGGGTGGTCGGCGAAACCCCGCTCATCGCCCCGGGCGGAAGCTTCGATTACGTCTCCGGCTGCCCGCTCGATACACCTTCGGGATCGATGAGCGGAAGCTACCGGATGGTCGACGAGGACGGCGCCCTCTTCGACGTGGATATCCCGCGCTTCGCTCTTGTGGCGCCGACGAACTGAGCAGTGGCAAAGAAAAAGGCGACCCGGAGGCCGCCTTTTTCAAAGAAATCTCACTCAATCAGGCCGGGCTGGTCGGTGTGACCTCGCCGTTGCCGTTATCGTTTCCGGAAACGATCAGCGCGATGACGCCGATAATCGCCGCAAGGCCGAGCAGGATCGGCAATGTCCCGATTGTCTTCGGAGCTCCGGCCTCCACGACCGGTGGCGGGGGCGGAGGCGGAACGGCTTCTGCAACTGGCGCCGGAGGAGGAGCCGTGACAGGAAGCACGCATCCGGGTGCAGGCGCCTGGGCCGCTGCGGTTGCTGCGGCGGTTGCTGCGGCCGTTGCCGCAGTCGATCCCGCGCAGACTGCCGAGTGCGCTTGCCCGCCGGCAAGGACGGCCAGGGAAACCAGCGGATCGATTGAAGGGGTGGGCGCGGCATAGACGGCCTGGCTCGACAGGAATGCTGCTGCACCGGCGAGCAGCACGATACGGCGGATTGATGTCATTGGACCTTCCCCGTTCTCTCTAGGTCGGCGGATACTTCCTCCGAAACGGGTGTAACGCCGTTCCAGCAATTCGGTTG
>DATMHP010000032.1:0-61147 GCA_035554875.1 Sphingomicrobium sp.
CGACCATATGCTTGCTCTCGATCGCTGGAGTGGCCGACGACAGGATCACCGGGATGTCCTCGAACCGGGCGCGCATCACGGCGGTGTCGCGGGCATGATATTGGACCCCGTCCTCCTGCTTGAAGCTCGGCTCGTGCGCCTCGTCGACGACGATCAGGCCGAGGTTTGGGTAGGGTAGAAACAGCGCGGAACGCGCTCCGACCGTCACCTTCGCCTCGCCCGACGCGATCCCTCGCCACGCGCGCCGCCGCTGCGACGAGCGAAGGTCAGAGTGCCAGGCGACTGGCTCGCAGCCGAACCGAGCCTCGAACCTTTTGAGAAACGGTTCGGTAAGAGCAATCTCGGGCAGCAGGACGAGCGCCTGCTTTCCTTGCCGAAGGCATTGGGCGATGGCCTCGAAATAGACCTCGGTCTTGCCCGATCCTGTCACTCCGTCGAGCAGCACCGGGTCAAAGCCGTTTCCGATCGCCTGGGCGAGGGACGTCGCGGCCGCACTCTGCTCCTCGCTCAATTCCGGCGGAGCAAAGTCCGGGTCAGGACAGGCGAGCGGCTTGTCGGCCGTCACCTGGACCGGCTCCAACGCACCTGCATTGACGAGACCCCGCATCACTGCGTCGCTGACGTCGGCATGGTCAGCGAGCTCGCGAATCGTGCCCTGCCGCCCTTCGATCGCGGCAAGGGCCTTCTCGCGCTGTGGCGTCAGCCGGTCGGGAGCGTGGCCGGTCGGCGCATATTCGGTGAGCTGCCGCGGCCCTTCCAGAGCCGCTGACGACGGAACCACCATCCTCAGCACCGAAGCAGCCGGCGCCAGATAATAATCGCTGGTCCATTCCACGAGCCGCCGGACTGGCGCGGGGACCGGCGGCACATCCATGACCGAGACGAGGGGACGAAGGCGGCTGTCCGGGACCTCGCTCGTCTCGAGCCGCTCAGGCTCCCAGACGACGCCGATCAGCTGTCGTGGTCCCAATGGCGCGACGACGATCGAGCCCGGCTGCACGTCCATTCCCTCGGGCACTCGATAGTCGAGCGGCCCGAGCGCTGAGTTCAGGGTAACGACACGGGCGCGATTCATCACTAGAGGCAAATCTCGGGCTGAAGGGGCGGGACCTCAAGAGACGGAGGTTTCGCGATGATTGCAAGACGCTGGCACGGCAGAATTCCAGCCGACAAGGCTGACGAATATCTGCGGTTGATGGCCGAGGTCGGCCTGCCCGACTACCGCTCGACCGAAGGCAATCGCGGCGCCTGGTGCCTGCATCGGCGCGAGCGCGACATCGTCCACGTCGAGATGTTCACCCTCTGGGACGATCTCGAAGCGATCCGCGGCTTCGCGGGGGATGAGCTTACCAAGGCCAAATATTACGACTTCGACCCCGATTTCCTCCTCGAGCTAGAGCCCGAGGTCACGCACTTCGAGGTGGTCGAAGCCGGTTAGCGGCCGCGCTTTTTGCGGTGGCTGTCGAAGTCGAGGATGGGCGTTTCCTCGTCGCCTTCGGGCATCAGGCCCATGCGGCGCGCGACTTCCTGATAGGCCTCCTCGACATTGCCGAGATCCTGGCGGAAGCGATCCTTGTCGAGCTTCTCGTTGGACTTGAGGTCCCACAGGCGGCAACCGTCGGGGCTGATCTCGTCGGCCAGGATCACGCGGCTGTAATCGCCGTCCCACACCCGCCCGAACTCCAGCTTGAAGTCGATGAGGCGGATTCCGATCGCCGCGAACATGCCCGACAGAAAGTCATTCACGCGGATCGCCATGTCGGCGATGTCGTTCATCTCTTCCTGCGTCGCCCAGCCGAAGCAAGCGATATGCTCGTCGGAGATCATCGGATCGCCGAGCGCGTCGTCCTTGTAATAATATTCAATGATCGTGCGGGGCAGCTGCGTGCCTTCCTCGATCCCGAGCCGTTTCGAGATCGAGCCGGCGGCCACATTGCGCACCACCACCTCGATTGGAATGATTTCGACCTGCCGGATCAGCTGCTCGCGCATGTTGACGCGGCGGATGAAGTGGGTCGGCACGCCGATCGCCGCGAGCGAGGTGAAGATATGCTCCGAGATGCGGTTGTTGATCACGCCCTTGCCGCTGATCGTGCCGCGCTTCTGCGCGTTGAACGCGGTCGCGTCGTCCTTGAAATATTGGATCAGGGTTCCGGGCTCGGGACCTTCGTAAAGGATCTTGGCCTTGCCCTCGTAGATCTGGCGGCGACGAGCCATGTCGGGTGATACGCTCCGGCGTGATTGCGATGGAGCGGCGGCTATAGGCGCGCCGCCGCTTCACCGCAATTGAACGTCGCCGCTATTTGGACGCGACCGTCGGCTCCAGCCCGTTCACGAACTTGCCGCCCTCGACGATCTTCGCGGACGAGCCCTTTACGGCGTCGCCGATGGGCTCGGCGCGTCCACCGAGGCAGGACGCGAGGAAGTTCTCCGCAACGGCGTTGAAGGCGATGTTGTTCGCCGGCCGCGCGAAGCCGTGTCCCTCGTCCGGAAACAACACGTAGGTGACCGGGATGTTCTTGGCCTTCATCGCATCGACGATCTGGTTCGACTCCCGCTCGTTCACGCGCGGGTCGTTCGCGCCCTGGCCGATCAGGAGCGGGCGTTTGATCGCATCGACATAGGTGAGCGGGGAGGCCGCCTTCAGCAGCGCGCGGCCGTCTTCCGTCGTGGGATTGCCCATCCGCTGGTAGAATTGCGTCTTGCCCGCTTCCCAATAAGGCGGGATTGTCTGGAGAAGCGTGAACAGGTTCGACGGGCCGACGATGTCGACTCCGCAGGCGAACTTCTCCGGGGTCATGGTGACGCCCGCGAGCGTCGCGTAGCCGCCGTAGCTGCCGCCCATGATCGCGACCTTGTCGGGCGTGGTGACGCCGCTTGCGATTGCCCAATCGACGCTGTCGATCAGGTCGTCGTGCATCTTCTTGCCCCACTGCAAATTGCCGGCGGTGACGAAGTCCTTACCGAAGCCGGTAGAGGCGCGATAATTGACCTGCAGCACGGCGTAGCCGCGGTTGGCAAGCCACTGCGCATAGGAGCTGTAGCCGTAATAATCCCGGGCCCACGGACCGCCGTGCACGAACAGCACCATCGGCACCGGATGGTCGGCCTCGCCGTCCGTGTTGGTGTCGGCCGTCGCCGGCAGTGTCAGGTAGCTCGGAAGTGTCAGGCCGTCGCGCGACTTGATCTCGATGGGCCACATCGGGACTAGCGGCGCCCCGACGAGCTCGGGCCGGCCGGTGTAGAGCTTGGTCAGCTTCGCATTGGTGCGATCGAACAGATAGACCGACGCCGGCTCGACCACGGGATCGACACTGACGATCCACTTGTCGTCTTTCTCGGTCCGGGCCTGGACAACCGGCGAGGCATGGAGGTTGTACTTCAGCCATTCGAGCGCCAGGCCGATCTGCGGGTCGAGAGCACTCCATTCCGGCTTCAGAAATTCGGCCTTGTAGGCTTCGACCCGCAACGTCTCCGGGTTCACCAAAGTGTCGCTGATGTCCGCTTTCGCATTTTCGGCGACGACCGTCTTTTCGCCGCTGGCGACCTCCTGGGCGATGAGCGCAGCGGTGTTCCGCCCGCGGCTGTCGAGCCAGTAGAGAGTCTTGCCGTCGGCGGTGAAACCGGCCGGCGCGGTCGTCAGCGAATCTTCCAGCGTGACGGTTGCGAACGGCTTGGATTCGATGACGCCGTTGGTGATCCGGTAGAAATCCGAACCGCCGTCGTCGCGCGCCTTGCTGGCGATCCTAAGCTTGAGGTCGTTGTCGGCGAGGAAGCCGGCATAGCCGTCGTTCTTCTGGACGAGCGTCAGCTTCCCGGTCTTCAGGTTGAGGCTGTAGACGTCGTGCCACTTCGCATCGCGGTTGTTGAGCCCGACGAGGATCCGGTCCTTGTGGCTGGTGGAGATTCCGACGACCTGGGCACGCGTCTTCTTGAACGGCGTCAGCGTGATCTGTTTTCCGGTCGCAACGTCCACGCCGTAGAGGAGGAAATTCTCGTCTCCGCCCTTGTCCTGGACGTAGAGAATTTCGCTGGAATCCGGCGACCAGAAATATTGGCGAACCGGGCGCTCGCGATCGTTGGTCATCGGCTTCGCGGCGTCGGGATTGTCGACGGGGGCGATCCAGACGTTCAGAACGCCGTCGCGCGGCGCTGTCCAGCTGAGCCATTTCCCATTGGGCGAGATCTGGCCGTTGGATTTGACGGGATTGCCGAACAGCTTCGCCCGCTCGATCAGCGGAACGCTGTTGATGTCGGCTGCAAGGAGCGGCTGGGCCGCAAGGACGGTAGACGCGGCAAGCACAAGCTTCACGAACGCACGCATTTCGAAGGCCCCCTCTTCGTTGGTGTCTTATATGGCTATCACACCATGACGCGAGTGGCTAGGGACCATGAAAATCGAGGAGCGCGGGGCGTGCTAACCCGCGCTCCTCATTTCGTGTCAGGCGCTGCGGCGCCTGCGGCGGCGCGCAAGCCAGGGCGCCTCATATTCGATACGGTTGAGCACATGGAACGCGTTGCCGGCCGCGTTGCCGATTTCCCGGAAGAGGAGGCCGAGGCCAGCATTGAGCTGGGCGCGGCCCGACTGGTAGGTCCGGTCGAAAATCTCGTCGATCATCGTAACCATCTCCTTCAGAGCGCCAGCGGAAGGCCGTCGGCCGTGTCGTTGGCGGGGATCTTGAGCGCTTTCTCGACTGCCTGGAGGCGATGCTCGGCATCGAGCTTCCGCCAGGGAAGGAAGCGGACTGCGGCGCGGGCTTCGGCGGCTTCGGCGGCGAGTTCCGCCGGGCCGTTCTCGACGAACAGCCCACGGCTGAGGCTATAAGTCATCTGGGCTTCTCCTGTTGTGTTCCGCCGGCGGAGCGGGGCTTCATCAGGGGGAGGGATGGGCTCCGCCGGCGGTGTGATTTCCATGTACGCATTGGCCGCTTATGTCGCCAATCAAACACTCGACAGGGGCGATAAAGCAGGCTTATGAACTGCCGATGAGAAAGCTGCCTCCGCTGACCGCGATCCGCGCCTTCGAGGCGGCCGCCCGGAACGAGAATTTCACAGCCGCCGCCGCCGAGCTCGGGATGACTCAGGCAGCTGTTTCCTATCAGGTGAAGGCGCTCGAGGAGCGGGTCGGCGCCCCATTGTTCGTGCGGGAGAAGGGCCGTGCGCGGCTGACGCCGCTTGGCTCGCGGCTACTCCCGGCCTTGAGCCAGGCGTTCGATGCGATCGAAGCCGCGTTCGAATCCAATCGTGCCGAGGACGAATCCCTTCTGACGATCACGACCACCGTGACGTTCGCGAACACCTGGCTCGCCTGGTGCCTCGGCTCTTTCCAGATTCGTCATCCCGAACTCGCCGTGCGGATGAGCACAGGCAATGAGGTCGTCGACCTACGCGCCGGCGACGCCGACGTTGGGATCCGCGGTGGCACTGGGGATTGGGAAGGCCTGGAAAAGCACTTGCTCGTCCATTCCGATTACACGCCGATGGCAAGCCCCGGCTTCATCGCGGAATCGGAGCGGACCCTCGGCCGGAAGATCGAGCCGAAGGACCTTCTCGAGCTCAACCTCATCACGCCGGAGGACGATTGGTGGGTACAATGGTTCGCCGATTCCAACCTGACCACGGACGGAGCGCCGAAGCGGCGGGGCGTTCGTCTCGATAACCAGGCCAACGAGGGCCACGCGGCGATGGCGGGGCTCGGAATCGCGCTCCTGACGCCATTCTTCTGGCAGAACGACATCGCCGAGGGACGGCTCGTGATGCTCTTCCCCGAGCTGCTGTCGACCCGCGGGTGGTCCTACTGGCTGGTCTATCCGCCGGAGCGGCGCATGGTGCCGAAGATCAAGCGCTTCCGCGAATGGCTGCTGGCCGAGATCGCCAAGTCACAGGCGATGGGCACCAAGAAGGTCGAAGCCGCAGCGGCCGAATAGCCGCAGCATCATCTACTCTGGAACTTGTTCATGCCCTGAAACTTTTGGGCGAGGGCTGCTGCCGCGCCCGCGGCGGCTGCACGCGTAACGGGGAGTTTCGATGCGGCGGATCCTTGCCGTCATTGCCGCAATCATCGTCGTGGTCGCGATCGTCGCGATCCTCTGGAGCACTCGCAGCCGCAACGGCCAAACAACCGTAGATTATGGAAGAGCGTCGGCGGCGAAGGCCGTGCCGGCGGCGAGCGCTTCGCCGCCCGACGACGGCAACTGGACGATGCCGGGCAAGGACTATGCGTCCACCCGCTTCAGCGCATTGAACCAGATCACGCCGGCGAACGTCGGCAAGCTCCAGGTCGCTTTCACCTTCTCAACCGGGATCACGGAGGGATTCGAGGCGCCCCCACTGGTCGTCAACAACACTATGTATGTGGTGACGCCGTGGCCGAATAACGTTTTCGCGCTCGACCTCACCAAGCCCGGTGCTCCGGCCAAATGGATTTACAAGCCCAACACCGCAGCGGCGGCGAAGGGTGTCGCCTGCTGCGGGCCAGTCAACCGCGGCGCCGTCTATGCGGAGGGCAAGCTATACCTGAACTTGCTCGACGGCCACACGGTCGCGCTCGACGCCAACACCGGCGCGGAGCTGTGGCGGACCCAGGTCGCCGACATCCAGAAGGGCGAGACGATCACGATGGCGCCGCTGGTCGCGGCGGGCAAAGTGCTTGTCGGCAATTCGGGTGGGGAGATGGGCGTTCGCGGCCGGCTCACCGCGCTCGATGCCGGCAGCGGCAACATTGCGTGGATCGGCTACACGACCGGACCCGACAAGGATGTGCTGATCGGGCCGGATTACAAACCGCCGTACCCGAAAGATGCGGGCAAGGATCTGGGCGTGAGCACCTGGCCGCCCGGTATGTGGAAAATCGGCGGCGGATCGGTCTGGGGCTGGCTGAGCTACGATCCCAAGCTTAAGCTCGTCTATTACGGCACGTCGAACCCGGGGCCATGGAACTCGGTGCAGCGGCCCGGCGACAACAAGTTCACGGCCGGAGTCTTCGCCCGCGACATCGACACCGGCAAGGTCCGCTGGTTCTACCAGAGCACCCCGCACGACCTCTACGACCACGACGACATCAACGAGATCGTGCTTGCCGACGTGCCGGGGCCGAACGGCCAGCGTATCCCTGCCATGCTCCGGCCTAGCCGCAACGGCTATTTCTACGTGCAGGACCGGCGCACGGGGCGCGTGCTGTCCGCCCAGCCCTACGGCTACATCAACGTCTACAAAGGCGTGGACCTCAAGACTGGCCAGCTCATCCCGGTACCGGCGATGGAGCCGCAGGAGGGGCGGGTGCTCCGCAACATCTGTCCGGCTTCGCCCGGCGCGAAGGACTGGAACGCGTCGGCGTTCAGCCCCGTCACCGGCCTCGTTTACATCCCGCACATCAACCTGTGCCAGGACATGGGCATTTCCAACGCCAATTATATCGCGGGGACGCCCTTTGTCGGCGCCGACGTGAAGATGTACGCTGGCCCGGGCGGCAATCGCGGCGTGTTCACGGCATGGGACCCCGTGGCGCAACGCAAGGTCTTCGAGATCAAGGAGGACCTGCCGCTGTGGAGCCCGGCACTCGCGACCGGCGGGAATCTCGTTTTCTACGGGACGATGGACGGCTGGTTCAAAGCCATCGACGCGCGGAGCGGCAAGCTGCTGTGGCAGTTCAAGACCGCGAGCGGGATCATCGGCCAGCCGATCAGCTATCGGGGGCCGGACGGGCGGCAGTACATCGCAGTGCCTTCGGGCGTCGGCGGCTGGGCCGGTGCCATCGTGACGGCGGACCTCGACCCGAACGATCCCAGCGCCGCACTGGGCTTCGTAAACGCGGTCAAGGATCTCAAGACGCGGGTGGCAGCAGGCGGAGTGGTCTATGTCTTCGCTCTACCGCAATAGCGTTGCCGCCATCGCGCTGCTGGCGCTCGTTTGCGGCTGCGACCGCGACAAGCAGCAGCCGCGCGGCAACCCGCTCGGCGAGACTGTGCCGATCGCGGCCAGCCCGGACACCATCTTTCCGGGTGGTGAGAAGCCCGCGCCGCTCGATCCTCGCGCCGCAGCTTACGCCGGCAATGCCTATGCGATCGCGCAGGGCCAGCAGCTCTTCACGTGGATGAATTGCGTCGGCTGCCACAGCCATGGCGGCGGCGGAATGGGACCGGCGCTGATGGACGGCAAATGGCGCTACGGCGGCCGCATCGACCAGATCGCTGCGTCGATCGCCGAGGGGCGGCCGAACGGAATGCCGTCGTGGCGCGGCAAGCTGACCAACCAGCAGATCTGGCAGCTGGCCGCTTATGTCCGCTCTCTATCCGGCCAAACGCGAAAGGATGCGGTCGGCGCGCGGGCCGATACGATGAGCAATTCCCCGCCGCAGACGGAAATGATCCGCAAGCCCGTTACGCAGGCGGATTCGGCGCAATGAGCATGGCCGGCTTTCAGACGGCGCTCGGCGGCGACGCCCTCGAAAGCAGCAATTTCCTGACCCTCTTCGCAGTCTTCATGGCCGTCTGCACGATCATGTACCTGCTGGTGATTGGCGCCCTTCTCATTGGGATGTGGCGCGGCCGGACGCCCGGTGGCGAGCTGACCGTCGACTCCGGCAAGCACCACGAAAGCTCGCCCGCATTCCGGACGGCGCTGATCGGCTGGACGGCGCTGATCCTCGTCGGCCTCACCGCGCTGACGATCGCGAGCTTCTTCACTGACCGCTCCAACGCCTCGGTCGCGCGCAATCCGGGCCTAACGCTGAAGGTGACGGCGAACCAGTGGTGGTGGGACGTCGAATATACCAGCCAGGACGCATCGAAGATGATCCGGACGGCGAACGAGATTCACCTGCCGGTCGGTGTTCCTGCCGAAGTCTCGCTGCAGGCGAACGACGTCATCCACAGCCTCTGGATCCCGAACCTCGCGGGCAAGCAGGACCTGATCCCCGGCCGAGTCACCGACATGCAGCTGCTCCCGCGCAAGGCCGGCACCTATCGCGGACAGTGCGCTGAATTCTGCGGCATCCAGCACGCGAACATGGCGCTCGACGTTACCGTCGAGAGCAAGGCCGATTTCGAGAAATGGGTGGCCGCGCAGCAGCGCGTCGCCTTTGCGCCGACAACGCCGCTGCAGCTCGCCGGCTACCGCTATGTGACGACGCGGGAGTGCAGCGCTTGCCACAATATCACCGGCACGCCTGCGGGCGGCACCGTCGGCCCCGATCTCACCCATTTCGCGAGCCGCAGGAGCATCGCCGCGGGTACGCTGCCGATGAATACCGGCAACCTCTACGGCTGGGTCGCCGACCCGCAGTCGCAGAAACCCGGCAATCACATGCCGACCATCGCCCTTGAGCCGGCGGACCTTCATGCCGTCGTCGCTTACCTGGAGACGCTGAAGTGAGCGCCAAGGTGCTCCGCGACGGGCCGGAGTTCACCGGGCCGAAGCTGGAGTCCGCGCTGACCCTGACCTGGTCGCGGCCGCGCGGGCTGATCGGCTGGTTGGCAAGCGTCGATCACAAGGAAATCGGCGTCCGCTACATCGTCACTGCGCTGATCTTCCTCGCGCTCGCAGGTGCCATGGCGCTGCACATGCGCCTGCAGCTGATGGTGCCGGACAATACGCTGATGAGTGCGGAGCTCTTCAACGAGAGCTTCACGATGCACGGGACGACGATGATGTTCCTGTTCGCCGTGCCGGTCATGCAGGGCGTCCAGATCTACCTCACGCCGCTGATGGTCGGCACACGCAACATGGCGTTCCCGAGGCTGACGGCGTTCAGCTATTACATGTACCTTGCCGGCGGGCTGTTCCTGTGGGGCTGCCACTTCCTCGGCTTCGGACCCGACAACGGCTGGTTCTCCTATGTCCCGCTGGCCGGGCCGCAATACGGCATCGGCAAGCGGGCCGACGTCTGGGCGCAGACCGTCACCTTCACCGAGGTCGCGGCGCTGGCGGTTGCGGTGACCCTGACGGCGACGATCCTGAAGCAGCGGGCGCCGGGAATGACGCTGGCGCGAGTGCCTCTCTTCGTGTGGGCGACCCTGGTCACCTCGTTGATGGTCATCTTCTCGATGCCGGCCGTCGCCCTGGATTCGGCGCTGCTGCTTTCGGACCGCCTCGTCGGCACGCAATTCTTCAATCCCGCCGAGCATGGCGATGCGCTTTTGTGGCAGCACATGTTCTGGTTCTTCGGCCACCCCGAGGTCTACATCATCTTCCTGCCGGCGACCGGCTTCATCAGCGAGATCGTCACGACTTTCTCGCGCCGGTCGATGTTCGGGTATCCGATCGTCGTCCTGTCGCTCGTGGCGACCGGCATTCTCGCCTTCGGGTTGTGGGTCCACCACATGTTCGCGACCGGCCTGCCGAGGGTCGGCTACAGCTTCTACACGGCGGCGAGCATGTCGGTGTCGATCCCGACGGGCCTGCAGATTTTCTGCTGGATCGCTACCATCTGGCAGGGGCGGCCGAAGTTCGAGGTGCCGCTCCTCTACGTCATCGCCTTCTTCTTCACCTTCGTGATCGGCGGCCTGTCGGGGGTGATCATCGCGGCCGTCCCGCTCGATCTGCAGCTCCACGACACCTACTTCATCGTCGCCCACTTCCATTACGTGCTGATCGGCGGGTCGGTCTTCCCGCTGCTCGGCGCCATCACTTACTGGTATCCGAAGCTGACCGGACGGAGAATGTCCGAAGGGCTCGGGCGGATCGGCTTCTGGATGATCTTCCTGGGCTTCCAGCTGGCCTTCTTTCCGATGCACATCAGCGGGCTGCTGGGCATGCCGCGGCGGGTTTATACCTATCCGGCGGGGATGGGCCTGGAGCTTCCCAACATGCTGTCGACCATCGGCGCTTTCGTCGTCGGCCTCGCGGTCGTCCTTTTCGTTCTCAACATGATCATCTCGTTTGCCGGCGAGAAAGCGGGCGACAATCCATGGGATGCGCCGTCGCTCGAATGGGCGACCAGCTCGCCGCCGGCCGAGTATAATTTCGCCCATATCCCGGCGGTCGAAAGCCGCACTCCGCTGTGGGACGACCGGACGAGGCTTCCGGTGGTTTACGGCCTGAAGGTCGAATCGCGCGAGCTTCTGCTCACAACGTTCGTCTCGGCGAGCACCGAAACGCGCGAGCCCAGCGCCATGCCCAGCATCTGGCCCTTCGTCTCCGCAATTGCGGTGACGGTCATGTTCGTCGGCTCTGTCTTCAGTCCGTGGGCAATTCCGTTCGGAATCCTTCCCGTCGGAATCGCGCTGACCGCATGGTTCTGGCCGAAGAAACCGGAGCCGAGCGAGGAGGCGGTGATCGCATGAGCCTCACCCCCGCCTTTACCGAGGATGTGTCGAAGCTCGAATCGGACGGCTTCGGCCATCGTAGCCTGACCTGGTGGGGAGTCATCGGATTCATGGTGATCGAGGCCGCCGGCTTCGCATTGCTGTTCGGCGCCTATTTCTTCCTGATGAGCCACGAGCAGAGCTGGGCGCCGCTGCCGTTGCGCCCGCCCGGTCTGCTCGCGGGGACATTGTTCACCATCGTGATCCTGATCAGCGAAATCCCCAACACGATGGTGAAGAAGGCCGCGATGCGGCTGGACCTCGGCGAGGTCAGGCGGCTGCTGCCTTGGGTCGTCGGCTTTGGCGCGGTGCTGATCCTGATCCGCGCCTTCGAGTTCAACTCGCTGAACGTCTTCTGGTACGACAATGCCTACGGATCGATCCTGTGGGCGCTGCTTTTGATGCACACGACCCATCTCGGGACCGACTGGGCGGACACGTTCATCCTCTGGCGGCTGATGGTGACCCGGCACGGCGAGCAGAAGCGCCGCTTCGTCGATACTGACGA
The DNA here is from genome assembly GCA_035554875.1 of Sphingomicrobium sp. GTDB lineage: Bacteria > Pseudomonadota > Alphaproteobacteria > Sphingomonadales > Sphingomonadaceae > Sphingomicrobium. The sequence goes on from DATMHP010000032.1 coordinate 11,812, forward strand.
GAACGCCCTTTACTGGCGCTTTGTGTGGTTGAGCTGGCTGCCTGTCTACGTGCTCATCTACTGGCTGCCGAGGCTGTTCCAGTGAAGCGGCGAAGCGAGCTTGCCGACCTGTTCGTGCCGTGGGCTGGGCTCGCGGTCGGGATCGTCGCCGCAGCGATCGTCCACCAATTCGGTTCGGAAGGCGTCTTCAACCATTGCAAGCCGATCAGCCCGATTCCGCTCATCGTCGTCGCGCTGATTGGAATCGCCGTGACGGTCATGGCGGGCCTCGCATCGTGGCGGGTCATTCGTGGCGAGGAGGAGACGCCCGCCCGAAAGGTGGTCGCGGTCGTCTCGGTCGGCTCGGCGGCGCTTTTCGTTTTCTCGATGATCCTTCCGATCATCGCGTCCCTGGTCCTTCCGCCATGCTTCCAGTGAAGCGCCTGATCCCGCTCTCGCTGCTCGCGGTCCCGGCCGCGGCTTGGGCGCATGCGGGGCACGAGCATTCGCGGACACCCGGGTGGGAGTTCGACCCGCTGGTCGTGATTCCGCTCGGGCTGGCTCTGGTCATCTTCGTGGTCGGATCGGTGCGGCTGGCTCGACGGTCGAAGGTCGACCGGCCGCGAACCTGGCTGTTCGTTGGCGGTTGGGCGGTGTTGATGCTCTCGCTTGTATCACCGCTCCATCAGGGCGGGGAGCAAAGCTTCGCGCTGCACATGATCGAGCACGAGCTGATCATGCTCGTCGCGACACTGCTTCTCGCTGCCTCGCATTCCGGCGGGGTGCTTGCGTGGGGGCTTCCGTCGCCGCTCCGGCGCGCGCTCGGCGGAAGCTGGAAGGCGCCGCTCGCGATCCTCTGGAAGCGGCTAACCGAGCCGGTGACCGCGACAATCGTCCAGGCGGTGGTGATGTGGCTGTGGCACGCGCCTTTGCTGTTCGACCGGGCACTGGAGAGCAACGGCTGGCATGCGGCTCAGCATTTAAGCTTCGTCGCCGCGTCGCTGTTCTTCTGGGTGGCGATGCTGAATCCCAGGCGCGGCGGCTATCTGCTGTCTGCGGCTTGCTTGTTCGTGACGACGCTCGTGGAGGGCGCGCTCGGCGCTTTGATGGCGCTGTCCCAGAGCCCCTGGTATTCGGATTATGCGGCGATGGAGCTCAGCGGAATCGGCCTGGAGCCCACCACGGACCAGCAGCTCGCGGGCCTCATCATGTGGATCCCGGGCGGCGTGCTTCACGGCGCGGCTGCGCTCCTTCTCCTCTACCACTGGCTCAAGACGAGCGAGGCAGGCCATGCGCTACGAGCCAATTGAGCGCAGCGCTGCGGCGATCGCCGTGCTGGTTGCAGGGGCGGCGCTGGCGATTGCCGTCGCCGACACGCTTCGCGGTCACGACAAGATGTGGACGCACGCCGCGGCCACGACCGCCGGCGATCCGCATCGCGGGCAGGCGATGTTCATCCAGTACGGTTGCGGCAGCTGCCACCACCTGACCTATGTCCGCAAGGCGACCGGGAAAGTCGGGCCATCGCTCGACGGAATAGCCGCTCAGGCCATCATCGCCGGAAAGCTCAGCAATACGCCGGACAATATGGTGCGCTGGATCGAGGACCCGCAGGCGATCACGCCCGGGTCCGGCATGCCGGACCTTCACGTCAGCAGCCGCGACGCCCGGGACATTACCGCATTCCTCTACACGCGCTCGAAGTAGCGGCGCCTACCAGATGTCGTTGATGGTCGCGGCGATGGCGAGCAGGCTCGTCAGGAGAACGGCGACCAGCGCCCAGGTTGCCCAGGCGGGCCACGACATGGCGGGTTCGGGCTTGTTCATGACCGGCGATCAACGCCCGCAACGGGCGGACGGTTCAGGTCGATGTCGTTGAGGATGGTGGAGCCGAGGGGGATCGAACCCCTGACCTTCGCAATGCCATTGCGACGCTCTCCCAGCTGAGCTACGGCCCCACACCTCTGATCGTCCGCGCCTTTAGGCGATGTTCTTCGCGGCGCAAACGCGAAATCCGATCAGCTTTCCTCGTCTTCGTCGGCTTTGGTGACTCCGAGATCGTCATCGTCGGTCGCAAGGTCAACCTCGTCGTCCGCGCTCGGCTCCTCGTCCTCGTCCGGGACGAGCTCTTCGGCCTCTAGATCTTCGTCTTTCTTTTCCTTCGCTTGTGCTTCTCCCGCGTCGAAGGGCATCGGCTGCTTCGACTTGAGCACAGGCTCGGGAATCCACTCGGTCCCGCACTCGATGCAATGCACCGGGTCCTCGTTTCCAAGGTCGTAGAAGCGGGTCGAACATTTGGGGCAAGTACGCTTCGTGCCCCATTCCGGTTTGACCATGAGGTCTCTAGCTCCAATCAGGCTGTTGCGCGCCGGCCTGACAGAGGCGCCAGCCGCGAGCGGCGCGCGCCTTGCCATAGGCATAAGGCGCTGTCAAAGCGCGCCGCTTGAACAACCGTTCCCCATCGAATGACGGCCAGCGGCGAAGCATCGTGATCGCCGTCGACGGACCGGCCGCAAGCGGCAAGGGCACCATTGCCCGCGCGCTCGCCGCGCATTTCAAGCTTCCGCACATGGACACGGGGACCCTGTACCGCGCCGCGGCCTTGAATCTCTGGCGCTGGGGAGGCGACCCGGCGAGCGAGTTCGAAGCGGTCCGCGCCTGCGGCGACGCCGGGTCGAACCTCGAGGACCCGGAGCTTCGGAGCGAGCCCGTCTCCCAGATTGCCTCGAAAATTTCGGCCTATCCGGCGGTTCGCGAGGCGCTGATCCAGCGGCAGCGCGATTTCGCCGCGCAACAGGGCGGGGCGGTGCTCGACGGACGCGACATCGGAACGGTGATCGCCCCAGGCGCCGACGCAAAATTGTTTGTGACCGCTTCGCTCGAAGTCAGGGCACAGCGGCGCATGCGCGAGCTCCTGGAGCGCGGGATGCCTGCGCATTACGAGGATGTGCTGCTCGATCTCAAGGCCCGCGACGAGCGGGACATGACGCGATCCGCAGCGCCGTTGGCACAGGCGCCGGATGCCGATCTGCTCGATACCAGCGACCTCACGGTCGAGAACGCGGTGGCAAAGGCCATCAAGCTGGTCGAGGCGCGGCTTCGCCGGATGGCAGCGAACGACTCGCCAGCATCACAGCATTAACGTCGCGAAGGCGCGGAATCGTTGCAGAGCATTGGCAAGATCCTGCGGCGCTTGCTAGCGAGCGGGAATGCCCGATCCGCAGTCAGATTCCTTCATTGAAACCCCGTTCGATGCCGCGCTCTCGGAGCGGTACCTCGTTTATGCCCTGTCCACGATCACGGCGCGCTCGCTTCCAGACGTCCGCGACGGGTTGAAGCCGGTCCACCGGCGACTCCTCTGGGCGATGCGGCTGCTTCGTCTCGATCCGGCGGGGGCTTTCAAGAAATCGGCGCGCGTGGTCGGCGACGTGATCGGCAAATACCACCCGCACGGCGATGCGTCGGTCTATGACGCGATGGTCCGCCTCGCGCAGGATTTCGCGCTTCGCTACCCTTTGGTCGACGGCCAGGGGAACTTCGGGAACATCGACGGCGATAATGCCGCGGCCTACCGATACACCGAGGCGCGGCTGACGGCGGTCGCGATGGAGCTGATGGCCGGGGTCGATGATGGCACCGTCGACTTCAGGCCTACCTACAATGGCGAGGAAGAAGAGCCGGAGGTCTTCCCCGGCCTGTTTCCGAATCTGCTCGCCAACGGCGCGAGCGGAATCGCGGTGGGCATGGCGACCTCTATCCCGCCGCACAATGTGTCGGAGCTGATCGATGCGGCCGTCCACCTGATCGACAATCCGAAGGCGGAAGATTCGGCGCTGATGGACTTCGTCGGCGGGCCCGATTTTCCCACGGGTGGAGTCCTGGTCGACAGCCGCGAGTCCATTGCCGAGGCCTATGCGACCGGCCGCGGTTCCTTCCGGCTTCGTGCAACGGTCAGTCAGGAGAAGGAAAAGGGCGGGGCCTGGCACCTTCTGGTCAGCGAAATTCCTTACGGGGTCCAGAAGGGGAAGCTGATCGAGCAGATCGCCTCCCTGATCGCGGACAAGAAGCTTCCGATCCTCGCCGACGTGAAGGATGAGAGCGCCGAGGAAGTGCGGTTGATCCTGGAGCCGCGGAGCCGCACGGTCGATCCCGAACTCCTTCTCGAGAGCCTCTACCGGACAACAGATCTGGAGGTGCGGTTCCCGCTCAACCTCAACGTGCTGGACGCCTCCCGGACGCCGGTGGTGATGAGCCTCAAACAGGCGCTCGCCTCCTGGCTCGAGTTCCAGTTCCAGGTGCTGGTCCGCAAGAGCCAGGTCAGAATCGGCAAGATCGACGACCGGCTTGAGCTTCTCGACGGCTTCCTCGTCGCCTTCCTCAACCTCGACCGGGTGATTGCGATCATTCGCGGCGAGGATGAACCCAAGCCGGTGCTGATGGCGGAATTCTCGCTTTCCGACCGGCAGGCGGAAGCGATCCTCAACATGCGCCTCCGAAGCTTGCGCAAGCTCGAGGAGATGGAGATCGGCCGCGAGCGCGAGGCGCTTCGCAACGAACGCGACGAGCTTGCCAAGCTGATCGAAAGCCCCGCGCGCCAGCGCACCCGCCTCAAAAGGGACCTCGCTGCGATCCGGCAGAAGTTCGGCGACGAGCGCCGGACCCGGATCGAGGAATCGGCGGCTCCGCGCGAGATCGACTGGTCGGCGATGATTGAGAAGGAGCCGATCACGGTCATCCTCTCGCAGCGCGGCTGGATTCGCTCGATGAAAGGCCATGTCGCGCTTGAGGAGGTCGAGCAGCTGAAGTGGCGCGAGGGCGACGGGCCATTCATCCACTTCCACGCCCAGACGACAGACAAGCTGGCGCTCTTCGGCGACAACGGCCGCGCCTACACCCTTGCGGGCGATAAGCTTCCGGGCGGGCGCGGCTTCGGAGAGCCGGTCCGGCTCCAGATCGACCTTGAGCCCGAGGCCGAAATCGTGAACCTCCTCGTGATCGGTCCGGGAATGAAGCTGCTCCTCGCTTCGAGTGACGGGCGTGGATTCATCGCTTCGGGCGAAGCGACGATCGCCGAGACTCGCAAGGGCAAGCAGCTCGTGAACCTCCGACCCGGCGGGAAACTGTCGGTCGTCCGGCCGATCCCAGTAGGAGCGGACGCGGTCGCCGTGGTCGGCGAGAACCGCAAGCTGCTGGTCTTCGCGGTCTCCGACCTGCCAGAATTGGCGAGAGGGCAGGGCGTCATGCTCCAGCGCTATCGCGACGGCGGTTTGTCGGACGCGATCGCGTTCCGCCTCTCTGATGGGCTCAGCTGGAGCCTGGGCGGCGAGAGCGGACGAACTCGGACCGAAATCGATCTCACGCCTTGGCGCGCCGCCAGGGGAGCGGCCGGACGGATGCCGCCCCTCGGCTTCCCGCGGAGCAACCGCTTTTAGCAATCGCCGGATAACCGCCGCCATTTACGCTTAAGCGGATACTTTGAATTAACCGCTCTCGTTCATAGCGGCCTTCATGCAGGCTGCGGAACAGCGGACGGGAGGCCGAACCCGAGCGCGCGGGCGCGATTCGCCCGGACTTCACGCCGTGGCTGCCGCAGGCGACGATCTCGCGCTCTTGAGTGCGCTTCCGATTGCCGCTGCGGTCATCGGCCAGGACGATGACGGCAAGCCCATGGTCATCGCCCACAATTCGCGTTTCCTGGATGCCGTCGTTCGCTCGACCTGCACCGCGACCGACTGGAACGATGCCGACTGCCTGAAGAGCGGGCCCATCGCCGAGCTCTTCGAAAGCTATTTCCGTGATCCTCTGTCGGCGGGCGAATTGGACTTCAGGGACGGCGACGGCGTTGCCGCCCGCTATCTCAGGATCAAGCTTGCACCTTTGGCGGCGGAGTCTGGTTCGCCGCAGCGCTGTTTGATGAGCCTGGTCGACAGGACCGTCGAGGTCCAGGCGGAGCGGAGCCTGAGGGCCGAAATGCTCCGCGACAGCCTGACGGGCCTTCCGAACCGGCTGGCGTTCACCGAACAGATCGAAAGCATCGGCGAAGGGCTGCGTGAAGACTTGCAGCATGCGGTCCTCGTCGTCGATGTTCTGCGCTTCAGCCGTATCAACGAGAGCATGGGCAGCATCGCCGGCGACGAGCTGCTGATCACGCTTGCGCGCCGGCTGATGTCGGCGCTTCGCGGCGGCGACGTGCTGGCGAGGACCGGAGGAAACGAATTCGGGATCCTGGTCTCGCTTCGCCGCGGGATCGAGGATGCGCTGACCGCCGCGTCCCGAATCCAGGAAGTGATGTCGGCACCATTCCACATCTCCGATCTCGACATCCGCGTCGAATGCGCGACCGGCGTCGCGCTGATGCATCGCGGGCAGGAGGCGGAGGAGCTGTTCCGCAACGCCCAGTTCGCGGTGAAGCAGGCCAAGCAGAGCGGAAAGCCGCAGATCTACAAGCCGGAAGAGGCCAGCGCGGCGCGGCGCCGTTTCTCGATCGAGACGGAGCTTCGCCGGGCGCTGGACAAGGACCAGCTCGAGCTCTTCTACCAGCCCCTCATCAACCTCAAATCGGGCGAAGTCGCGGGTTTCGAGGCACTGGCTCGGTGGAACCATCCCGACCGCGGCGAAATCTCGCCATCCGAATTCATTCCAGTCGCCGAGGAGTCCGGTCTCATCCTGCAGCTCGGCCGCTGGGCAATGGACAAGGCGACGCACACGCTCGCTGAATGGGACAAGATGGCCGGAAAGGCGCTTCCCTGTTACGTGGCGGTCAACCTCTCCGCGATCCAGCTGGCGCGCGACGACATCCCGTCCCTGGTCGCGGAGGCTCTCCAATCGAGCGGCCTGTCCGGCAAGCGCCTGACGCTGGAGCTGACGGAGAGCTCGATTGTGCAGGACCCGGCGCGGGCGACGCGCGTCTTCGACGCCCTGAAAGCGCTCGACGCCACCGTGGCGATGGACGATTTCGGCACCGGCTATTCAAGCCTTGCTTATCTGCAGCGGCTGCCGATTGACGTGCTTAAAATCGACAAGAGCTTCATTTCCGGGATGATGGTCGATCCCGATGCGGTCGCGATCGTCCGAGCGGTGCTCAGCCTCGCCGACGCTCTCGGGATGACGACGACCGCCGAAGGTGTCGAGACGGTCGAGCTTGCAACGACGCTGGCGACTCTCGGCTGCGCCCACGGTCAGGGTTTCTATTTCGCCAAGCCGCTCGAAGCGCAGGCGGCTCTAGACTGCTGGAAATCCCGCCGCCGCAAGTCCGCCTGAGCCCCTTCGGCCCGCCCGCCAAAGTTGCATCGCAGAGCCAAATGCTTTCATGGACTTGGCCATGCCCATAGTCACCAATGTCGAACATCCGCGGCGCCTTGCGGATTATAGCGCCGATTATCGAATGCTCCTGCTCGCCGCGATGGCGATCGTTGCCGGCACCGGCGGAGCTTTCAGCGCCTGGGCGCTGCTCAAGCTCATCTATTTCGCGACCAACATCTTCTGGTACGGCAATTTCTCGTTCGATTCCTCGGTGATCGCCGGACGCGGGCCACTGCTTCTGGTCCTCGTTCCGGTTGTGGGCGGCCTGATTATCGGCCTGATGGCGAGGTTCGGGTCCGACAAGATCCGCGGCCACGGCATTCCAGAAGCGATCGAGACGATTTTGTTCGGCGAAAGCAAGCTATCGATGAAGGTGGCGCTGCTGAAGCCCTTATCGTCGGCAGTGTCGATCGGAAGCGGCGGCCCGTTCGGCGCCGAGGGGCCGATCATCATGACCGGCGGCGCGATCGGGTCGCTGTTCGCGCAATTCTTCAAGCTGAGCGCCGCCGAGCGGAAGACCCTGCTTGTCGCCGGCGCCTGCGCCGGAATGACCGGCATATTCGGAACGCCCTTTGCGGCGATCATGCTCGCGGTCGAGCTGCTGCTGTTCGAATGGAAGCCGCGGAGCTTCGTGCCCGTCGTGGTCGCGGTGCTCATCTCGCTCGCCTGGCGTCCCCTCCTGGTTGGAGCGGGACCGCTGTTTCCGTTCGCGGCACCAACTCCGGCAGGCATGGAGCCGGTCGCAATCGCCGCCGCCATTGGCCTGGCCACCGGTCTTGAGGCGGCGATCCTGTCGTTCCTGCTCTACCGGATCGAGGACGGCTTCCACGCTTTGCCGATCCACTGGATGTGGTGGCCCGCGATCGGCGCGGTCGTCGTCGGAATAGGCGCCCTATTCGACGCGCGGGTGCTCGGCGCCGGCTACGGAAGCATCCAGGCGCTGCTCGACGGCGATCTCGTCATCAAGGCCGTGCTCCTGCTGCTCGTCGCCAAGGCGGTCGTTTGGCTCGTAGCGCTCGGCTCCGGCACTTCGGGCGGAATCGTGGCGCCGTTGCTGATCCTCGGCGGCTGCGCGGGGTTCCTGATCGGCCAGTATCTTCCCGGCGATCCGGGCTTCTGGGCGATGGTCGGAATGGCCGGAGTGATGAGCGGTGTCATGCGGGCGCCGATGACCGGGGCATTGTTCGCCGCCGAGCTGACCAATCACCTGTCCGCGCTTCCGGAGACGATTTCCGCGGCCGCCGCGGCCTATGCAGTGAGCGTGCTCATCATGAAACGGTCGATCTTGACGGAGAAGATCGCCCGCCGCGGTCGGCACATCCTTCGCGAATATACGGTCGACGCGCTCGAATTCCTTCTCGCGGGCCAGTTGATGACCCCCGAGCCGAAGACGCTTCCGGCTAGCATGCCGATTGCCGACGTACTGCGCTTCTTCGCCGAGGAGGCCGATCACCGATCCTATCCCGTCGTGGATGGGGAGGGTCGGCTGCTCGGGCTGGTTTCGCGTACCGATGCCTTGCGCTGGCAGGTTTCAAAGAAGGGGGAGGGACAGCTTGGCGATCGTCTCTCAGACGCCTCGACCCAGTATGCCTACGCGGACACCCCGTGCGGCCAGGTGGCGGACATGATGGTGGAATCCGGCGTGGGGCGCGTTCCGATCGTCAATCCGGAGACCCGCCGGGTCGTCGGAATCATCTCGCGCCAGGACCTGCTCAAGGTGCGGATGACCCAGGAGCGCGGGGAAAAGGTGCGCTCCCGGAGCAAATCGCTGCCGATCATTGATAATCTGCGGTGACGTTGAACGTGCCGGTATAAATGCCGTCGGCCGTTGTCGAATCGATCGTGATCGATCCGCCGATCGGAAGATCGGTGCCCGGATTGCCGGAATTGGTGAGCTGGACCGTCGGCTGTGCATCCGGGACCAGCGTCAGCGTCTTTGCCGGGTCCGACTGGTTGGTTAGAGTGACGTTCGGAACGCTAATCACGACCGTCTGTCCGTTCGAGCCGACGATGTTGTAGATTGCGACCTGCGTGGCTCCCGAGCAGGTCACGGCCGTAGGGCAGGTTAGGGCGCCGCTTCGCGACAGTTTCACGATCGCTCCCGACCATATGCCCGGGCCGAGAAGGATCGTCCCGAGGTCGAGATCCTGTACGGATTCGATCGCCACCGGCTTGACGACCTTCGCCTTTGCCTCAGCGTTGATGGTCGCGGCGTCTGCGGGCGCGCCGAAGCACGCCGCGGCAGCGGCTGCGAGCGCAGCAATGGTCCCAAGGCGCAGCCCCACTTCTTCGCCTCCGCTCCCGCAGATTTGCGGGAGTTGGTCATCGACCGGTTAACCGGGGGAATTAACGGCAGCCGATTGAGACGGGGTTAACGCGCCCTGGAGAGCTCTTGGGAGACGATGTCGTCCAACTCCGCTCCGCTCGGGAAGCCCGCTGCGATCCAGCGGCTCTCGATCGCGCGCAAGGTTCGGGAGACCACCGGTCCTTCCGCGAGTCCCCGCTTGATGAGCCCGCCGCCGCCGATCGGGAGCCGGGGCGGAGTCCAGGCCGCGATCTCCGCCGCGTCCGAAGCCCGGCCCGCGAGCAGCAATCGGTCGACGGCGCATTCGACGCCGTTCCGATAGGCGGCGGCCCGAGGATCGGAAATCTCCGGCTCAACGGCGCAGCCGATGCGTTTCCTAGCGCGGTTCGAAAGCTTAAGGCGGGTGGCGACTGCACCGGCGACCTGCGGGTCGCGGGGAAGGAGCGAAGAGAGCCGACGAAGCGGGTCTGCCGCCATGTCCGACTGCTTTTCACTCTCAACGAGCGCTTGAAGGTGCTGCCAGGACAATTTTTCGATCTCGGGGATCACCGGCTTCAGGATGTCGCGATCCAGCATGATTTTGACCGTGCCGACCGGATCTGCGACCGAGAGCAGTTTCAATAGCTCGTCCGCGATCCGCTCCCGCGATAGGGCCATCAGGTCATTTGCCCGGGTGGTACAGGCTTCGAGTGCGGCGGCGTCAGGCGCGCCACGCCCGAATCGCGCGTGGAAGCGGAAGAAGCGGAGGATTCGCAGATGGTCCTCGGCGATTCGCTCAAACGGATCGCCGATGAAGCGGACGTGCCGCTGCTCAAGGTCCGCGAGCCCTCCGAAATAATCGAAGATCTCGCCCGTCACCGGGTCCGCCATCAGCGCGTTGATGGTGAAATCGCGCCTCGCTGCATCTTCCTTCCAGTCGTCGGTAAAGGCTACCGTGGCATGGCGGCCGAAAGTCTCGACATCGCGTCTCAGCGTCGTGATTTCATAGGGGTGGCCGTCGCTGACCGCAGTCACGGTGCCGTGCTCGAATCCGGTCGGAACGGCCTTCAATCCTGCAGCCTGGAGCCGCTCGACGACCTCGTCAGGGCGGAGCCGGGTGGCGAAGTCGACGTCGTTCACCGGCAGGCCGAGAAGGTCGTCGCGGACCGCGCCCCCGACATAGCGGGTTTCGCGCTCGTTCGCGCCCACCGCCTCCAGCAGTTTCTCCATCCCCTGGCGACGACGCCATTTCTTCGGGTCGAGCTTCAGCTCCATTGCAGCCGCCGCGACAGGTTAACGAGCATGGCCGCGGTTGCCCCCCAGATTCGCCTGCCGTTCCATTCGATCTGCCAGTAGCGGCGCTCGCGGCCGCCGAAAACTGCTGTCTGGAGCTGCTGGTTTGCCGGATCGAGGAGAAACGCCAGCGGCGCCACGAACCAGTCGGCGACCTCCGCCTCGTGCGATGCGAGTTCGAGATCGGCCGGAATGACGGAGATTACTGGAGTGACGATGAAGCCGGTGACGGTGCGGTAATCTTCAAGCCGCCCGACCGGCTCGGCGAGCGATGGATCGAGCCCAAGCTCCTCCTGCGCCTCGCGAAGGGCGGCCGCGACCGCATCTTCGCCGGGATCGATGCGGCCGCCCGGAAAAGCGATCTGGCCGGCGTGGGTCCGCATGTTCTCATGCCGAACGGTGAGCAGCACGCCAGGCTCAGTCCGATCCGTTATTCCGATCAGCACGGCAGCGCCAATTGTGGCGCCGGCGCGAAGCTCAGGAAGGTCGCCGGCAACAGGCGGCTCGACGGGCGGAGCGGCCAGGCTTGCTCGAAGCCGGTCTGCGAGGGTCATTGTGCGGCCGTCAGGGAAAAGAAGCATTCATCGCTCCAGATGCCGGGCGGGTCGGCGCCTTCGTCGAGCGCGATCTGCGCAAGCTCGTAATAAATGGGGCGCGACAGCTCGGCTTCGAGGCCGTGGCGCACCGCCACGCGCGGAGTCTCGGCCATGATCAGCGGATGGTCGCGGCCGATGAGGACGGCGTCGCCGCTGTTGAGGGCGACCCAAATATTGCGGTCGCGGCCTGTGCCTTCGCTGCGCATCTCGATCGCGCGGAACGCCGTGCTCTCCACATCGATCGTGAGTCTTTCGACAGGCGTAACAAGAACATGGCTGCCGTCGGGCTCGCGTCGCAGGATCGTCGAGAACAGCCGTACCATCGCCGGCCGGCGGATCGGACTGCCGCTGTGAAACCAGGTGCCGTCGCGGGCGATCCGCATTCCCGAGTCGCCGCATAGGGACGGGTTCCACTTGTCGACGGGTGGATGGCGCCGCTCGTCGATCAGCGCCTGGAGCTGGGCCAGGGAAACTCCCTTGAGATCGATCGGCGGACGGCTTTCCGGCATGGCGCTGGATTGCTTCGCTTCGCGCGCAATGACAACTAGCGCTCATGGAGAAGCCCGGAACGGCCATCGTCACAGGCGCCGGCAAGCGGATCGGCGCGGATGTCGCGGCGGCGCTTGTCGAGCGCGGCTGGACCGTGCTTGCCCATGTGCGGCGCGAGGGCGACGAGGTTCCGGCAGGCGCGAAGGCAGCAGCCGCGGAGCTCGGCGATCCCGACTGTGCCGAGAGGATTTTTGTGGCGGCTGAGGGGCTGCCGCCCGTTCGACTGCTCGTCAACAACGCCGCACGCTTTGCCTGGGACGGATTCGGCGAATTCGACGTCGAGGAATTCGACGCCCACATGAAGGCGAACGTGCAGGCGCCAGTGCTCCTCATGCAGGAAATGGCAGCCCGGCATACGGGCGGTGACGCGCTGGTCGTCAACATGCTCGATTCGAAGGTCGTTGCGCCGAATCCCGATTTCCTAAGCTACACGCTCTCCAAGCACGCACTTCTGGCCGCCAGTGAGCTTGCCGCCCGCGCGCTCGCGCCAAAGGGGATTCGGGTCAACGCCGTCGCTCCGGCGCTGATGCTCAAGTCGCCGGGCCAGAGTGACGAGAATTTCCGGGCCATGCACGAGAACAATCCGCTCGGCAGGGGCGTGACCTCCGCAGACATTATCGCTGCGATCGATTATCTGATCGCCAGTCCGGCGGTGACCGGCGAGCTTCTCACAATCGATGGCGGCCAGCGGCTCGACCCGCCGAACCGCGACGTTCAATTCCTGGAGCCATGATGGACCAACCCAAACTCGACGGGCTCCTGCCCGATTCACTGCGGCCGAAAAGCGCCAAGATCCTGCTCGATTCGCTCGAGGTCATGGCCGATATCGGCTTCCACGAATTCGAGATCGGAGTACCTCAGCGGCTTCTCGTCACAGTCGAGGTCTGGCTCGGCGACCATCAGGCCCCCGCCGAGGACGATCCGGGTGGGGCATGGGATTACGACCATGTCCGTCACCAGGTGTTGGAGATTGCAGGGGCGCGCCGCTACAACCTCCAGGAGACGCTTGCCGAGGCCGTTTACCTGCGCCTGGCAGCCATGTGCGGGGTCAAGGCGCTCCGGGTTACCACCTCCAAGCCGGACATCTACCGCGACGCGAAAGGGGTGGGCGTGGAAATCGCTTCGTTCAAGGGCGCGGCCCCCTCCGTTTGAAGAGACGTTCGGCTGCTGGAACAAAAGCCCTTGCACCGCACTTGAACCGCTAATAAGGAGGCCCGCTTGCTGCCCATGTGACTTTAACACATGGTTAGCTTCCAAATCCTGGCGACGGGGCTGCAATGGGGAGGCCCGGTCCGACCGTGGAGTTCACGGCGTCTCGAGGAGAATTGTGGGTTAATGTCTTACGCCCAGAAGAAAGAGCTTAGCGGCAATCGGACTTTGGCGATCATCATCGTCGCCATCCTCCAGTTCACGCTCGGTTATGCGATTGTCACTGGCCTCGCGTACAACGTGATCAAGCACGCCGCCGAAAACCTGAAAACCTTCGACGTGGAGGAGCAGCCGCCGCCACCTGAGCAGCCGCCGCCACCGGAAAAGCAGGAAACGCCGCCGCCGGTTGTCGCTCCGCCCCCAATCGTCCGCACCGCGCCGATCGAAGCGCCCGTCATCCAGACCGTGCGCGAAGCCCCGCCGGTGATCATCACGCCGCAGGCTCCGCCGGCCCCGCCGCCGCCGCCTCCGGCAAAGATTACGAAGGCGCAGAGCGTGAAGGGCAATCTCCAGGGCCTCATCACCAGCGATGATTACCCTGAATCTGCGATCCGAAATAACGAGACGGGACGCGTGACAGTCAGGCTCTCGATCGGCACGAACGGCCGCGTGACCGGCTGTGACGTCGTCGGCTCGAGCGGATCGCGGACGCTGGACAGTACCACCTGTCGAATTCTTTCGTCGCGAGCGCGGTTCAGCCCCGCCAAGTTGAGCAACGGTAGTCCAACGACCGACACCTACACCCAATCAATCGTCTGGCAGCTTCAGGGCTGACACGGCAACGGACTTTAGCAGAGGAAAGTAACGAACAATGGCAACTCCCGCAGCAGCCACCACTGGCGCTAATCCTTATGGCCTGTTGCCCGCTCTCCAGCAGGGCGGCATCATCGCTTGGTCGGTGTTCATCATCCTGGTGGGCATGTCGATCTTCTCTTTCTACATCCTGTTCACCAAGCTGATGCAGCAGCAGAAGATCATCAGCCAGGGCCGCAAGGTCCGGGCGGGCTTCTGGAACGCTCCCAACCTTCGCGAGGCATCGACCAAGCTCGACCCGAAGAGCGCCTATCGCGCGATCGTGGACGACACGATTCTCGCCCAGGAGCAGCACGGCAAGCTCACCGATCCCATCGACCAGCATGACTGGATGGCGAACAGCCTGGCGCGCAGCCAGGGTGCGATCGGCGCCCGTCTCGGCGAAGGCCTCGCCTTCCTCGCGACCGTGGGCTCGACCGCTCCGTTCATCGGTCTGTTCGGTACCGTCATCGGCATCTACCGCGCGCTCATTAAGATCGGCGCGGCAGGCCAGGCCTCGATCGACGCCGTTGCCGGCCCGGTCGGTGAGGCGCTGATCATGACCGCTCTCGGTCTGGTCGTGGCCGTTCCGGCGGTGCTCGCCTACAACTGGCTCGTTCGCCGCAACAAGTCGATCATGGAGGACCTTGCGGCGTTCACGAACGACCTCCACGGCTACGTCATGTCGGGCGGTTCGGTTAAGCCGCGCTTCGGCGCCGAGAAGTCCTCGGGCTCGCGCCCGTCGACCACGACGGCAGGCAATCCGGGCGGCCGTCAGCCGGTCCGCACCGGTGCGACGCAGACCGGAGCAGAAACTCCGACGGCGTAACGCAGTCGAGCGGCCGGACCGGGTTTCGCCCGGTCCGGCCTTCGAAAGCTCGACAAAGATGAAGGCACACGATCAATGGCAGTAAGTGTAGGACCAGCCGAAGGCGAAGAAGAAGCCATGTCGGACATCAACGTCGTTCCTCTGACCGACGTGATGCTGGTGCTCCTGATCATCTTCCTGATCACGGTTCCGGTGGTCATCCAGAACGTGCCGGTGAAGCTTCCGTCGGTTCGCTATGAACCGACGGTCACGAAGCCGGAAAACGTCTCGCTCTCCGTGAGGGGCGCCAAGGACGGCAGCTGCGAAGTGTATTGGAACCTCACGCGGGTCGACAGCCAGGAGCTGCTCGATCGCGCGGTGAAGAAGCTGAAGGACCAGATCGACAAGGTCGGCGGCGTTCAGAATCTCACCGAGGAGAATATGCCCGAAGCGCACATCCGCGGTGACATCAATACGCCGTACCGCTGTATTGGCGGCACCATTTTCGCAATGCAGCGCGCAGGTTTCGCGCGGATCGGATTCATCTCCGAGCCGGCGCCGCTCGCTGGCGTTCGCGAGTAGGAGTTCCCCGCAATGTCGATGCAATCCACGGGCGACAACCCATCCGGCGATCCGATGCTGGACATCAATGTGACGCCGCTGATCGACGTCCTCCTGGTGCTCCTGATCATGTTCATCATCACCATCCCGCCGCAGACTCATGCCGTGAAGCTTGACCTTCCGCAGGACACGACCAACACGCCGCCTCCGCCGATCCTTCCGACCAAGAACAAGGTCGTGATCACCGGAAGCGGGCAGATCCTGTGGAATGGCACCCCGGTGACCCCGCAGCAGCTGCGCCTGTACCTCGATGCCACGCAGCAGATGGATCCGATTCCGGAGCTCCACCTGCAGCCGGAACCGAACGCCCGCTACGCGCTGGTCGATGAGGTCCTTGCGATCACCAAGCGTGCCCACGTGGAAAAGATGGGCTTCGTCGGAAACGAGGCCTACGCGGCCGCTTTCTAAGCGACGTCGCGAGTTCCTCTGCCAAGGGCGGTCCTTCTGGGCCGCCCTTTTGCTTTCCCGACCACTGGCGCTGGCCTCTGGGGCATGTCATGCAGCATCGAAATGACGCAGGTAGCTGATTTCGCAGTCGTGATTCTCGCCGCCGGGCAGGGCACCCGGATGCGCTCCGACACGCACAAGGTCCTTCACCCGATCGCCTCCCGGCCGTTGCTTCTCCATCTCCTCGACAGGGTCGACGGGATCGGCGCGAAACGCCGTGTCGTCATCGTCGGCAAGGGACGCGACCAGGTGGAAGTCGCCCTGAACGGCCGTGATGTGGCCGTTGCCCACCAGGCGGAGCAGAAAGGCACCGGCCACGCCGTTCTCCAGGCCAAGCCGGCGCTTGATGGCTACGATGGCCCCGTCGTCGTGCTCTATGGAGACGTGCCGTTCGTCGAGGCCGATACCCTTCGCCGGATGCTCGAACGGCTCGACGGCAGCGATGGTCCCGGTGTGGTCGTGCTGGCGTTCCGGCCCGAGGACCCGGCAGCCTATGGGCGCATCATCCTCGGCGAGGGCGACCAGATCGCCAAGATGGTCGAATATCGCGATGCCAATCCGGACGAGCGGTCGGTCAACCTGTGCAACTCCGGAATGATGGCAGCACGGGCGCCGGACCTCTTCCGCTGGCTGGGCAAGGTCAGCAACGACAATGCCGCCGGCGAATATTACCTCCCCGATATCGTCAACATTGCGGCGGCCGAGGGCCGCGAAGCCGTGGCGATAGAGTGCGACGCCTATGAGGCGACGGGGGTGAACAGCCGTGCCGAGCTCGCCCACCTTGAACTCGAGTGGCAGAGGCGCCGGCGGGAGCAGGCGCTCCAGGATGGCGCGACGTTGATCGATCCGGAGAGCGTCTGGTTCGCCTACGACACGAAATTGGGCCGCGATGTCACCGTCGAGCCGCACGTGGTCTTCGGGCCCGGTGTCGCCGTCGCCGACGGCACGACGATCAAGGCGTTCAGCCATATCGAAGGGGCGACGATCGGGGCAGGGGCCGCAATCGGCCCGTTCGCCCGCATCCGTCCCGGGACCAGCCTCGCCAATCACACCAAGGTCGGGAATTTCGTCGAGCTGAAAAAGGCGACCGTCGGGCCGGGTGCGAAGGTCAACCACCTCTCCTACGTCGGGGACGCCGAAGTGGGAGACCGCGCCAACATCGGCGCGGGGACGATCACCTGCAACTATGACGGCTTCGGCAAGTACCGGACGATCATCGGGGCCGGGGCCTTCATCGGCTCGAACACGTCGCTTGTGGCCCCGGTCGTGGTCGGCGAAGGCGCGGTCGTTGGCGCTGGCTCGGTCATCACAAGCGATGTTGAAGCAGACAGCCTCGCCATCGAGCGCAGCGAGCAGAAGGGCATCGCCGGCTGGGCTCGCCGTTTCCGCGAGCGAATGGCGAGGAAGGCTGCCGAGTAACATGTGCGGAATCGTTGGAATTGTCGGCAACAAGGAAGTCGCCATCCGCCTGTTCGAGGGGCTGAAGCGGCTCGAATATCGCGGTTATGATTCGGCGGGCATCTGCACGATCATCGACGGCGAGTTCAGCCGCCGCCGCGCCGAGGGCAAGCTCGAGAATCTCCAACGCCGGCTCGAGGCCGACCCGCTGGGCGGGGACGTCGGAATCGCGCACACCCGTTGGGCGACCCACGGCGCACCGACCGAAGGCAATGCGCATCCGCACATCGTCGGGCGGGTCGCGCTGGTGCACAACGGCATCATTGAGAATTTCAAGCCGCTCCGCGAGGAGCTGATCGGGGAAGGCCGCACGTTCGAGAGCGAGACCGATACCGAGGTCGTCGGCCACCTCGTTGCGCGGGAGGTCGAGCAGGGCAAGTCGCCTCAGGACGCTGTCGCGGCGGTCCTTCCGCGGCTTCAGGGCGCCTTCGCCATCGCTTTTCTGTTCCGCGACGACCCCGATCTCATCATCGGGGCGCGGATGGGGGCGCCGCTGACCGTCGGCTTCGGCAATGGCGAGAATTACCTTGGGTCGGACGCGATTGCCGTTGCTCCCTGGACGCAACGCATCGCGTATCTGGAGGAGGGTGACTGGGCGGTCGTTCGCCGCGAAGCAATCGAGATCTTCGACCGGGAGAACAGGCCGGTCGAGCGGGAGATCGTCGAGTCGGGCGCCTCGTCCGCGCCGATCGAGAAGGGCAATTACCGCCACTATATGCAGAAGGAGATTTTCGAGCAGCCGGTGGTGGTTGCCGATACGCTCCAAAGCTACGTCCGGCCGTTCGAGGGGGAGGTCGCGCTTCCCGACATCGACTTCGACCTTGCCGCGATCGATCGGCTGACGATCGTTGCTTGTGGGACGAGCTATTACGCCGGTCTCGTCGCAAAATATTGGATCGAGCAGTTCGCGCGCGTACCCGTCGACATCGATGTCGCGTCCGAATTCCGGTATCGCACTCCCGTTCTCGAGCCTGGCGGACTGGCACTCTTCGTCAGCCAGTCGGGCGAGACGGCGGATACGCTCGCCGCGCTCCGCCACGCCAAGGAGCAGGGCCAGCGGATCGCGGTCGTGGTCAATGTGCCCACCAGCTCGATGGCCCGCGAGGCCGATTTGCTCCTGCCCACGCACGCTGGTCCGGAAATCGGCGTGGCCTCGACCAAGGCCTTCACCTGCCAGCTGGCGGTGCTCGCGGCGCTTGCCGCGAACCTCGCCTGCGCGCGCGGTCAGATCGAGCGCAAGGACGAGAAGTCCATCGTCGCGCACCTGCAGCAGGCTCCGGCAGCGCTGAATGCGGCGCTTGGTCATGACGACGAGATCGCTGCCATGGCGGACCTGATCGTCCCCGCGCGGGACGTGCTCTACCTCGGCCGCGGGCCTTATTACCCGATGGCCTTGGAGGGGGCGCTGAAGCTCAAGGAGATCAGCTACATCCACGCCGAAGGCTACGCCGCCGGCGAGATGAAGCACGGGCCGATCGCGCTCATCGACGATAATGTCCCGGTGATCGTCCTCGCGCCGTCCGGCCCCCTGTTCGAAAAGACCGTCAGCAACATGCAGGAGGTCCGCGCCCGCGGCGGGAAGATCGTGCTAATCAGCGACGCCAAGGGCATCGCCGAGGCGGGCGAGGGCTGCCTCGCCACGATCGAAATGCCGGAGGTCCACCCGTTGATCGCGCCGATCGTTTACGCAGTGCCGGTGCAGCTGCTCGCCTATCACACGGCCGTGCTCAAAGGCACCGACGTCGACCAGCCGCGTAATCTCGCGAAGAGCGTGACGGTCGAGTAGCCACGAAAACTCTGGCTATCTCAATCACTTCCTGTATCCTGCGCGGCGGGCGGAGGTGAGTCATGGGGTTCCCGCAGCCGGGCGGGCTTCGAATCAGCACCGACAGCGAACCCGACCATGTTTCGGACTTCGCGCGCGACGGATATGCCGTCATCCGGGGCCTGTTCTCGCCCGATGAGCTCGCTGAAATCGCCGCCGCGACCGACCAGCTTCACGCCGAAGCCTTGGCTCACGGCCGAAGCTTCCGCCACGGCAATCTCTTCTACAATGTCGCCGACGGAATGGATGGACGGCCGGTCGTCCGGATGGTGCAATGGCCGTCCTATCACCAGGCGGTGATGAATGCGGTCCGGCTGGACCCTCGCGTCGTGCGGCTGCTGGAGCCGCTGATCGGCCCGGACCTCAAGCAGATCATCAACCAGGTGCACTGGAAGGCGCCGGGCTCGCTCGGCGATTTTGCGTGGCACCAGGACAGCCGGTCGCGGCGACCGGCCTGGGCCTACCGCAACCTCGCCGATTCCTATGTGCAGACCGGCCTCGCCATCGATCCGCACACGCCCGAGGCCGGAGGAATGCGCTTCATTCCCGGAAGCCACCTGCGCGGCGATCTCGGAATGGATTGTTCGAGGAAAGCGCTGGGGACGCCGTTGACGGACGCGGCGCTGGAAGACGTCGGCTTATCCTCCTCCGATGCCATCGATCTCGTGCTCGAACCGGGAGATCTGGCGCTCTGGAGCCCGTATCTGGTTCACGGTTCCGGCCACAACCAGTCCACTCACAAGCGCCGCTTCTACATCAACGGGTACGTCCGCGCCGAAGATTGCGACCGCGGGGAGCTGGCCTTCCGCCAAGGACGTCCGGTGCCGCTCGGACCCATTGCCGCACTCGTCCACTACGAAGAGCTTCGCGAGCGCCCCGAACCGCACTACGTGTAGGCGCATGAAAGTTCAGGGCGGATGTCACTGCCGGGCTGTGCGGTTCGAGGCGGAAATGCCTGAGCCGCCGGCGCCCGCGCTCGACTGCAATTGCTCGGTGTGCCGGATGACCGGCTATCTCCACATCAATGTGCCGCACGAGAAGTTCGAGCTTCTGACCGGGCGTGACGCGCTCGCCAGCTACCGCTTCGGGACGGGAGCGGCGCAGCACCTCTTCTGCAAGCATTGCGGGGTGAAGAGCTTCTATCAGCCGCGGTCGCACCCCGACTGCTGGAGCGTCAACGCCAATTGCCTCGATGAGCCGGTGGAGCTGGTCGTCGAGAATTTCGATGGCCGCGACTGGTCGGCGGCAAAAGCGAAACTCGACGCGGGGCAGGGCGGCGGCTAGGCCGCGCCGATGCATCGCCCGCTCCGCCTCAGGCTCGACCGCGCCGCGCTCCAGCACAACTGGCACTGGCTCGAGGACCGCGCGGGCGTCCCGGCCGGTGCCGCCATCAAGGCCGATGGCTATGGCTTTGGCGCTCGCGAAACCATGCGGGCACTTCACGACGCCGGCTGCCGGACGTTCTTCGTCTCGACCTATGCTGAGGCGGAGGATCTGGGCCCGGTACCCGGCGACAGCTCGCTCGTGGTGCTCCACGGCGTCGGGCCGGAGGACGTAGACACTGCGGTTCAGTCCGAAGCTCGCCCGGTGCTCAACAGTGCCGAACAGGTTGCGCGGTGGAAGGCAATTGCTCCCGATCGCCCCGCCGATGTGATGATCGATACGGGCATGAACAGGCTCGGGCTTCGGCCTGAAGAAGTTGCCGCGGTCGAAGGCCTGACCATCGATACCCTCCACAGCCATCTCGCGTGCGCCGACGAGGATTCGCGGATGAATGCGCGCCAGCTGACCGACTTCCGGGAGGTCGTGGCCGCGGTTCCGGCGAAGCGCCGCGCGATGGCGAACTCCGCAGGGATTTGCCTTGGCCACGATTACAGCTTCGACCTCGTTCGTCCCGGCCTCTCTCTTTACGGCGGCGTTCCGCGACCCGAAGCCGCAGGCGCAATCCGCCAGGTCGCGCGCGTTGACGCACAGGTCGTGCAGCGCCGTCGCATCCGTACCGGCGAGAGCTGCGGCTATGGCGCGACCTTCGTGGCCCCCACGGACACCGAAGCGGCGATCGTCAACATTGGCTACGCCGATGGCTATCTGCGTGGCTTCTCAGCCCGGGGAAATGCTTTCGCAGGCGAGTTCACGCTTCCGGTCCTGGGCCGTGTGTCCATGGACCTGGTCGCCCTTGGCTGCGACGCTGCAACTGAACTCAAGGAAGGCGATTGGGTCGAGCTCGACTATGACCTTCCGACCGCGTCGGAGGCCTCGGGTCTCACCCAATATGAGCTTCTGACGACCCTCGGGAGCCGCTTCGAGCGGATTTGGTCTTAGACGAGCTAAGCGGCACGTCTCCCAGACGTGCCTGGCTTTGCTCGTGGCTCAGGCGTCTTCGGCGTGTAGCGGCACAGGTCCGCCACCACGCACCGCCAGCATTCCGGCGTCCGCGCCTTGCAGGTGTAGCGGCCGTGCAGGATCAGCCAATGGTGGGCGTCGCGGCGGAACGGCTGCGGCACGACCTTGTCGAGCTTCGCTTCGACTTCGTCCGGGTTCTTGCCGGGGGCTAGGCCCGTGCGGTTGCAGACCCGGAAGACGTGCGTGTCGACCGCGAACGTCTCCTCGCCGAAAGCAGTGTTGAGGACGACATTGGCAGTCTTGCGGCCGACGCCGGGCAGCGACTGAAGCTCTTCGCGCGTTCGCGGCACCTCGCCGCCGAAATCGCGGATCAGCGCCTCGGACAAGGCGATAACGTTCTTCGCCTTGGTGTTGAACAGGCCGATGGTCTTGATCGCGTCGCGAAGCCGGTCTTCGCCGAGCGCGACCATCTGGCGCGGGGTCCGGATACTCTTGAACAGCGGTCGGCAGGCAATGTTGACGCTGGCATCGGTTGCCTGGGCTGAGAGGACGACGGCCACGAGCAGCTGATAGGTGTTTTCGGACTCGAGCTCGGTTGTCGGCGATGGATTGTCCTCTGCCAGGCGCCGGAAGAACTCGAAAACCTGCTCCTTCTTCATCAGCCGGCGATGACGTCGCGCATCGAATAGAGGCCTGCGGGCCTGCTGACGAGGAAGCGAGCGGCCGCGAGCGCTCCGCGAGCGAAGATCATTCGGCTCTCGGCGCGATGCGACAGGATCAGCCGCTCCTCCGCTCCGGCGAATATCACGTCATGCTCGCCTGCGACCGTGCCGCCGCGGAGCGAGGCGAAACCGATCGCGCCTTGCTCCCGCTTTCGGCCGGTGCCGTCGCGGCCGCGTTCGGCGCGCAGCGGCGTGCCGCGGCCCTTGGCCGCCGCCTTACCGAGCGCCAGCGCAGTGCCTGACGGCGCGTCGGTTTTCATGCGGTGGTGCATCTCAAGGATCTCGATGTCCCAGTCGGGGCCGAGGGCCTTCGCCGCCCGCTCGACAAGATCGGAAAGGACCGCAACCCCGAGAGAAGTGTTGGGGGCGCGGAGAACGGCGATTGTCTTTGCCGCCTCTGCAATCAGTTGGTCCGCCTGCGCATCGAGGCCGGTTGTTCCTACGAGAATCGGAATGCCGCCACTGGCCGCTCGATCGAGGCTCTCCAAAAGCGCTGCGGGTGCCGAGAAATCCACCAGCACGTCGCCATGATCCTGGTCGATTTCGAACCCCTCGGCTTCGGCAGCCGCGGCGGCAATGGCTTTCCCCATGCGCCCGTTCGGCGCGAACAAGGTGATGCGGACAGCGCTCATCGCGCGGTTGTTAGCCGAGCCGCTCCCGCAGGGCTAGCGCGGCAGCGGGCGCTCGCACTTTCGCGCCGTTGATCAGGAAGATGTAGCAGTCCCGGCCGCCGTCGGCCCAGCCGCGGATCCGCTCGGCGAATTCGTCGAGCTTTGCCGGAGAATAGCCCGTCGGCACGTCCTCATTCATGCATTGCAGGCGTGCGTAAGCGAAGCTGGCCGTATCTGCTTCAATGAGCGGAAATTCATCGGAATCTTCGAAGACGATGGCGATGTCGCGCTTGCGGCATAGGTCGAAGAAGCGTTCGTCGCGGAAGCTCTCGTGACGAGGCTCCATCGCGTGGCGGAGCCTGATTCCATCGAGCTCGGCAGGCAGTAGGTCGATGAACGCCGCGATGTCCTCCGGATCGAACTGCCGGCGCGGAGCGAACTGCCACAGGACCGGCCCAAGCTTCGGACCGAGCGCGGCGAAACCTTGCGCGAAGAAATTCTGCAGCCCCTCGGAGCACTCCGCGAGACGGGTCCGCGTCACGCAGAAGCGCGAACCCTTGATTGCGAACTGGAAGTCATCGGGAGCGGTGTCCGCCCACTTCTCCCAGCTCTTCGGGCTCTGGCGCCCGTAGAAGGTCGCGTTGATTTCGATCGCGCCGAGCCGGCGAGATGCGAACTCCAGCTCCCGCTTCTGCGGCAAGTCCGGCGGATAGAAGACGCCGCGCCACGGCGGAAAGGTCCAGCCACCGATGCCAATGCGAATGCGTCCGCGCGCCATTCACAGTCACTAGCATGAGGTGGCCGGTTCCGCATCGGTGAGCGGAACCGGCGCCCGGTTACTTGCCCTTCGGAGTCGTGGTGCTGGCGTCGGCGGCCTGCGGCTCCGGCGTCGCAGTATCGGCGGTGGCTTGCGTCGCCAGCTCAGTGAGCTTGGCCGTGGTGATGCCCAGCACGGCGCCCTTGTCGCTTCCGGAAACGCCGTTGCGCGGGATGCGCACCGATTTCCCGTCGGCGAGCTTGATCTTCACAAGCGTCTCATCGATCGATTCGATCGTGCCGGCGAGCGTTCCGTCGCTGCCGTAGACGTTCGCACCCGGCGTCACGGCCGCACTCGCTGCAGCCATCGCCTGCTCGGTCGCTGCATCGAGCTGGGCTGCGGTCATTCCGAACAGCAGCTTGCCCTGGTCGGCGGTGAAGGAGGCCAGCGGCAGCTGCACTTCGTGCTTGGCGGTCTTGAGGATCAGCATGTCGCCCTTGATGCCGGTGACGGTGCCGACCGCGCCGCCGCTCGGATCGACGACCTGCATTCCGGGCTTCACCTCGGCGGGCGTGGCCGCAACGGCCGACGAAAAGGCCAGCGGCGCTGCGGCGAGGGCGGCGGCGAAGGCCAGCTTTGCGAGTCTACGATGTTGCATTGGTTGAAGAATCTCCCGTCCTTGAAACATCCGACCACCCTAACAAAAGATAAGGTGGAAGGGCAAATCGAGCACCTCGGCTCGTTTGCCATTCGGCGCTAGGAAGGGCGGCATGGAGAGCATCCGGAACATCGTGGTCCTGACAGGAGCGGGAGTCTCCGCCGAAAGCGGCCTTGCGACCTTTCGCGGTCCCGACGGGCTTTGGGAGGGGCACCGAGTGGAGGATGTCGCCACTCCGGAAGCGTTCGTGCGCGATCCGGCGCTCGTCCACGCCTTCTACGATACGCGGCGGGCGAAGCTCGGGACCGTCGAGCCGAATGCGGCCCACGAGGCGCTGGCGCGGCTCGATACCGATTGGCCTGGAGAGTTCCTGCTCGTCACGCAGAATGTCGACGATCTCCACGAGCGCGCCGGATCGAAGCGGCTCATCCACATGCACGGCGAGCTGACGCGCGGCTGGTGCCTCAAGTGCAACGAGCGGTTCGGCTGGAGCGGGCCGATGGGGACCGGCGCCGAATGCCCAAGTTGCGGGGCCGCGGGATTGGTCCGTCCGGACATCGTCTGGTTCGGAGAGATGCCGTACGAGATGGAGCGCATCGACGAGGCGCTTCGGCATTGCGACCTGTTCGTCTCGATCGGCACCTCGGGCGCCGTCTATCCGGCCGCTGGTTTCGTGCAGACCGCTCGCCATTGCGGTGCAGCTACGCTGGAGATGAACCTCGAGCCGAGCATGGGCAGCTTCCTGTTCGACGAAAGCCGAATTGGTCGGGCGGGAGAGCTCGTGCCCGCTTGGCTCGACGAAATCCTCCGTTAGTCGTGCTCGCCTGTCCCGCGGACAGGCCGCGCGCGACTAATCAGCCCACTCCAGGCCGATGTCCTGGTAAAGGTGCCGGTCCTCGCCCCACTTCGGGTTCACCTTCACGTGAAGGAAGAGGTGGACCTTCCGCCCGAGATGCTGCGCAATCGCCTCGCGAGCGGCCTGCCCGATCTCCTTGAGCCGCCGCCCGCCCTTGCCGATGACGATCGCCTTCTGGCTGTCGCGCTCGACCAGGATCTGCTGGCGGATTTCGGTCGAGCCGTCCGGCCGATCCTGCCATGTCTCCGTCTCGACCGCAGACGCATAGGGCAGTTCCTGGTGAAGCTGCTCGTAGATTTGCTCCCGGGTCAGCTCGGCCGCGACCATGCGGTCCGTAGCGTCCGACACCTCGTCTTCCGGATAGAGCCACGGGCCTTCCGGCATCGCATCGGCGAGCGCCCGCTTGAGGTCGGCAACACCGTCGCCCTCAGCCGCGCTGATCATGAAGACCTGGTCGGGCTTCAACGGTTCGGTCAGTTGCGCGGATAGGCCGAGCAGTTTCTGCTTCTTCACCAGGTCGACCTTGTTGAGAGCAATGAAGAGCGGGTGCTGGCGCTTTTCGAGGCCCGCGATCGCCCGTTCGACCTCGCTTGTGATTCCGTCGTCGGAGTCGACCACCAGCAGGATGAGGTCGGCGTCGTCGGCACCGGACCAGGCCGCCTGCACCATAGCACGGTCGAGCCGTCGGCGTGGCTGGAAGATGCCGGGCGTATCGACCAGCAGGATCTGAACCGCGCCCTCGATTGCGATGCCCATCAGCCGCGCGCGCGTCGTCTGCGCCTTGGCCGAGACGATCGCGACCTTTTGGCCGACGAGCGCATTCACCAGCGTCGACTTGCCCGCGTTGGGCGCGCCGATGACAGCCACAAAACCGGCGTGTGTTTGTGCGTCGCTCATTTCAGCTTCTCTAACAAAGCCTTCGCAGCTTCGGTTTCCGCTTCCTGCTTGCTCGGCCCTTCAGCCTCCGCTTCGCCGAGCGTCTTGATCGAAACGCGCACGGTGAACTTGGGCGCGTGATGAGCGCCGGTTCGCGACACCACTTCGTAATTGGGATTGGGCAGATCGCGTGCCGCTGCAAGTTCCTGGAGCGCCGACTTCGGATGCTTGGGCACGCCCCTTTGCTCGTCGATCAGCGGCGTCCACAGGCGGCGGATCAAAGCCTCCGCCGCATCCAGCCCTGCCTCGAGGTAAATCGCGCCGATCACCGCTTCGACCACGTCGCCGACGACATTGTCGCTCCAGTTGGCGCCGTCCTCGCGCGCCTGCTTGCCCAGCCGGATCAGCGCGGGAAGTCCGATATCGCGCCCGACATCGCTGCAGGTCACCCGGTCGACGAGGGTGTTGAACCGGCGCGACAGATTGCCTTCCGGCTCGGTCGGAAAGCGCTCATACAGCCAACGGGCCATCACCAGACCCAGAACCCGGTCGCCAAGGAATTCGAGACGTTCGTAATTGTCGCCGCGGCTGCTGGAATGCGTGAGCGCCGCTTCGAACAGCGCAAGGTCCTTGGGCTCGTGGCCTAGCTGGTCGGCGACGAAGTCCGCGACGTCGGCGCTCACTTCGGCTCCGGAGCAAGGCTGTGGCCGAGGCGGGCGCCACGAAGCGCGCTGAACCACGTCCACGGCTTCACGTAGCTGGAGCTTCCGTCCGTCGACCAGAATATGACGCTCCCCCTTCCAACAAGATTTTCGACCGGAACCATGCCGATTCCGCCTTCGGCGACCGAGAAACGGCTGTCGAGGCTGTCGTCGCGATTGTCGCCCATCAGGAACAGGTGACCGGCCGGCACTTTCACCGGCGAGATGTCATCGGCAATGGGATTATCCACCTGGTCGATCACCCTGTAATTGGCCCCGTTCGGCAGCGTTTCGCGATAGGTGGGGTAAACGCAAGCGCGTTTCGCACCTTCGCCGCTGACCACCGGCGTTGCGCCTGGCACGAGCCGGCAGGGGCTGTTCGCCGAGATCGCGATTCCCAGTGGCCGCGCATCGTCGCGGCGTACCGGCTTGCCGTTCAGGACGACATGGCCATCGCGGACCGCGACCGTGTCGCCGGGAAGGCCGATCACGCGCTTCACATAATCTTGGCGCTCGTCGCCGGGCGGAACGAAGATCACGACGTCGCCGCGCTCCGGGAGGTGCGAAAGGATTCGGCCGCTAAACGGCGGAATTCCGAACGGAAAGCTGTGGCGTGAGAAGCCGTACGGCCACTTCGCGACTGCGAGATAGTCGCCGATGTAGAGCGTCGGCAGCATCGATCCGGACGGAATGCTGAAGGGTGCGAAAACGAAGCTTCTGAACGCCCAGGCGAGAATGGCGACGACGATGATGAAGCGCAGGGTTCCAGCGCGCTCGGCTCGACCGGATGTGCGGGCACGCGCGCGCTTCATCGGCCGGTTGTGCGGGCGAGGCCGCGCTCACGTCAAGCTATGGCAATATCGCGCGCCTCCATTATGAGGCACGGCTGATGCCGAAGCATGCCTGGAAACGGATCGACGAGTACAAGCTCAAGCAGCTGACCTCGCTTTTCGCCGAGGAGCCGGACCGGCTCGGGCGGCTTTCGTACGATCTCGCCGGCATCTATTTCGACTGGTCGAAGACGCATCTGGACGGCGAATTGCTCGATGCCTTCCTCGAGCTTGCCGAGGAAAAGAATTTCGCTTGTGCCCGCGAGAAGCTATTCGCAGGCGATGCCGTCAATGTGACCGAGAAGCGCCCCGCAGAGCATATTGGCGAGCGCGGCTCGGGCGCCCCCGATGCTGTCGAGCTCGCCGCGTCGCGACGGAGCCGGATGCGGGCGCTGATCGACGCAATCGAAGGCGGCGCTTTCGGCGATGTTACGGGCGTCCTCCACATCGGCATTGGCGGGTCCGTACTGGGACCGCACCTGCTGGTGGATGCGCTTGCTAGCGAGACGCTCAGGCTCGATGTCAGCTTCCTGTCGAACATCGATCCGCAGGCATTCGATGACGCGGTCGCGGCGCTCGATCCCGCAACTACGTTGGTGGTCGCCGTTTCGAAGACGTTCACGACCGCCGAGACGATGGCCAATTTGGATGCTGCCATCTGCTGGCTTCGCGAGGCTGGCGTGGACGATCCTTACGGCCAGGTGATTGCCGTGACCGCCGACCCGGAGGCCGCGGTCGACGCCGGAATCGACGAGAGCCGGATCCTGCTGTTCTCCGAAGGCGTCGGCGGCCGCTATTCGCTGTGGAGCGCCGTCTCGGTCACTGCCGCCCTTGCGCTCGGCTGGAACGCGTTCGAGGAGCTGCTTGAGGGCGCCGCGGAGATGGACCGGCACTTCCGATACACCGCGACCGAACAGAATATCCCGCTGGTCGCCGCTTTCGCGGACCTGACCGCCACGCAGAAGCTGGGGTGCCGGACGCGCGGTGTGTTTCCTTATGACGAGCGGTTGCGGCTGCTCGTTCCCTATCTCCAGCAGCTGGAGATGGAATCGAACGGCAAGTCGGTGACCGCCGAAGGCAAGCCCGTTGGGCGCCCGACCGCGCCGGTGACCTGGGGCGGAGTCGGCACCGACGCCCAACACGCCGTCTTTCAGCAGCTTCACCAGGGGACCGAGGTCGTCCCGGTCGAATTTCTCGCCGTCGTCGAGACGGAGTCCAATCTTGCGGCCCATCATCGGCAGCTACTGCTCAATGCCTTTGCCCAGGGCGCGGCGCTGATGCGGGGGAAAGAGAGCGATGACGCGCACCGCAGCTATGCCGGCAACCGGCCGAGCTCGACGATCCTCCTCGACCGGCTCGACGCTCGCACTCTCGGCGCTCTTCTCGCCTTTTACGAGCACCGCACCTTCGCGAACGCGGTGTTGCTGGGGATCAACCCGTTCGACCAGTTCGGGGTCGAGCTCGGCAAAGAAATCGCCCGCGACCTTGCCGAAGGTGAGGGCGAGGACAATCTCGACCCCTCGACGCGGGCCTTGATGGAAAGAGCAAAACTCTAGTGGCTGATTTCGACCTGTTCGTGATTGGGGCCGGATCGGGCGGAGTGCGCGCGTCCCGCGTTGCCGCCGCCCATGGCGCGAAGGTCGCCGTGGCGGAGGAATATCGCGTTGGCGGGACCTGCGTGATCCGCGGCTGCGTGCCGAAGAAGCTGCTCGTCTACGGCGCGCATTTCGCCGAGGACATCAATGACGCGGCGATGTTCGGCTGGGACATCCCGACGAAGAAATTCAACTGGCAGGTGCTTCGCGACAACGTCCTCGCGGAGGTCACGCGCATCGAGGGCGCCTATACCGACACGCTCAACAATCACGACGTCGAGATCATCCATGAGCGGGCGGTGATCACCGGGCCGAATTCGGTCCGGCTGGCATCCGGACGAGAGGTGACGGCGGGAAAGATCCTGATCGCGACGGGTGCGCGGCCGCAGATGCTCGACATTCCCGGGATCGAGCATGCGATCAGCTCCAACGAGACATTCAATCTCGACCAGATTCCCAAACGCATCGTCATCGTCGGCGGCGGATACATAGCCAACGAATTCGCCGGCATCTTCAACGAGTTCGGGTCGAGCGTGACGCTGGTGAACCGGACCGACGTGCTGCTTCGTGGCTATGACCAGCAGATCGTCGACCGCCTGATCCAGATCTCAATCCGCAAGGGCATCGACTTCAAATTCAACGCAAAGATCGAGCAGATCGAGAAGCTGGCGGGCGGCCGCCTGAAGCTGACGATGACGGGCTGCGACGACATCGAGGCCGACCAGCTTCTGATCGCCGCAGGGCGAATCCCCAACACGCAGGGCCTTGGCTGCGAGGATGTCGGGGTCGAGCTTGGCAAGCATGGAGCGGTGAAGGTGGACGACGACAACCGGTCGTCGGTGGAGTCGATCTTCGCGGTCGGCGATGTGACGAACCGCGTGCAGCTCACGCCAGTCGCAATCCGCGAGGGGCAGGCGTTCGCCGACACCTTCTTTGGCAACATTCCGGCACGAGTCGATTACGGGTGCATACCGTCGGCGGTGTTCAGCCACCCGCCCATCGCCGCAGTGGGCATGACCGAAGGACAAGCGCGCGAGAGGCTCGGGTCGGTAAAGACCTTCACGTCGGATTTCCGGGCGATGAAGAACGTCCTTGCCGGCAGAAACGAACGCTCGCTGTACAAGCTCGTCGTCGATGAAGGCAGCGACCGGATCGTGGGAGTCCATATGATCGGGCCGGATGCGCCGGAAATCCTCCAGGCTGCGGCGATCGCCGTCCGGGGCAAGCTGACAAAGGCGGATTTCGATGCGACGGTGGCACTCCATCCGACGATGGCGGAAGAACTGGTGCTGATGCGGTGAGCAACGATGCGATCATTATCGGGGCCGGCCACAACGGCCTCACCTGCGCCTTCTATCTCGCCCGAAAGGGTCTGAAGGTCACCATCCTCGAAGCGAGCGATAAGGTCGGCGGTGCGGCGGTCACCGACGAATTCCTTCCCGGTTTCAGGAATTCGGCCGCGAGCTACACGGTCAGCCTTCTCCAGCCCAAGGTCATTCGCGACATGGAGCTGGAGCGGCACGGACTGAAGGTCGTGCTGAGGAAGCGCGACAATTTTCTTCCCGGCGATGGCGATTATCTGCTCGCGGGGCGAGGCGGGATTACCCGCAAGGAGATCAAGCGGCTGAACGCCGCCGATGCGGAAGGGTACGATCGCTATCTTGCCGAGCTCGAGACGGTCGTGCGGCTCCTCAAGAAATGGCTGCTCCGTGCTCCGCCGAATGTGGGCCGGAAGATGAGCGCGATTCCGAAGCTTCTAAGCCTCGGGCGGGACATGGCCGGACTGTCGGTGGCGGAAACTCGGACCGTCTATGATTTCGCGGTCAAAAGCGCGGGCGACGTTCTCGACCGGCACTTCCAGGGCGATCTCACGAAGGCGCTGTTCGGCTTCGACGGAGTGGTCGGTAATTTCGCGTCACCATATGATTCCGGTTCAGCTTATGTGCTTCTCCATCACCTGTTTGGTGAAGCAGCCGGTGTCGAGGGGGCATGGGGTCATGCCATCGGCGGGATGGGCTCGATCACCCAGGCGATGGCGCGCGCCTGCCGCGAAAAGGGCGTCGACATCATCCTCAATACGCCGGTCGAGGAGTTGATCGTCGAGCGCGGCCGGGCCGCGGGCGTCGTGGCCGGCGGCAAGGCGATGCGCACGCCGATTGTTGCCGCTGGAGTGAATCCCAAGCTCCTGTTCGACCGGCTGGTCCCTGACGGCGCCGTCGATACGGATGTCGCGTCGCGGATGCACGGGTGGCGCTGCGAGAGCGCAACCTTCCGGATGAACGTCGCCCTGACGGAGCTTCCGAAATTCGCCGTGCTTCCGAAAAAGGGCGATCATCTCAGCGCCGGGATCATTATCGCTCCCAGCCTCGCCTACATGGACCGCGCCTACATCGACGCGCGCGTGAACGGCTGGTCGAAGCAGCCGATCGTCGAAATGCTGATCCCGTCGACCCTCGACACGACGCTCGCGCCCAAGGGCAAGCATGTCGCCTCGCTGTTCTGCCAGCATTTTCGCTACGACCTCGGGCCCAGCCGCAGCTGGGAAACGGAGCGGGAGAAAGCCGCGGACACGGTCATCGCGACGGTCGATGCGCACGCTCCCGGCTTTGCGAAATCCATCATCGGGCGGCAGATCCATTCGCCGCTCGATCTCGAGCGTCGGTTCGGCCTGATCGGTGGCGACATCTTCCACGGAAAGATGAGCCTCGACCAATTATTCAGCGCTCGCCCGATGATCGGGGCGGCGGACTACAGAATGCCGATCAAGGGCCTCTACCTGTGCGGGTCCGGCGCCCACCCCGGTGGCGGGGTCACCGGCGCTCCTGGCCACAATGCCGCGCAGGCGATCCTCGCCGACCGGCGGCCGTGGCGGAGACGCGCGGCGTGAATGCGCCGCTGGCGGGAATCCGCGTCCTCGACCTCAGCCGAGTCCTCGCCGGCCCGTGGTGCACCCAATTGCTCGCCGATCTCGGCGCCGAAGTCATCAAAATCGAGAGGCCGGGGGCAGGCGACGACACGCGCCACTGGGGGCCGCCCTGGCATGTCCGCGAGGGCCAGAAAGTCGCTGCCTATTTCCTTTCCGCCAATCGCGGGAAGCGATCGGCAGCGATCGATTTCGCGACGGAAGAGGGGGCAGCGCTCGTCCGCCGCCTCGCTGGTTATGCCGATGTCGTCGTTGAGAATTTCAAAGTCGGGGGCCTGAGGAAGTTCGGTCTCGACGCAGCCTCGCTCCACGACGTGAACCCGCGCCTCGTCATTGCCTCGATCACGGGGTTCGGCCAGGACGGGCCTTACGCCAATCGTGCCGGCTACGATTATATCATCCAGGGCATGGGCGGGCTGATGAGCATTACCGGCAAGCCCGACAGCGAGCCGGGCGGAGAGCCGATGCGCGTCGGAGTCGCGGTCGCCGATCTCTTCACTGGAATGTACACCGCGGTCGCCATCCTCTCGGCGCTCTACAGGCGCGAGAAGAGCGGCGAGGGCGCTTATATCGACATGGCACTGTTCGACACGCAGCTGGCGATGCTCGCCAACCAGGCCTCGAACGCGCTCATTTCCGGCGAGGACCCGCCGCGGCAGGGCAACACCCATCCGAATATCGTCCCTTACCAGACGTTCGAGACGGCGGACCAACGGATCATCATCGCCGTCGGCAATGACCGGCAATTCGCTCGGCTTGCAGAAATGTGCGGCCATCCCGAATGGACCGAGGATGAGCGCTTCGCGACGAACTCCGCAAGGGTCGCGAACCGCGAAGCGATCGTGGGTTTGGTCGCCGAGTGTGTCCGTGCGCGACCTTCGTCCGAATGGCTGGACAAACTGGAGAAGGCCGGGATTCCCGCCGGTCCAATCAACACGATCACGCAGGCTCTAGACGACGTCCAGGCGCAACATCGCGCAATGGTGCGGATGATCGCCGGCACTCCGCTCGTGGGTTCGCCGGTACGGATCGACGGTGCGCGCGCGGATTCCGGACTGCCGCCGCCATTGCTCGGCGAGCACACGGCCGCGGTGCTTCAGGAGCTTGGGATCGGACCCGCCGAGATCGCCCGGCTCCAGAGCGAAGCGATCGTCGGCGGTTAGCAGCGTCAGTCGACGCTGGCGCCCTCGACCAGCACATCGAGCTGGTTGTTGCAGCCATTCGCGATCAATGATTGTGCAGTGCTGATCGTGTCGTTCGGCGGACTTGCCAGAGTGACGAACGTCACCCGGGCCATGTCGCCGCTGCCCACCTGGCTGAGCTCATATTCGCCGCCGCTGGTTACCGGCAGCGAGGCCGGCCATGCGATCGTATCCTGGCCCGCGGCCCAATCGAGCGTCTGCTCGCCGCCACCGCCACGGATCGTCAGCTTGATCGCGTCGTCCTTTTCCGGGCGCCACAAGGTCAGCTTCGCAGCGTTGCCGACGCACAATTTTCCGCTCTGCGTGATGTCCAGATTCCATGGACTCGGGTTCAGCGGAACCGCGGCGCTGCGCATGGCGCTGAAGCGTGCGCGACGGTTGGCCTGCGCCGCAAGACCTTCGCCGGACGAGGCGACCGCGAAGGTTCCCGGTCCCCGCAAAGTCCTCGCGCCGTTGGTGTTGAGAAGCATGACGCTGTCGCCGGACTGAAGCTGGATCTTGGCGCTTTCCGGAAGCGCCTTGCCCGGCGGGTAAACCTTCGCCGAGGGTCCCGCCGCGCGGACGACGAGCACTGTTGCAACCGACGCGGACGATGCGGCGAGCGCGATTGCCGCCGCTCCGATCTTGAATAGCCGAGTAGTTCTCATCCCCAGGTCCTCCTCAAGCTTATTGGTCAGTGTGCGTTCGCTACGTTGTACTTCACCGTTTCTTCTGGAGTTAAACAGCGGCGTGTCGATTTGTCGTCAGCTTCGGCAATCGCCTTCTGCCGATACATCACGTCGGTCAACAGCTTTCGCGACACGCCCATCCGGATGAGGAAGTCATTGTCCTCGCTGGCGAGCATTGCCGAGTCCTGCTCGACGTCGCCGATCAGGTCGAGTGCCTGATCCGTCCCCTGCTTGATCTCTTCCCTGACGGCTTCCTTGTCGCCGAGATGCGTGAACATGTGGACGACGAAATAACCGCCGTCATCCACGTATCGGATCGGCCCGCCCATGAAGACGAAGTTGCACGCGGAAAAGCATGCCCAGCCGCTCGGGATCCGGGTCGGGATTCCCGCCGCGCGGATGATCTTTCCGGCTTCGTTGCCGGCGCGCGCGTTGCCGCCGGGCGAGCGGATCCAGATCTCCTCGATCGGAGCGTCCTGCTTGAGCGCGTCCTGGAGCCGCGCGCCGACCATGTCGTCCACAATCCCTTCCGCGTTGAGGACCCGATGGCCGCTCGACGTGTCGAGAGTGAAGCGCATCTCGCGATAGGTCGACCAGTTGAGGTGCTTCGGGCAGGTGGGGTTGTCCGGGTCCATCTCGTCTGCCGCGACCGCTCCCGTCGACAACAGGAGCGCCGCGACGGCGACGGCCTGGACCAAGGCGCGCATCAGACCTTCACGTAGCCCGATTGTCCGGCCGCCCGGCACATCTTCTTGGGAACGGTCGTCTCTTCGCCGTCGACGATGACCACGTCCGTGACGGTCATGCACTGGCCTCCGTCCGCGAGCTGCTCCTGGCCCGTCACCTTGGACGATCCGTGGACGTTGGGCCGGGTTTCGCTCTGCCACGTGGACTCGGTGCCGACTCCGCCGCGAATGGCATCGTCGGTGGCCTTGGCCGCCTGCTGCTGTTCCTTGCAGTCGAGCATCTTCAGCAGTTCGTCGCCGAGATAAGAGGCCGCGGGAAGGGCGGCGACCGCAATGGTTCCGGCTGTCCCGCCGACCGATCCGGCCACGCCTCCGGCGATGCTTCCGAGGATGCCGCCGAATATCGACCGTTTGGCCTTCTTCTGCGGCGTGTCGGCGCACTGCGTCTGACTATCCGCGGCTGCCGCTGCGGCGGCCTGCACAGGCAACACAGGAACGACCGGCGCTGCGGTCAGCAGCGCAACAACCACCAAGATACGCGACATGCCCCGACTCCCTGAATTTGCACAGATTATTAGGCTGCGATTGACCGGTCAAACGCGAGCGGAAATTTGACCGGCGCGGCTATTTCTGAAGCTTCAGCGCCTGCTCCAGCGCCTCGATCCGCCGTTCGTTGGATTCGATCAGGTCGGCGATCTTGGCTTCGCGGGCCTCGCGCTTGACGACCGTGCGGATTGCGCGCGCGATGTCCTCGGAAACCCCGGCGAGCGCCTTCTGCTCGTCACGGCTGGGAATGGATCCGTCCGGGCGAGTCCCGACGAGCAGGAATCCGATCGGCGGTTCCTTATCGGAGCTGGGCACGAGCGGGACCCGGATCGGGAAGATCTTGTCCGACGGCTCGCAAATGTCTTCCTTATAGTCCTCGGCAAGCTTGGACTTCTTCCAGACCTCCACCTCTTCGGCAGGAATGTCGCGGCTCCTGAGGACGCGTCCGCCGACGATGACCGCGCTGCGCACTGCACGAACGCCGCGGTCGACCCGCTCCAGGACCTCGTCGACCATCTCGCGCAGGGACGCCGTCTCGCGCATGTCGCGAACGCAGTCCGGAAGGTCGTCACGCAGGAGGACGAGGTTCTTCTGGAACCTGTTCTCCGACCATCGCTGGATCCGTTCCTGGATCGGGTTCACGAGCACCGTCGACAGAGCGGCAGCGATGATCACCGGACCTTCGCTGTTGGTGTTGCCGTAGTAATTGTAGATGATCTGCTTGAGACCGTCCGCGACGCCAGCGAACACGGCGACTATGACAAGGGTGATCAGCGCGAAATTCGCCGATTTGCTGATGACGAATTCCGCGTCGTAGAGGCGATAGCGGATCAGCGCGATAAGGAGCCCGAACTGGAGCACGAGGACTCCGAGCGCGAGCGTGATCCCGGCGAGGATTTCGAGCGTGAGCTGAAGTCCGAACGTGCCCATCGACCATTTGAAATAGTCGCAAGCCATCGAGATGACCCGAAGGCCCGCATAGCCGCTGAACCCGAGCAGCGCCCACCGCACCTGCTGAAGAGTTTCGCCCGAATCGGTCTTCCGGAGCGAACGCAGCAGCATCAGTACCGCGAGGATCATGAAGCAGATCAGATAGGCCTGATAGAGCTGACCGTGCAGGAACATGAGGAGCGGCAAGGCGGCGATCAGCCCGACGACTCCCCACGTCAGTCTGCCGTGGGGAAACAACAGGATGCCCGCGATCAGCAGGACGTTGTTGAGATCGTACAGGGCGACATTGACGCTGCGCGGAACGCCGACCTGCGCCAGGAAGGCGGACGACGGGAGCTCCGACCCGATCATGAGGAGGATCGCAAAGGATAGGATCGAGCTGACCGCGTCCTTCGCGTTCCTGCGATGCAGGATCCAGGCTGCCCAGATCAGGAACGGATAGAAGATGACGTGCACGACGTCGATGAAGCTCAGCAGCGTCGGCGAGAATCCCGCCTCGCGCGCGGCGTTGTTGATATGGTCCTCACCAGTCGTCACGGTCACGTCGTGGACCGATCCGTCGGTGGAGCGCACGGTCAGCGGGAAGGGGAGCTTGTCCGTCCCGGTCAGCAAATTGCCCATCGCGACATAGGATGCGTCGTTGCCATGGAGAGCGATGGCCTGCTCGGTAAACGGCATCTTGTCCGGCAGCGGCAGTCCGTAGATTGCGATGATGTGATCGCCGGGGCGGATTCCGGCGGCGCGGGCATCCGGGCCGATCGTGAAGCGGATGCGCGTGGCGTCGCTCGGATTGACGGCGAAACCGGCGCGGCTCCCAAGCAGCAGCTGCGAATTGTCGCCCGGAGCTGTGTACCGCTCGTAGAGGCCCATCACGGGTCCGACCACCGCGAGCATCAGGGCAGCGAACCAGACTACTGAGACGATCCAGTAGGTGACGGCGTTGAACGGCGGCACCCGTTCCGGAAGCTTCCATCCGCCGCCCGGCGCCCCGAGTCCAAACTTCTCCGGGACCGCCAGCTGCACGGTCATCGGGCTAGCCGTCCCTTCCAGGGAGTGCGGCGTTCGCGTTGCTCGCTCGACTCAAGCGACCGCAGCATTCGGCAGCCCCTTTGCTTCCCCATCCGCCCCGACAAGGAGTGCCCTTGCGGGCGTTAAGCTGCAAGCTTTTCCTGATTTCTTAAGGAAGAAGCCGCGCTTCTAACTGTCGATCGTCTGCTCGCCGTAGCGCGATTTGATGAAGCGGCCCTGCGTCTGGAAGGCATCGAGATCGCTTTTCGCGAGGTCCTGCGAGATCTCTTCGATCGCCGTGCGGGCGGCGCCAAGGCCTTCCACCAGCCGCTGGTCGACGGTAAGGCCTTCGCCGTCCTCCTGCCGCCGAAATTCGGCGGGCACGTTGAGGTAACGGTCGACGAGGCCGGGCAGATGGATCGACATCAGCCGGCGGGCGTCCTGAGCCTTTGGATCGAAGGTGTCGACGCGCTCTAGCGACGCCTTGAGCGAAGGAAGCCGGGCACTGATCGCGTCGATTTCGGCGCGCGCGGGGGCCGGCAGAGACCCGCGCGTGCGGTACAGATAGGAATCGAAGCGCTGGACCATCTGCCCGTTCGGCAGGTCCGGCGATGGCGCGGTCGCCGAGCGTTCGGTCGGGACAAATGCCAGCAACGCCGCGATCCCTATCGCAAGGCCGACCGCGGCGAGGAAACCGAACATGCCGATGGGAGTCACGAGTCCGATGACGATCGTCAGCACGCTGACGATGCCAATGCCGACCCCGACGCGGGCAAGGCGGCGGCCGAGGTCGCGGTTCACGCGCTGCCGCTCGCGTCGGGCAGCCGCCCGCGCCGGTCCGTCGCGCTCGTCCAGCGCGCGGGTAACCCGATCGAAGCGCGCGAGCGCCCGTTCGACCTTTACGTTGACCTCTTCGCTCACTTCGACTCGATTGGCGTGAGCGGCGATGCGGAGCTCTCGATCTTCGCTTTCTCGACGCCTTCGGCGCGGGCGATATAGCCTCTCGACTTCTCGACCTCGTTGGAAAGCGTGTTCACCGTCTGCTTCATATTATCGAGCGCTTCGAGCTTGAAACGATCGATCTGGTCCATGGTGTCGTAAATGTTCTGGAACGCCCGCTGGAGCGTTTCGAGCGGGATCGTCGAGGACGCCGCCTGCTGGTGGATCGCTCCGGTCTGGCTCTTCAGCATCTCGCCGGTGGTGTCGATCATGCCCGCGGTGGTCGTATTGAGAGCGCCAATCTGCTCCAGCACCAGCTTCTGGTTGGTGAGCGCCTGGGCGACCGTCACGGCGGTGCGGAGAGCGGAGACCGTGGTGGTCGACGCCCGGTCGACGCCCTTCACCAACTCGACATTGTTCTTCTTGACGAGGTCGAGCGCGAGGTAGCCCTGAACCGTCACCGCCATCTGCGTGAGAAGGTCGGTCGTGCGCTGGCGGGTGTAGAAGAGGGCCGTCTCGCGGATCGCTTTGGCCTTTGCCGGGTCGGTGGCATCGAGATCGGCGGCCTTGTCCTCAAGCTGCTGGTCCAGGCTCTTCGAAATGTGCGCCATCTGCTCGAGCTTGTGCATCGTCTTCCACAGGTTCGCGCGCTCCGTGTCGATGGCCGCATTGTCCATCAGCAGCTCGTCCTTACCGTTAGCGAGGCTGCTCAGGATTTTGGAAATGTGAGTCTGCGAGCTGCGGTACTTGTCGAAATAGCGGTCGACGCGGTTGCCGAATGGAATGATGCCGAGGAGCTTCCTGGTCTTGGTCGCTTCCTTGGGATCGAGGGACTCGACGGTCCTTCGAAGCTCGGTGAGGTCGGCGCCGATCCCCGTGTCTTTGTCGATGGCCTTCACCGGCCGGTCGAGGAAGCGGTTGGAAGCGCCGGCAGCCTCCGCGATTTCCTTGCGGCCCATAGACGTGAGCTGATCGACCTTCTTGCCGAATTCGGGGCTGTTGGAATCGAGCTTCGCAAGTTCGTCGACAAACTCCGCAACGCGCTTGTCCAGCTCACTGACTTCTTCCTGCTTCAGCGGCACCAGGCCCGCGGCCTCTGCGGGAGCGACCGCCTGAAGCGCTTCGGGCGCGTCAAGCTTGAGCTTGGTGGCGGTCTGCGTGGCTTCCTTCGCCATTTTCATCTGCCTTTCTCTGCTCGCCGAGGCGTTCTCCCGACTTTCGACGCCGGGGCGCGGCCATGCAAGCGCCTTCAACTGTATTATAAGTGTAACACGCATTCGCGCAAGGAGTCCCGCATCGATACGGTTGAGGAACGTTAACCATAAGCCTGAACGCTTTACTCACCTTGACCGGCGATAGACGGCTCAAAGCGCATGGGCTGGGCAGGACAGGCGTATGATCCGTTTTCTCAGGAAGATTTGGCAGGACCGGCGCGGGAACGCGCTGATCATTGCTGGTGCGGCATTGCCGCTTCTCGTCGGCGCCGCGGGGCTTGGTACCGATACGATCCAGTGGGTTCTGTGGAAGCGCGAGCTTCAACGCGCCGCCGACACCGCCGCCCTCGCCGGTGCTTACGCTCAGATGCAGACTGGAGAGTCGGTCACTGCCGCCGTTGGCGCACATCTTGACGATAATAACCACACCGGAATCGCTCTTCTCTCCGGCTATCCGCAAATCGACTATCCAGCGGATTCAGGCACATACAGCAAGGCCGTCCAGGTCACATTGGCGATGAAGAAGACACTCGGCTTCTCGTCGCTCTTCCTGTCGACACCTCCTACCATCA
The DNA here is from genome assembly GCA_035554875.1 of Sphingomicrobium sp. Lineage (GTDB taxonomy): Bacteria > Pseudomonadota > Alphaproteobacteria > Sphingomonadales > Sphingomonadaceae > Sphingomicrobium. Next base: position 51,633 of record DATMHP010000032.1, read on the forward strand.
CGGCCAAGGCAACGGCGGCGCTGGTCGACGACGGAAGCTATTGCGTGGTCGCGCTCAACGGCACGTCGAACGCCTCGCTTACAATCGGGGGAAGCACGAATATCCAGATGGGATGCGGTGCGATCTCGAATTCGACCAGCGCGACGGGCTCTGTCACCGTGAACGGCAATTCGTACAATTTCGTCGCCGATCCGGTCGCCGGTGTTGGCGGAATGCCGGATTCCATTACGGGCGCGACTGACATCCAGGAGCATCACGTCGCGATGCCGGATCCCTATGCCGGCAAATATCCGACGAGCCCGACGACGACCTGCAACCAGAAGACGAACGGCAACAATACGACCTTCGGGCCGGGTTGCTATTCCGACTTCAAGCTCACGGGCAACACGACCTACACGCTGACGCCGGGCACCTATTATCTCTGGAATACCGATTTCAGTGTCGCGGGCGGCGTCACGGTGCAGGGTGAGGGGGTAACCATCATACTCACCGGGGATGATCCGGGTGCCGTGTCGATCCAGGGTGGCTCGACCGTCCAGCTCTCGGCGCCGACAAGCGGCACCTATGCGGACATGCTGTTCATCGGCACTGGCGCCGATGACACCAATGTCACCGGGAATGCCGGGTCCTATTACGATGGGGCCATGTACTTTCCGAAAAGCGCCGTGAATTTCTCGGGCGACAGCGGATCGATGACCCAGTGCGCGATGGTGGTCGCCAATTATGTGAATTTCGGCGGCAATGCGAATCTTCAGAACACCCTGACCCGTCCCGATGGAAAGCCTTGTAAGGCAGCCACGCAGGTTACCGGCAAGGCTGTGAGGTTGATCGCGTGATGAAGCGTCTTACCGCTGTCTGGCGCGATGAGCGCGGCAACTCCTTCATCGAGATGGCCCTCGTCACGCCGCTCCTCGCATCGCTCCTGATCGGCATGGTCGATATCAGCCGTGCGGTTTCTGCGAAGGTTACGCTTGAGCAGGCCGCGCAGCGGGCAGTCGAGAAGCTCCAGGCAACCGATTTCAAGACCAGCAACTCCGCCGACGTCGAAGCCGACGCGGAAGCGGCGGCCGGCGACGGTTCGACGGCAACGGTGAATGCGTGGCTCGAGTGCGACCACGACGGCGTGCATCTCGATTATGACAGCGGCACCTGTCCGACAGGCTCGTATTACGCCCGCTATGTGCAAGTCATCGTCACCAACACCTTCACGCCGATCTTCGGTTCTCGTTTCTTCCCGGGCGCGAACGCGAACGGAACCGTGAACGTGAGCGGCGGCGCCACGCTGAGGACGCAATGATGACCCGTTTGCGCACGCTTCGGGACGAAACCGGCTCGGCGGCGATCGAGTTTGCCATCGCGGTGCCGGTGCTGGCGGTGATGATCTGGGGTATGTTCCAGATCGCCATCGTTCTGCAGGCAAACGCCGGGATGCAACAGGCGCTTGGAGAAGGCGCGCGCTATGCGACCATCTTCGACACCGATACCAATGCCCGGCCAACCGACGACGAGATCGCGGCGAAGATAACCTCGGCGAAGTTCGGAGTCGGCGGGGGCACCTGGCATACGCCGTCAATCGACGACTCGAACGAAGCTTCGGACGGTTATATCGTCATTGATGTAAGCTACGACGTCCCGACGAACTTCCTGCTGTTCCCGGGGCCGACGATCACGCTGGAGCACTCCAAGCGCGTCTATACGCAGACTGCTTAAGCCGACTTTCGGCTGAAGAAAGCAGCAATCGCCTGCGCGACTTCGGAAGATTTGAGCCGCTCCGAAAAATGGCCGTTCTCCATGGCCATTCGCTCGAGAACTTCCGCGCTCGTCCCTTGGCGCAGCAGCTCCTGCGTTAGCCGAAGCGCCTCCGGCGGCCTTGCAAGCAGAGACGAGATGATCGCGGCCAGGGCGCCCTCGAGATCACCTTCATTGACGACGTGGCTGACGATACCGGAAGTTAGCGCATCGTCGGCGCCGAAGGGCTCCCCGAGCAGCAGATAGCGCGCGGCACGTCTACGCCCCGCGATGCGTGGCAGCAGAAGCGTGCTCGCCGCTTCCGGCACCAGGCCAAGGTCCACGAACGGCAGCGAAAAACGAGCGCTGCGTTCGGCGACGACGAGATCGCAATGCAGTAGCATGGTCGTGCCGATCCCGACGGCGTTGCCCTGCACTCCGGCGACGATCGGGATCCTATTGCGGGCAAGTGCTCGGAGGAGCCGCCAAACGGGGATGTCGTCGGAGTCCCGCGGGAGCGCGCTCAGAAAATCGTGGAGGTCGTTGCCTGCAGTAAAATCCTGCCCTTCGCCGCGGATCGTGATCACCCTGACCGAACTGTCTTCCGCAGCGCTTTCGATCGCGTCGGCCAGCGCCGAATACATTGCGACGGTGATCGCATTGCGGCGGTCCGGCCGAGCGAAGGTGATCGCAAGCACGGCGCCGTCCCGCTCGATCCGTACGTCACTCATCTCGTCGCCCCCTTCGAATCGGATGACTGTTTGTGTCGCACCGGCTATCGCCTCGCAATCAGCCGGGGAGTCCAATGAAGTTTTTTGCCGATACCGCCGAAATTGCCGAGATCAGGGACCTTGCCGAAACGGGTCTGCTCGACGGAGTGACGACCAATCCGTCGCTGGTGCAGAAATCCGGCCGCGATTTCATCGAGGTGCTCAAGGAAATCACGAACATCTGCAGCGGCCCGGTTTCGGCCGAAGTGGTCGCGCTCGACTATGACGGGATGATGGCCCAGGCGGAAAAGCTTCGCCGCGTCGCCGACAATGTCACGATCAAGGTCCCGCTGACCGAAGCAGGGCTGAAGGCGTGCAGAGCGCTCAGCTCCGACGGCACGATGGTCAACGTCACCTTGTGCTTCTCGGCCGCCCAGGCGCTGCTCGCGGCAAAGGCGGGCGCGACCTTCATTTCGCCGTTCGTCGGCCGGCTGGACGACATCGGCCACAGCGGAATGGAGCTGATCTCCGACGTCCGGATGATCTACGACAATTACGATTTCGACACTCAGATCCTGGTCGCGTCAGTGCGCAGCCCGATGCACGTCGTCGAAGCGGCCAAGATCGGCGCCGACGTCATGACGGCGCCGCCGAAGATCATTCATCAGCTCTTCAAGCACCCGCTGACCGATGCCGGGCTCGCGGCCTTCCTCAAGGACTGGGAGTCGACCGGCCAGAAGATCTGACGGCGGCTCGATCACTCGTCGGATGTTTTGAACAGCACCGCTCCGGTCACCACGGCCGGCACCGGCTGGCCGGTGGGCCCGAGCACCGGCTTGTGGTCGGCGCTCTCGAGAAGCTGCTTGCATCCGACATCGACGAGCACCTGCGGCTGCCGAAGCGAGTCCGGCATCATCGTGCACGACGAGGGGGTGCCGTTCGCGTCGACTGCATAGGCCAGCTTGACGGCCGTGGGCTTCACCGCGTTGTCCGGCAGCTTGTTCAGCGTCACCTCGAGATCGGGTGCGGGCGGTGCGTAGAGACGGTGGTCAGGGATCGCCCAGACGGCCTGGCTCCGGTAAATTCCCCACACGGCCCGGCCCTCGGCGTCGCGCGCCGGCTGGAACTTCACCCGCTTCTGGGCAAGATAGCAGGTCGTCGTGTCGAGCTCGTCATGACCGCTGGACGAAGTCACCTTGCAGCTCTCGATGGAGCCCTCGGGAGAAACCAGCAGCTGGAAACGCGTGACGCCTTCCTGGTTCTTGTCGAAGGCCTTCATCGGATAGTCGCGGAATTCGAACCAAGGCAGCGGAGTCACCGGCGTCGCGGCAACGACGCTTCCAGCGATCAGTAAACTGGCGCCCAACATCGTCCTGCCCTCCAAAAAAAGTCAGCATTCCAACGATAAGCTTTCACCCTTTGCGAGGCCACAGGAAATTAACCGCTGTTCGCTAAGGTGCAGAACGATGGGGCAGGTGATTCATTTCGAAGAGCTGGCGCTCGCCCGGCTTCGCGACCGGCTCGGGGCCGCCGAAGAAGCGAACGAGGATCTCGTCGCCTTCGCCCGCGGCCATTCTGATGCGGTCGCCTCGATCAACTGCGCGGTGCTCGAAGCGATCGAGGCACCATCGGTCGAAGGGCTGCTCGACGTGATCACCGGCCGCTGGCCGCAGATTCTAGGGATCGATTGCGTTGCCGTCGCTCTGACGGTCGGAAATCGCGGCTTTCGCGCCAACTGGAACGGGATCGAGCGTGTCGAACCGGCATTCGTCGAGCGGGTCCTGTCCGGTCTTCCGGAAGTCGAGGTTCGAAGCGTCGAGAGCGGCCATCCTTTGTTCGGAATTCCCGCATCGCGGGAAATTCGCGCGGAAGCCCTGATCCGCATCGACGGACCCGATCCCTATCCCACGGGGCTGATCGCCCTGGGTCAGCGGGCGGAGCTGGCGTCGCACAGCAGCCAGGGATCGCAGCTGCTCATCTTCCTCGGCCGGGTCGTCGCCGCGACCATCCGGCGATGCGTCGCCACCGCCTGACGCCCCCCATTACCGTCGAAAGGCCGCTGGACGTAGTTTCCAGGCCGCCCTATCTCGCAGGCCGAACAGCAAAGAGGCCTGCCGAATGACCCAGTTCGACGACCGCGAGCGCGCCTATGAGGCCAAGTTCGCACACGACGAGGAAATGCAGTTCCGAATCGTCGCTCGCCGGAATCGCCTGATCGGCGAGTGGGCGGCGCGCAAGATGGGGCTGTCGGAAGAGGAGACTGCTTCCTACGCGAAGGATGTGGTGCGGGCCGATTTCGAATCCGCGGGCGACGATGACGTGGTCCGGAAGCTTCTTGGCGACCTGACGTCCGCCGGCGTCGAAAGCGACGACGCCCAGATTCGCGAAGCCCTCGGCCACAAGATGGTCGAGGCTCGTCGCCAGATTATCCAGGAGCAGTCCTGAACGATGGCAATGAGCGCTGGTGAAATCGAGACTCTGATCAAGGACGCCATCCCCGACGCCGATGTCACCATCACCGACCTCGCCGGCGATGGCGATCATTATTCTGCCCGCGTCGTAAGCCGCACCTTTGCAGGCCTGACGCGCGTTCAGCAGCATCAGAAAGTCTATGCCGCGCTCGGCGGCCGGATGGGCGGAGAATTGCATGCGCTGCAGCTGATGACGGCAGCGCCGGAGGAGAAGTGAAGTGACAAGCGCAAGAGAGCGGATCGGCGAAATCGTCCGTGGTGACGACATCGTCCTGTTCATGAAGGGGACCGAATTGTTTCCCCAGTGCGGCTTTTCGAGCCGCGCCGTCGCGATCCTCGAGCACCTGGGCGTGCCGTTCAAAACCGTCGACGTGCTTCAGGACCCGGATGTTCGCCAAGGCGTGAAGGAATATAGCGACTGGCCGACGATTCCCCAGCTCTATGTCAAAGGGCAGTTCGTCGGCGGATCCGACATCATGATGGAGATGTTCGAGAACGGTGAGCTTCAGCAGCTCGTCGGCGCTCCGGCCAGCTAGATCCAAACTAAAAGGGGCGGTGAGCGGGACCAGAGACCGCTCACCGCCCCTTTGGTGGTTTGTGGAACCAAGTGGACGTATATTTCTAAGCAATGGCCGTGCCAAATGACGTTTTTTGCAGTTTTGTGGGAAAAATAAATCGTGATTGACGATCGCAATTCGGGCGAATGTAAAGCAATCCGACAGATTGGGCCCGAATTCTGCCGTTGGCACTTTGCGAGTCCTGCAGTGTTGATGCGCGGATGAGAGAGATGGCCCAATCCTCCGGTGCGCTACTTTTCTGCGACCTCACCCAAAGCTGGTCCGAGTTCGGCGGAGGTGTCGGCACCTATCTGCGCCGGAAGCGCGACCACATCCTGTCGCACACGCCGCACCGGCACCTGCTGATCGTTCCGGGCGCCACTGATACGGTGCAGGAAAAAGGGCGGGCAATTACCGTCACGATCGCCTCGCCGCCGGTGCCGAGCAGCCCGAATTACCGGCTGCTGCTGCGGAATGGGGCGGTTCGAAAGGCGCTCGAGCGGTTCCGGCCGGACCTCGTGGATTGTCAAGACGGCTACAATCTTCCCTGGGCCGCGCTGTCCTATCGAAAGCGGCATCCGTCGGTGGCCGTGACCGCGGTCTACATGACCGATTTTCCGACTGCCTACGTGCACCGGCCGTTGAAGCCGATCATCGGCGATGCGGTTGCAAAACAGTTGCGGGCGCTCGCCTATCGCTATTGCGGCTACCTCTACCGCCGCTTCGACACCGTCATGGCGCTTGGCAAGCATGGCGGGGCGGCGAAGCTTCGCCAGCTCGGGGTCAAGACTGTCGAGATCGTGCCGCTCGGGGTCGAGATCGACGAATTCAATCCGTCGAACCGCGATCCGGAGCTCAGGCGGTCGCTGGGAGTCGCCGACAATGAGCCTTTGCTGATCTACGTCGGCCGGCTCGATCGCGAACGCCGGGCGGAGATTGTGGTCGATGCTTTTCGACGCCTTCCGCGAGAGCTGGGCGCCCGCCTGGTGCTTGTCGGCGAAGGTCCGGTGCGCGACTCGATCGTGGAATCCGGCGACGACCGAGTCATCGCCCCCGGTTACCTCAGCGACCGCGCCGAGCTCGCCCGCTGGCTTGCGAGCGCCGACATGTACGTCTCGGCAATGGCTGACGAGACGTTCGGCGTGTCTGTGATCGAGGCGCAGGCATCCGGCTTGCCGGTCGTCGGAGTCGCCGCCGGCGGGATGCTGGACAGGGTTGATCGCGAAACGGGCCGCCTTGGGCCGGTCGACGACTGCAAAGCGATGGCCGCTAATATCCTGGATGTCTGGAACTCCGACCGATCCGCGATGGCTGTTGCGGCCCGCGAGCATGTCGAGGGGCGGTTCAGCTGGGACCGCACGTTCCAGACGCTCTTCGGCGATGTCTATCCGCGCGCCATCGCAGCGCGCGCCGACCTGCAGGCCGGGGTTGCGGGCACCTTTGCGGGAAGCCCGGCGACCTGACCTGTTCATCCGCTGTGCAGCGCAACGGGCCGACACGGGCCGCGCGCTTTGCTAGGGAGTGTCCATGACTCGCTTCGCCTTGTTCCCGATCGCGATGCTGCTCGCCGTTCCGGCAGCGGCTCAGGACCAGCCGCAATCCACGCCCGCGACGGAGAGCGGTTCGGCCGCTCCGAACGCAAAGCTCGAAAACCTGCTCGAGAATTGCGACGCGCATAAGTTCGAAACGACCGTTGACTCGGTCGTGGACGGCCAGCCGCATCGTTCGAAGGTGAAGATGTGCGGCAAAGAAGGCCAGAGCGACGCCGACTGGATCGGAACGCTGAACGACGCGATCGCCAAGCTCGAAGCGAACAAGCAAATGCCGGCGACGACCCGCGAGCAGATCGTCGGCGCCATCAAGGCCGAGATCGCGCGGCTGAACGGCGAGGGCGCGACCGATCCGAACGATACGCTACCGCCAGGCCGGTCGGCCAATTCGGCGGAGCCTTTGTCGAACGATTATTCGGTTCTTCCACCACTGCCGACCACCACTCCGCCGCCCCCGCGCGTTCTTCCGCCTGCCGCGGAAGCCGCCCTGGCGGGTAGCAGTTCGACGACAGCTTCGGCACCCGCGCCGGTCGTCCCGCCCGCTCCGCCGAAACCGGCGATAGCGAATCCGCGGCTCAGCTTCTCCTGCGTCAACGGCGATTATCCCGGAGGCGGGCCGTGCGTGACTCTCAGCCGCGACACGATCGTGACCGTGAAATCGCCGGCGGCGGTTGCAGCTCCCCTGACGATCCGCTTCACGCGACAAGGCGATGCCCGCGCCGACGTCGATCTCGGCGTGATGCGCAAGGGCCAGGCGGTTCGCTTCGACTTGCCGAGAGCCGTCTGCTCCGGCGTGGTGACAAGCGAGGTGGTCATGCAGGTCGTCGGAGGAGGGCAGGTGCTCGACCGGCAGGGGCCGTTGCTCCTCCGCTGCTGAGCAAGGTGGAGCCGCCCTACGAAAGCGCGGAGGAGCTGGAGCCGGGGATCGCACGCGTCCTCGCGCACAACCCGTCGGCTTTCACATATTACGGCACCCAGACCTACCTCGTCGGTGCTGACGAAGTCGCCGTCATCGATCCCGGCCCAGACGATCCCGGCCACATTGACGCAATCGTAGAGGCGATCGGGGGCCGTCCTTTGGTCGCGATCCTCTGCACCCACACCCACCGCGACCACAGCCCCGCCGCCGCACCACTGTCGAAACGGACCGGTGTGCCGATCATCGGTTGCGCTCCACTGGCGCTCGAAACGGTCGGGCCGCGCGCCGATGCTTCCTTCGACGGCGACTATTCGCCAGACAGGGTGGTCGAAGATGGCGAAAGCCTGCGCATCGATGGCCGCGAGCTGATTGCAGTGGCGACACCCGGCCATACGTCGAACCATCTCTGCTTCGCCTGGGGCGATGCCTTGTTCACCGGCGATCATGTGATGGGCTGGTCGACGACGGTGGTCGTTCCGCCCGACGGCGACATGGCAGCCTATATGGCGAGCCTCGACAAGCTCCGGCAGCGCGGCGACCGGATCTATTTCCCGGCACACGGACCACCCGTCACCAACCCGCAGCAATATGTCCGCCACCTCGTCGGCCATCGGATGCAGCGCGAACGGCAGATCCTGAAGCTCGTCAGCGAGCGACCGCGCGAAATTCCGAACATTGTCGCCAATGCCTATCCCGGCCTGGACCCCCGCCTGGCGGCGGCGGCAGGCGGATCGGTTTATGCTCACCTGCTGGACCTTGAGCGCCGCGGCTTGGTTGTTCAGAACGAAGAGCAATGGACAGGGACCGGATCCGACTCCCGCTCCTGATCGGAGCCGTGGTGATCGCATTGCTGCTGGGGCTTGCGCTCGGCGGAGCAGGGGTGCTCGGCAGCCTGTTCGGCGGTCCGGACCCCAAGGCGATCGCCACATCCAGCCTGGAATCGATGCGCGCGCAGAACCGGCTGGTCGTGTTCGTCGCCCGCTACGTTTCCGTCACAAGTGCGACCCAGAGCCGTCTCGGATTCTCGACCGAGCGGACGCTGATCCTTCCCGGCGACGTCCGCTATGAGCTGGACCTGTCGAAGCTGACGCAGGACGACGTGAAGTGGGACAAGGGCTCCAACACCCTCTCCGTACGCCTGCCCGACGTCGAGATCGCCGGGCCCGACGTCGATCTGACGAGCGCTCGTGAATATGGCTCGGGCGGGCTGCTTGCTACCTTCACCAACGCCGAGCAGTCCCTCGACCAGGCGAATCGTGCCAAGGCCGTCGCCGACCTTCGTAATCAGGCGAAGGGTGAGTTGCCGATGCGCCTCGCTCGCCAGTCGGCCCGGCAAGCGGTGGAGCGGAGCTTCGCGATGCCGCTGAAGGCCGCCGGCTTTTCAGACGCCGAGGTCGTCGCGCGTTTTCCGGGCGAGCAGGCGGACACTAGCGCCTGGGACGTCTCGACCTCATATGAGAATGCGATAGCCGAAGCGAAAAGGCGCGAGGCTGCACAAGGGCAGAGATGACGATCCAGGGTAGCAGTTTGAAAGGCCTCGACCTTCTTGCCGAGATCGAGCGCTTGAAGCGCGAGCGCAA
>DATMHP010000033.1:0-6043 GCA_035554875.1 Sphingomicrobium sp.
AGGCGAGAAGCAGGCCCATGCCGATCGACAGAGCCAGCATCGAGCTTCCGCCATAGCTGATGAAGGGAAGGGTCATGCCCTTGGACGGCGCGATCTGCACGTTCACCGCCATGTTGATCAGCGCCTGCAGCCCGAACTGGATGACGAGGCCGGCGCCGGCGAGAATGGCGAAGGGGGAATCCTCGTCGAGAAGCTTCACCAGCACGCGGGCGACGATGACCAGATAGAGCGAGGCGATGGCGAGGCAGGCGATGAGGCCGAACTCCTCGCCGATGACCGAGAAGATGTAATCGGTGTGCGGCTCCGGAAGTCCGAACTTCCGCGTCCCCGCGCCCGGGCCCATCCCGAACAATCCGCCCGCGGTCAGCGTCCGCATCGCATTATCGGTCTGGAACGTGTCGCCCTGCCCAAACAGGAAGCCGTCGATGCGCGCCGTCGCCACGTCATAGAAGAAATAAGCGAGGATGATCCCGATCAGCCCCGCAACGCCGATGATCGCCAGCATCCGAAGCGAGATTCCGGCAAGCGCGAGCATCGCCACCCAGACCGTGACGAAGATGATCGTCGAACCGAAATCCGGCTGCTTCATCAGCAGGTAGGCCACCGCGCCCGTGACAACCGCGGATAATGTGAAGATGGGCAGCGACTTGTCACTCTCGCGAAGGCTCAGCAGCCAAGCCATTGCGACGACGAAGAAGGGCTTGAGGAACTCCGACGGCTGCAGCTGGCCGATGCCGATGTTGATCCAGCGACGCGCTCCGTTCACCTCCGGCCCGATGATCGGCACCAGCGCCAGGAGCACGAAGAAGATCGCCGCGCCGACCAGCGAAATCCGCCGCGCGCGTTCTCGCGGCATCATTGAGATTCCGATCATCACCGGCACGCCGACGCCGATCCACGCGATCTGGCGATAGAAATAATAAAGCTCGGGGAAGCGAACGTTGCCGCCAGAATAGCGCACCGCCGCGGCCGGAGAGGCCGCCGCGACCGCGATCAGGCCGATGCCGATCAGCACCGCGATCAGAAGCAACAGGACGCGGTCGATTTCCCAAAACCAGCGGCCGACCGTCGACTGGTCCGACCGGCCGTAGCGGTTGGCGTCGACCGTGATCCTGGCCCTCAGCCGCTCCGGAATGATGTTCGTCATAGAGCCCCCACCAAGGCTTTGAATTGCTCGCCGCGATCCTCGAAGTCCCGGAACTGGTCGAAGCTCGCGCACGCCGGCGACAAAAGGACGGTATCACCCGCCTCGGCATCCTGCGCGGCCTGCCGCACCGCCTCGTCGAGTTTTCCACAATTTTTCACCGGCATATGCGGCGCCAGCAGCCGTTCGAAGAGCTCGGCGGCCTCCCCGATCGTGTAGGCGGTGCGAACGTGCCCGAAGTGCGGCGCGCATTCGTCGAGATTGTCGGTCTTCGCCTGCCCGCCGAGGATCCAGCGGATGCTGTCGAAGGCAGCCAACGCCGGAGCCGTCGCGGTCGGGTTGGTCGCCTTGCTGTCGTTGACGAACAGCACGCCATCCTTCTCGCGCACCCGTTCCATGCGGTGTGGGAGGCCGGGGTAGCTGCTCAAAGCTGCTTCGGTGACTGGAATGCGAAGTGCACTGCACACCATGATCGCAGCTGAAGCGTTTTGCCGATTATGCGGGCCAGCGAGGTTATCCAATCCAGCCCAGCTGGTCACGAAGTCGATATTTTCATCGGTGAACCAGAAATCTCCACGGTCGCCGCCCCGGATTGCGACGATCTCGTCGGCTTCAGAACCATCGAAATCAAAGACGGCAGCGTGAGCGTTTGACTGCATTTGGAACAGCCGCAGCTTTGATTGACGGTAGGCCTCGAAACTCTCGTAGCGATCGAGATGGTCGGGCGTGATGTTGAGAAGCACCGCCACGTCGCAATCGAGGCTCCGAGTCAGATCGATCTGATAGCTCGACAGCTCCAGCACATAGACCCCGCCCTCCGGCAGCGGATCCTGCGCGAGGATCGGAAGCCCGATATTGCCGCCCATCGTCGTCGGCACGCCCGCGACCTCAAGGATATGGTGGACAAGCGCGGTCGTGGTCGACTTGCCGTTGGTGCCGGTGATCCCGACGACCTTGTGCGGCGGAAGCTCGGGCCGGGCTCGGGCGAAGAGCTCGATGTCGCCGATGATCTCCACTCCCGCATCGCGCGCCCTCTGCGCGATCGGATGACGGTTGAGCGGGAGCCCGGGAGTAACGACAAGGCTGTCGAACGGACTCAGGTCGGCTTCGTCGAGATTGGCGATCTCCGCGCCCGCTGGCGCCTCCGCCCTCGCCTCCTCCTTCGCATCCCAGGCTGTCACCTTGGCGCCGCTTGCAAGCAGCGCCTCTACGGTCGCGATGCCCGAGCGCGCGAGGCCGTAAACCGCGTAATGTTTGCCTGCGAAGGCCTTGGCCGTGATCACCGCAGCTTGAGGGTGCTGAGGCCCGCGAGCGCCAGCACGAAGCTGATGATCCAGAAGCGGATGACGATGGTCGGCTCCGACCAGCCGATATGCTCGAAATGGTGGTGGATCGGCGCCATCAGGAAGACGCGCTTGCCCGTTCGCTTGTAGACGAACACCTGGATCACGACGCTCAGTGCCTCGACCACGAACAGCCCGCCGACGATCGCCAGCACGAACTCATGGTGCGTCGCGACCGCGATCGCGCCCAGCGCCCCGCCCAGCGCAAGGCTACCCGTGTCGCCCATGAAGACGGCAGCAGGCGGCGCGTTGAACCACAGGAACGCCAAACCCGCGCCGACAATGGCGAGGCACAGCACGGTGAGGTCACCCGCCCCCGGCACATGCGGCACGCCGAGATAGCCTGCGAACCTTGCATTGCCGACGACGTAGGTGATGATGAGAAAGGCGAGGCTGGCGATAATCACCGGCATGGTCGCGAGGCCGTCGAGCCCGTCGGTCAGGTTCACCGCATTGCCGAACGCGACGATCACGAAGGCGCCGAACGCGACATAGAACCAGCCGAGATCGAGGACCGCTTCCTTGACGAAGGGGAGGTGAAGCTGGGTTCCGCTGTACCGCACCATCAGCCACGTCGCGAAACCGGCGACGATGAACTCGAGCGCCAGCCGAGTCCTTCCCGACAGACCGGCATGGTGCGCCTTCTTCACCTTGGCATAGTCATCGAGAAAGCCGATCAGCCCGAAGCCAGCGGTGACGATCAGGCAGCCCCAGACATAAGTGCTCTTGATGTCCGTCCACAGCAGCACCGAGCCGATCACTGCAATCAGAATGAGGAGGCCGCCCATCGTCGGGGTCCCGCGCTTGGCAATATGGCCGGCGGGGCCGTCCTCGCGGATCGGCTGGCCCTTGCCCTGCCGCACCCGAAGGTAGGAGATGAACCACGGGCCGAGCAGCAGCCCGATGAGGAGCGCAGTCGCGCTCGCCGCGCCGGCGCGGAAGCTCAAGTAGCGAATGAGGTTGAGGATGCCCGGAAAATCGAACTGCTGGGCTAGGAGGTAGAGCATTCCGCGACTTCCTTGGTGAGCCGGTCGATGACGCGGGAAAGCCCGACCGAATTCGAAGCTTTGACGAGGACGGCGTCGCCCGGACGGAGCAGCCGCGCCACCGCATCCGCGGCGGAGTCAGCGTCGGCTACTTTGGTGACGTGGACTTGTCCATCGATCGCCTCGGCGAGCGGCCGCATGTCCTGGCCGACCAGCACCAGCTCGTCGACATTGGCGGCCACCACGGCCGGAGCGAGCGCGGCGTGCAGCGCGTTGGCGTGAAGCCCAAGCTCGCGCATCGGCCCGAGGACCGCGATCCGCCGCTCGACGCCCGTTTCCGCGCCGAGGCTCTTGAGCGTCGCCGCCATCGAAGCCGGATTGGCATTGTAGCTCTCGTCGATCAGCACCGCTTCGCCGCCGTTGACATTCAGCCGGTGGCGCTGCCCGCGGCCCTTGATCCCGCCCATTTCGGCGAGCGCAAGGCCGGCAAGGCCGACGTCACCGCCGACCGCCTCGACGGCCGAAAGCACCGCGAGCGCGTTCGACACCCAATGCTCGCCGCGCTGGGCGATGGTGAAGGTGAGATCGCGGTCGAGCAGCGCCGCGGTGATCAGACTTCCGCCGTCGTCCGACCGCACCGCGTGGAGCGCGTGTACGTCGGCATCGCCGCTTCCGAACGTGACGATCCGGTCGGCATGGCGCCGGGCCGCCCTCACCAGCCGGTCGCGGTGCGGCGTGTCGTTGGGAATAATCGCGATCCCGTCTGGCTCCAGCCCCTCGAAGATTTCCGCCTTGGCGTCGGCGATCGCCTCTTCCGACCCGAGATTCTCGATATGCGCCGGGGCGATGGCAGTGATGAGCGCCAGGTGCGGGCGAACGAGCCGAGTCAGCGCGGCGATCTCGCCCTGGTTATTCATGCCCATCTCGAGAACCGCGAACTCGGCATCGCGCGGCATGCGCGCGAGGCTCAGCGGAACGCCCGTGTGATTGTTGTAGCTCTTCACCGAGCGGTGGACCTTGCCGGGCCGCCAGCGGTCGAGTGCCGCGTAGAGGGCTTCCTTGGTGCTCGTCTTCCCGACCGAACCGGTGACTCCGACGATGGTCGCGCGGCTGCGCTCGCGCGCGGCGCGGCCGAGCGCCTGAAGCGCTTTCGCCGTGTCCGCGACCAGCACATGTGGGTGGTCGACGGGTTTCGATACGATCAACCCCGACGCACCCGCGGCGATCGCCTGGGCCAGGAATTCATGCCCGTCGTGGACGGTGCCCGGCATGGCGATGAACAAGTCGCCCGGCCCCACTTCACGGCTGTCGAACGTGACTCCGCTGACTTCGAAGCTGCCGTGCGCCGTTCCGCCGGTCGCCGCCACGATCTCTTCCGAGGTCCACAGCGTGCTCACGCAGCACACTCCCGGGCCACCAGCGCGTCGTCGAACGGAAGCACTTTCTTGCCGATGATCTGCCCGGTCTCGTGGCCCTTGCCGGCGAGAAGCACGATGTCGCCCGAGCCCGCCATCTCCAGCGCGCGCGCAATCGCATCCTTGCGGCCCGCGACCTCGATCGCGCCCGGCGCTCCGACCATGATGTCGGCGCGGATTTTCGCCGGGTCCTCGCTCCTCGGATTGTCGTCGGTGACGATCACCACATCCGCCAACCGCGTCGCGATCTCGCCCATCGGCGCCCTCTTCCCCTGGTCGCGGTCGCCGCCGGCTCCGAACACAATGATCAGCTTTCCCTCCACATGCGGTTTCAGCGCCATGATCGCGGCTTCGAGCGCGTCCGGCGTGTGCGCATAATCGACATAGACTGGAGCGCCGGCGCGGCTGATGACCGCCCGCTCCAGCCGTCCTCGGACCGGTGAAACCCGGCCCATCGCAGAGAAGACGTCGCGCCACTCGCCGCCGGTCGCAAGCACCAAAGCCGCTGCCGTCATCACGTTCGACGCCTGGTAGGCACCAATAAGCGGCAGCGCTAGCCGATGCTGCTTGCCGTCATGCTCGACGATTAGCGTCTGCCCGAGCGCCGTTGGCGTCTGCTCGACCAGCTGGATCGTTTCACCCTTCCGACCGATGGTCATCACCTTGAGCCCGCGCCGCTTCGCCCGCGTGATCACCTCGTCCGATTTCGCGTCATCGGTCCAGATCACCGCCGTCTTCCCCGGCTCCATCACCTCGTCGAACAGCCGCATCTTGGCTTCGAAATAGGTCTCCATCGATGAATGATAATCGAGATGGTCCCGGCTGAAGTTGGTGAAGGCGGCTGCAGCCAGCGGGACGCCCTCGGCGCGATACTGATCGAGGCCGTGGCTCGACGCCTCGTAAGCGACATGGCTGATCCCCATCCGCTTGAGGCCGGCCACGTTGCTGAGGAAAGTGACGATGTCGGGCGTCGTCAGCCCGGTCTTCACCTGGTCGTCCGACGTCGTGACGCCGAGCGTCCCGATCGATGCCGAACGATGGCCGAGCATCCGCCAGATCTGCCGCGTCATCTCGACCGTCGAGGTCTTGCCATTGGTGCCGGTGACAGCGACGACCGTCTCGGGGTAGGGCGCAAAATATTTCGCCGCCATCTGC
>DATMHP010000034.1:0-7797 GCA_035554875.1 Sphingomicrobium sp.
CCCGCTGTCCCAGCCTACCGCGGCACGCCTCGGAGTCGCCCCGCTCGCCAGCCGCACAGTCAGCGCCTGGATCTCGACCAGCACAGGTCGCGATCCCTCCAGCGCCGGGAAGACGCTGGTGCCGCTCACCGGCTCGCCCCGTCTCGTCAGGAACAGCGCCGATGGGTTCGGGACCTCGCTCAGTCCCTCCGTCTCCATCGCGAAGACGCCGATCTCGTCGGTGCCGCCGAAGCGGTTCTTGAGCGCGCGAAGGATTCGGTACTGGTGGCTGCGCTCGCCTTCGAAGCTCAGCACCGTGTCGACCATATGTTCGAGCACGCGCGGGCCTGCGATCGTCCCGTCCTTTGTGACATGGCCGACGAGCACCACGGCGGTGCCACGCTCCTTGGCGAAGCGCACCAGCTCCTGCGCCGACGCGCGGACCTGGCTGACGGTGCCCGGCGCGCCTTCGATCAGGTCGGAATGCATCGTCTGGATCGAATCGATCACCAAGAGGTCGGGCGAGTCGCCATCGAGCGTCGTCAGCACGTCGCGGACGGACGTTGCCGCAGCAAGCTTCACCGGCGCGCCGCCGAGCCCCAGCCGAAGCGCCCGGAGCCGCACCTGCTCTGCCGATTCCTCGCCCGAGACATAGACGACGTTGCGGCCGCTCGCGGCCAGCTTGGCACCGACCTGAAGCAGCAAGGTCGACTTGCCGATTCCGGGATCGCCGCCGACCAACATCGCAGAACCGGGCACGATTCCGCCGCCGATGGCGCGGTCGAACTCGGCGACCCCGCTGACGATCCGCTCGGGCAACGCCGCCGGGTGGTCGAGCCCGACCAGCTCGATCGTCCGTCCGCCACCCTGCAGATTGTGCTTGGCCGCGAAGATGCTCGTCACTTCCGCGGCCTCCTGCACCAAGGTGTTCCACTCCGCACAGTCGGGACACTGCCCCTGCCAGCGCATCGTCACCGACCCGCAGGCCTGGCACACATATCTCGTTTTCGCCTTTGCCACGGGTGGAACAATACACGAACGAAAGCCGCAATCCAGCGACCAGTTGCCGCAATTTGAAGGCGCCTCTACGGCAGCGGGGTGAGCTGGCTTCCCGAACCGATGCGAATCCCGGCGTTCCGCGCTTTCTGGCTGGCGCGGCTGACCTCGACCATCGCGCAAATGGCGATGGTGATCGTCATCGGCTGGCAGGTTTACGACATCGCCCGCCACACGATGGACCCGAAGGCGGCCGCGCTTCGCCTCGGGATCATCGGCCTCGTCCAGTTCGCGCCGCTGTTCTTTCTCACGTTGGTGACCGGCTGGGCGGCAGACCGCGTCGATCGCCGCTGGATCGCTCGGGCATCCGTCTTCCTGGAGCTGCTATGCGCGGCGGCCCTCGCGGCTTTCGCCTGGACCCACACCACCACTCTGGAGATCCTCTACGTCATCGCGGCCCTGCTGGGCGTCGCTCGCGCGTTCGCGGGACCGGCGCTGGGCGCGCTCGCCCCCAATCTCGTGCCGGTCAAAATCCTCCCGAACGCCATCGCTCTCTCCTCGATAGCCTGGCAGAGCGGCGCGATCGTCGGACCGGCGCTGGGCGGTTATCTCTACGCTTTGGCTCCGGAGGCACCGTACATCGGTAGCGCGGTCCTGTGCGCGATCTCCCTCGTTGGCCTCGTGATGATCCCTGAGGTGGGCTTTTCCAAAGCCAGCAAAGCAGTGCGGCCGTGGCAGCAGATGGTCGAAGGGCTGCGCTACGTCCGCCAGAACCGGCTCGTGCTCGGCGCAATCAGCCTCGATCTGTTCGCGGTGCTGCTCGGCGGCGCGACCGCTATGCTTCCTGTCTATGCGCGCGACATCCTCAACGCCGGTCCCGAGGGGCTCGGCCACCTCCGCGCGGCGCCCGCGATCGGGGCGACGCTCACCGCCGCCTTCTTCGCGGTGCGTCCGCTAAAGAGCGAGGTCGGCCTGAAGATGCTCCTCGCCGTGGCCGTCTTCGGCGGGGCGACGATCGTCTTCGGCTTCTCGCGCTCCATGCCGCTGTCGCTCGCCTGCCTGACGCTGCTCGGCGCGGCGGACATGTTCTCGGTTTACGTGCGGCAGTCGCTGATCCAGCTCTACACCCCCGACGACAAGCGCGGCCGCGTCGGCGCCGTTTCGTCGCTTTTCATCTCCGCATCGAACGAACTTGGCGAGGCGGAGTCCGGATTCCTGGCGGCGCTCATCGGTCCTGTGGCGGCCGTCGTTGCCGGAGGCGTCGGCGCCATCCTCGTCGTCGGAATCTGGGCCCGGAAGTTCCCCGAGCTTCGTCTTGCGCGCAATTTCGATCCGCCGGACCTCCCCGGCGCTCCGGAGCAGAAAAAGGCCTGAATCCGATCGGCTCAAAGCCGTTTTGAATTATTTCGCGTTAACCTTCTTCGCTCACGACGTCCTTACCCGCGCCCGATTAAGACTCACGCGTGCGGGAGAAGAATCTCTCCGCCGCGAGGAGGCACGTTGCCGAGGACACGCTTCGCCAAAGCGGTCAATCCGTCGTTCGAAACACCGGAACGCGCCTCCATCCGCGAGGCGCTCTGGTTCGATATCGAGGCGGCCGACACGCCCGACGACCAGTCGTTGTCGGATTCGCGCGTCGCGTCACTCGATCATACCGCGATTCTTCTCTGGGCGACCCACCTCCTGCTGGGCATCAGCTGCCTTCTCCGTCATCCGGATCTTCTCGAAGTCTCGGCCCTGTCGAACCCCGTCATCCCACTCGGCCTGATCCTGGTTCTCGATGCACTTGCTGCCGTCGGGTTGCGGTGGCGTGACAAGCTCGATCTGACGCCGCACTTCGTCACTCGCGCTCTGTGCATGTATCTCGCCGGCGTTGGCGTCTTGTGGACGCTCTTCGGCCTCTCTTCGATCGTCAACGTCGAAGCTGCCGATCCGGTTGTCGGTGTCGCAATTTGTGCCGGCATCGCCATGGCCGCGCAGGTCGCGATCAGCTCACCGCCGCTTGCCGTGATCAACGCCTTCGTCGCGACGGCCGCATCAGCTTTCTTTTCACCGTCGCCGCTCGTTCCGATCGGCGTCGCGATCCTGACGTTTTTCCTCATCGCCTACAGCATCGCGGCCGCGCGAACGAACATCGCTGCCGGCCGCCGCAGGCTCAATCTCGATGCCGAAGCGCGGAAGGCGCTGACCTTCGTCGACGAGTTCGAGAACAGCGGCCGCGGCTGGTTCTGGGAGACCAATGCAGAAGGGACTTTGTCCTACGTTTCCCAGCAGCTCGCCGACGATTTCAAATGCGGGCCCTCCGAGCTTCTGGGGCGGCAGTTCACCGATCTGCTGTCGGTCGACACGAAGGGCGAGAGCGCGTTCGAGGAGCGCAAGACTCTCGGCTTCCATCTGTCGGCGCGTTTCCCCTTCTCCGACGTCATCGTCCGCGCCGGCAGCGACCAGGACGTTCACTGGTCGCTGTCCGGCAATCCCGTGTTCGACGAGCGAGGCCGCTTCCTCGGCTTTCGCGGGATCGGAACGGACCTCACCGAACAGCGCAGGACCGAGCAGGAGATTTCGAGGCTGGCGAGATTCGACTCGCTGACCGGCCTTCCGAACCGCGCGATGATGCGCCAGACGCTCGAGGAGGCGCTTCGCAATGCCGCCCATCGGCAGAAGGGCTGCAGCCTCTTCCTCATCGACCTCGACCGGTTCAAGAACGTCAACGACACGCTCGGTCACCCCATCGGCGACCAGCTTCTCCGGCAGGTCTCCGAGCGGTTGAAATCGGTGATGGGCGAGCACGGCCAGGTCGGCCGCCTCGGCGGCGACGAATTCAAGGCGGTGCTCCCGGGAACGGTCGACATCGGCCTGCTGGAATCGCTCGCCCGGACGCTGATCGATCAGGTTTCGCGTCCGTACAGCATCGAAGGGCACCGCGTACTGATCGGCGCCTCGGTCGGCATCGCCATCGGCGACCCGGGCCGCGCCTGCGCCGACAGCATGATCCGCAATGCCGATCTCGCGCTCTACGCGGCCAAGGCTGCGGGCCGCGGCAAGCATTGTTTCTACGAACCGGCGATGCACAGCGAAGCCGCCGACCGCCAAGTCCTCGAAAATGATCTCCGCCAGGCGATCGAGCGCGGCGAGCTCGAGGTCATGTACCAGCCCATCGTTCGCGCAGCGACGGAGGAGATTTCCGGTTTCGAAAGCCTCGTGCGCTGGACCCATCCGGTGCGAGGCGCGATCTCGCCGGAAAAGTTCATTCCGCTCGCAGAGGAATGCGGCCTCATCGGCAAGATCGGGCAATGGGTGCTCCAGACAGCGCTCACGGAAGCGGCCAACTGGCCCGAGCACGTCCGAATCGCGATCAACCTCTCGCCGATCCAGTTCAACGATCCCAGTATAGTCGAGACGGTAGCGCGGGCGATGGACGAGGCCGAAGTTAAACCGGGTCAGGTCGAGCTCGAAATCACCGAAGGCGTGTTCCTGGCCGACGGCGACAGCACCGACGACACTTTCGCCCGGCTGAAGAAGCTCGGCGTGCGCCTCGCACTCGACGATTTCGGCACCGGCTATTCCTCGCTCGGCTATTTGAAGAAAGCGCCGTTCGACAAGATCAAGATCGACCAGAGCTTCGTTCGCGGCGCCGCGTCGCCCAGCAGCCGCAACAGCGCGATCATCCGCGCGATCGTCACGCTCGCCGAGAGCCTGGAAATGGAGACCTGCGCCGAAGGCGTGGAGACTCACGACGACCTCGCGCTGATCCGCGAGCTCGGCTGCAGCCATATTCAGGGCTATATTTTCGGGCGCCCTGCGGCGACCGAAGAGGCTCGCCAGCTCGCCAACCGGACCACAGTTGAGGCGCTTGGCTTCCAGTGCCTGCGTGAGCCGCGGCATCGGTTGATGCGCCGTGCCATCACAATGCTGGACGGCGTCGAGGAAGAGCTCCGCCTGCGCAACATCTCGGTCACCGGAGGGCTGGTCGAATGCCGCCGCCCGGTTGCTCCGGGGACCCAGCTCAGGATCGATATCGTCGGCGTCGGGCCGGTCAGCGGGACCGTCAAATGGGCCGGCAACGGCAAGTTCGGAATCCATTTCGACCACGAGTTTGACCTTGCGCGGCTCGCCCCGAAGAAATCGAAGACGAACGACGTGACGATGCTCCGGCCATGGTACATCGAGCGGCGAGCCGCCGAACGCTGACGCGGCCTCGCCGAGCGGCTATGACGCCACTCATGAAAATCATCGGAAGTTTCGTCAGCCCCTATGTCCGCAAGGTTCTAGCCTGCATGAACCTCAAGGGGCTCGACTATGAAGTCGACCCGATCACGCCATTCTTCGGCAATGCGGAGTTCGAGCGGCTAAGCCCGCTCAGGCGGATTCCGGTGCTGATCGATGGCGACCTGAACGTCAGCGATTCCTCGGTCATCTGTGCCTATCTCGACGAAGCTTATGGCGGCCATCCGCTCCTGCCTTCGGACCCGAAGGACCGCGCCCGCGCCCGCTGGTTCGAAGAATATGCCGACACGCGGCTCGGCGACGTCTTCATCTGGGGTCTTTTCTACCAGAAGGTCGTGCGGCCGGCGGTCTGGGGCGAGGCGCCCGATGAGGACAGGGTCGTGAAAGTGCTGACGGAGGCGCTGCCGCGCGAGCTCGATTACCTGGAGAAGGAAGTCCCGGACTCGGGCTTCCTGTTCGGCGAGATCGGACTCGCCGACATCGCCATCGCCACGTTCTTCCGCAACGGCGTCTATGCCAGCTTCGAGCCGGATGCCGGACGCTGGCCGAAAGTCGCTGCCTACGTCTCCCGCGTGCTCGTGCACGACTGCATCGCCACTCTGCTTCCCTTCGAGGACATTCAGCGAAGCACCGACATCAAACGACGCCGGGAAGCCTTGGTCGGCGCCGGCGCTCCTCTCACGCAGGAATCGCTGGGGTTGCGCGAACCCCAGCGCGGGGTGATGCCGCTCTAGACAATGAAAGAGCGCCGGGGGTTTCCCGGCGCTCTCCTTCACTCCAGTTCTGGTTATCGCCTGGTGATATCGACGTCGCGGACATAGCCGCGATAATCGACGTCGCACTTGTACCGAAGGTCCGGCACGTAGCCGGCGGCAACCGAGCCGTAATAGCCGTAGCCGTAGGGGTTGTAGCTATACCGTCCGCTGGTCGCGGTGCCGCGAATGCGGATGGTCGATCGGTTGGGGTCAACGCTGGTGACGCTGAGGACCCGTCCGCTCGTGCCCGACAGTCCGAACAGCGAGCTGACGATGCCGCTCAGGCCCTGGCGCGAGTACAGCCGGTTCTGAACCGCGGCGGTGCACTGGTTAACCGCCGCCTGTGTGCTCACCGCCCCATAGCCGTAGGCGTTTCCGTAGCCGTAGGAAGGATAATATTGCGCTGCTGCCGGAACGGCTGCCGCAAGCGCTGCGAGGCCGGCGCCGCCGGCGAGGAATTTGTTGAACATAGTCATGGCTCTTCGTCTCCTTTCACGAATGATTGGAGCCTCGCCCTTGAAACGAATGGTGGCAGAGAGCCGCTTCGGTGCCCGTCGCGCTCAAGCGTCAGTCCGTCGCCCTACGGTGAACGCGAAGTGAATATGGCCCTCAGAGGGCGTATTCCGGGATCGCCATCACGGTTTCCGCACCCGCTTCTATTTCGCGACGATGAGCGGAAGATCGGGGAAGCTCGCGCTGAGCATAAAAACGTGCGGTTGCTAGCTTGGCCTCGTGGAACTGCTTGTCGCCCGTGCCGTCCGCCAATGCCTTGGACGACACTGCAGCCATTTTCATCCACATCCAGCCGAGGCTGACGAGGCCCATCAGCTCCATATAGGCATAAGCGCCTGCGCCCGCGTTGTTGGGGTCCTGCATCCCGTGCTGGGCAAGCCACATTGTCGCGCTCTGAAGATCGGCCAGTGCGGGCTCGAGCGCGGACGCGACGCCGGCCGGATCGCCCGAGGCCTTGGCGTCTGCAATCTCCCCGCCGACCAGCCCGAAGAAAGCGCGGATTGCGCGGCCGCCATCCTTGGGCAGCTTGCGGCCGACGAGGTCCATCGCCTGGATCCCGTTCGTGCCCTCGTAGATCTGGGCGATGCGGGCATCGCGGACGAACTGCTCCATCCCATGCTCGCGGATGTAGCCGTGCCCGCCGAACACCTGTTGCGCGAGCACCGCCGCCTCGAAACCCTTGTCGGTGAGATAGCCCTTGATGACCGGAGTCAGCAGGCCAAGCAGGTCCTCCGCATATTGCCTGTCCTGCTCGTCGGGCGAGCGGCGCATTAGGTCGACCTGAAGCGATCCCCACAGGATCAGCGCCCGGGCGCCTTCGTTCCAGGCGCGCATCTGCATCAGCATGCGGCGAACGTCGGGGTGGACCACGATCGCATCGGCGCGGGCGTCGACCTCGCGCTCGTCCTCCCGAAGCGCTTTGCCCTGCCGCCGTTCGCGGGCGTATTGTACCGCATTCTGGTAGGCGACTTCGCCCTGTGCGAGGCCTTGAAGCCCGACGCCGAGGCGCGCGGCGTTCATCATGATGAACATCGCCTGGAGACCCTTCTCGGGCTCGCCCACCAGCCAGCCCTTCGCGCCATCGTAATTCATGACGCACGTGGCGTTGCCGTGGATTCCCATCTTCTTTTCGAGCGCGCCGCAGCCGAGGCTGTTGCGCTGCCCAAGGCTGCCGTCCTCGTTCACCAGGAACTTCGGCACAACGAAAAGCGAAATGCCCTTCACCGTGTCCGGAGCGCCGACGCGCTTGGCGAGGACCAGGTGGATGATGTTGTCGCTGAGGTCGTGCTCGCCGGACGAGATGAAGATCTTCGTGCCCGAGATCGAA
>DATMHP010000035.1:0-8094 GCA_035554875.1 Sphingomicrobium sp.
ATCCGGTCAAGGGAACCGAGTTCATCGATATCCTCGAGATGTTCCTCGGTGACGACGAGACCAGGTCGATCATCATGATCGGCGAGATCGGCGGCAGCGCCGAAGAAGATGCGGCGCAATTCCTCGCCGACGAGGCCAAGCGCGGGCGCCGGAAACCGGTCGTCGGCTTCATCGCCGGTCGCACTGCGCCTCCGGGGCGTCGAATGGGGCATGCCGGCGCCATCGTCTCGGGCGGCAAGGGCGATGCCGAGAGCAAGATCGCGGCCATGGAAGCGGCTGGAATTACCGTCTCCCCAAGCCCATCTGAGCTCGGAAGGACCCTCAAGGAGTTGCTGGCGACAGCATAAGCGACATGGCCGACGACCAAGTCACTCAGATCCCGTCCGAACCGGGCCCGAGCTGGGCGCGTCCGAATTGGCCGCTGACCGAGCTTGACGACATCAATCTCGGGCTCGATCCGACCCAGGCGTCGATCGAGAGCTTCAAGAAGGCCGCCGCCGCGCAGGCCGCGACGACAACCGCGGACCCGGACGCGATCCGGCGCGCCGCCGAGGATTCGCTGCGTGCGATGATGCTGATCCGCACCTATCGTGTGCGCGGGCATCTCGCGGCGAAGCTGGACCCGCTCGGCCTCCACCACAGCGCCATCCCGGCCGACTTGACGCCCGCCTATCACGGCTTTTCCGACGCCGACCTCGACCGGGCGATCTGGATCGGCGGAACGCTAGGCCTCGAGCGCGGCACCATCCGCCAAATCGTCGCCATCCTGCAGGAGAATTACTGCGGGACCATCGGCGTCGAATATATGCACATCAATGACCTGGAGGAGCGGCGCTTCATCCAGGATCACATCGAGGGCATGGACGAGACCGTCCAGTTCACCCCCGAGGGCAAGCAGGCGATCCTCGCCAAGGTGATCGAAGCGGAGCAGTGGGAAAAATTCCTCGCCCGCAAATATGTCGGGACCAAGCGCTTCGGGCTCGACGGCGGCGAAAGCGCGATTCCCGCGCTGGAAGCGGTGATCAAATATGGCGGGCTGATGGGCGTCGAGGAGATCGACGTCGGCATGTCCCACCGCGGCCGCCTCAACGTCCTCTCCAACGTGATGGGCAAGCCCTATCGCGCCATCTTCCACGAGTTTGCGGGCGGCGCGACGAACCCGGCCGACGTCGGCGGCTCGGGCGATGTGAAATACCACCTCGGCACCTCGTCGGACCGTGAGTTCGATGGCATCTGCGTCCATTTGTCGCTGCTTCCCAACCCGTCGCACCTCGAAGCGGTCGACCCTGTCGTCCTCGGCAAGGCGCGGGCGACGATGACGTTCAAGGGCGACAAGCACGGCAAGAAAGTGCTGCCGATGCTGCTGCACGGCGACGCGGCTTTTGCCGGCCAGGGTGTCGTGGCCGAGTGCCTGAGCCTGTCGGGCCTTCCCGGTTACGCCACCGGCGGCACGATCCATTTCGTCATCAACAACCAGATCGGATTCACGACCAGTCCGCAGTTCGCTCGTTCGTCACCGTATCCAACCGACATCGCCAAATCGATCCAGGCGCCGATCCTCCACGTCAATGGCGACGATCCGGAAGCGGTTACCTATTGCTGCAAGCTGGCGACCGAATTCCGCCAGACGTTCGGTCGGGACATCGTCGTCGACATGTGGTGCTATCGCCGCTTCGGCCATAACGAGGGCGACGAGCCAAGCTTCACCCAGCCGCAGATGTACGCGGCGATCCGCAACCAGCCGCCAATCAGCGAAATCTATGCGGCGCGTCTGATCGAGGAAGGCGTCGTCGACAAACAGTGGATCGACGACCATCGCCAGCAATTCATCAGCCGCCTTAATGAGGAATTCGAGGCAGCTTCGAGCTACCTGCCCAACAAGGCGGACTGGTTCGAGGGCCGCTGGGCCGGCCTGCACAAGCCGAGCGAGCCGGTGCTCGGCCGCCGGAACATCAACACTGCAGTTTCCGATGACCTCTTTCGCAAGGTCGGCGGGGCACTGACGACGGTCCCGTCCGGATTCCAGGTCCACAAGACGCTTCAGCGGATCCTCGATGCAAAGAAGGCGATGTTTGACAGCGGCGAGGGCTTTGACTGGGCTACGGCCGAAGCGCTGGCGTTCGGCACGCTTCTTTCGGAAGGCCACGATATCCGCCTCTCCGGCCAGGACAGCGGGCGCGGCACGTTCAGCCAGCGCCATGCCGTCTGGGTCGACCAGCAGACCGGTGCCAAATACATCCCGCTCGACAGCATCGAGAACGGCCGCTTCGAGGTTCGCGACAGTCCGCTGTCGGAGTTCGGCGTGCTCGGCTTCGAATATGGCTATTCGCTCGCCGACCCGAAGACGCTCGTCTGCTGGGAAGCGCAGTTCGGCGACTTCGCCAATGGCGCGCAGACGATCATCGACCAGTTCATCGCCAGCGGCGAAGCCAAGTGGCTTCGCGCCAGCGGCCTCGTGATGCTCCTTCCCCACGGCTTCGAGGGCCAGGGACCGGAGCACAGTTCGGCACGGCTGGAGCGCTACCTGCAGCTGTGCGCCGAGGACAATATGCAGGTCGCCAACTGCACGACTCCGGCGAACTATTTCCACATCCTGCGGCGGCAGCTGCTTCGGCCGTTCCGCAAGCCGCTGGTGATGATGACTCCGAAGTCGCTGCTCCGGCACAAGCTCGCGGTCTCGAAGACCGGCGATTTCGTCGGCGACAGCCACTTCAAGCGCATCCTGAGCGACATGAACCCGCCCGCCAAGGGCGAGACGCGGCGCCTGGTTCTGTGCTCGGGCAAGGTGGCTTACGAGCTGATGGAAGCGCGCGATGAGGCCGGCGATCTCGGCGTCGAGATCGTCCGCATCGAGCAGCTTTATCCGTTCCCGTCCGAGCCCCTGATCGAGCGGCTGAAGGCGATGCCCAACCTTCAGGAGCTCGTCTGGGCGCAGGAAGAGCCGCAGAACAACGGCTCCTGGTTCTTCGTTGAGCCGCTGCTCGAATGCTGTCTCGATGAAGCCGGATTCAAGCAGATGCGGCCGCGCTACGCCGGGCGTCCGCCGGCAGCATCGCCCGCGACGGGTCTCGCCAAGCGGCACGCAAGCGAGCAGTCGGCCTTGATTGCCGACGCTCTGGGGCATAGCAGCCCCGCTCAACCGCAGGCGGCCCGCCAGGCCTCGTAACTAAAGTAAGGGAGTCAAATGGCCACCGACGTGAAAGTCCCGGCGCTCGGGGAATCGATCACCGAGGGCACGCTCGCTCAGTGGCTGAAGAAGGCCGGCGACACAGTCGCGGCCGACGAGCCGATCGCAAGCCTCGAGACCGACAAGGTGACGGTGGACGTGCCGTCGCCGGTCGCGGGCGTGCTCACCGAGACCGTCGCCAAGGAAGGCGAGACGGTCGAGGTCGGCGCCATCATTGCGCGCATTGACGAGAGCGGCAAAGCCGCCGTTGCACCCGCCGAGAAGGCGGTGGAGACGACCGCTGCTGCGGCTCCGGCTACGGCCGAGACTCCTGCGCCCCGCGAGGAAGCTCCGGTGGAGTCCGAGCCTGACCACATCACGACGCTGTCGCCGGCGGTGCGCCGCGCGGTGCTCGAGCACCATGTCGACCCGAGCAAGATTCAGGGCACCGGCAAGGACGGGCGGATCACAAAGGATGACGTGCTTGCTGCCGCGCAGGCCAAGGACACGGGCGTTGAACCACCCGCGGCGAAGGCTCCCGCGCCCTCGCCCGCTCCCGCCCCTGCGCAGCCGGTGCCCGTGAGAGCGCCCGCGGCTCCAGGCGAACGCAAAGAAGAGCGCGTCAAGATGTCGCGGCTTCGCCAGACCGTCGCGAAGCGGCTGAAGGAAGCGCAAAACACCGCCGCGATGCTGACGACGTTCAACGACGTCGACATGTCCGCAGTCATGGAGGCGCGCAACCGCTACAAGGATCTGTTCGAGAAGAAGCACGGCATCCGCCTCGGCTTCATGAGCTTCTTCGTGAAGGCCGTGGCTCTCGCGGTCCGCGACGTCCCTGCCGTCAACGGCAGCATCGAAGGCGACGAGATCGTCTACCACGACTATCTCGACGTCTCGATCGCAGTCTCCGCGCCCAAGGGCCTCGTCGTTCCGGTCATCCGCAACGCCCAGGCGATGAGCTTCGCGGACATCGAAAAGACGATCGCCGAATATGGCAAGAAGGCGAAGGAAGGCACGCTCACCATCGACGAGATGCAAGGCGGCACCTTCACCATCTCCAACGGCGGCGTGTTCGGCTCGCTCCTGTCGACGCCGATCCTCAATCCGCCGCAGTCGGGCGTCCTCGGAATGCACCGCATCGAGGAGCGGCCGGTCGCGGTGAACGGCGAAGTCGTGATCCGCCCGATGATGTACCTCGCTCTGTCTTACGACCACCGGCTGGTCGACGGCCGCGAGGCGGTGACCTTCCTCGTTCGCGTCAAGGAAGCGATCGAGGACCCGACGCGGCTGCTCATTGATCTTTAGGAAAGCAAATGGCTGATTTCGATTTCGACGTCCTTGTGATCGGCGCCGGCCCCGGCGGCTACGTGGCGGCTATCCGCGCCGCGCAGCTGGGGCTGAAGACCGCCTGCGCGGAAAGCCGCGAGACTCTGGGCGGCACCTGCCTCAACGTCGGCTGCATCCCGTCGAAGGCGCTCCTCCACGCGTCCGAGCTGTTCGAGGAAGCCGCGCACGGAACGCTCGCCAAATGGGGCGTGAAGACCAGCGGCGTCGAAGTCGACGTCGCCACCATGCAGGACGAGAAAGCCAAGGCGGTCAAGGAGCTCACCGGCGGAATCGAGTTCCTGTTCAAGAAGAACAAGGTCGAGTGGCTAAAGGGCCGCGCTGCCTTCCAGGACCCCCATACCATCCAGGTCGGCGAGCGCACCGTCACCGCGAAGAACGTCGTCATCGCCACCGGCTCGTCCGTCACTCCGCTTCCGGGCGTCGACGTCGACAATGCCAAGCACAAGATTGTCGATTCGACCGGCGCTCTCGAGCTTCCGGCCGTGCCGAAGACGATGGTCGTCATCGGCGGCGGAGTCATCGGGCTCGAGCTGGGTTCGGTGTGGCGGCGCCTGGGAGCGCAGGTCACCGTGGTCGAATTCCTCGACGAGATCCTTCCGGGAATGGACGGCGAGGTCCGCAAGGAAGCGCACAAGCTGTTCAAGAAGCAGGGCTTCGACATTCGCACCGGCACCAAGGTCACGAAGGCCGAAGTGAAGGGGGACGGCGTCACCCTGACCGTCGAACCGGCCAAGGGCGGCGCCGCGGAGACCATCCAGGCCGATGTCGTGCTCGTCTCGATCGGCCGCCGTCCCAACACCGAGGGCCTCGGCCTCGATAAGATCGGGCTTGAGCTCAACAAGCGCGGCCAGGTCGAGGTCGATCACGACTTCCGCACGAAGATCGATGGCGTCTGGGCGATCGGCGACGTGACCCCCGGCCCGATGCTCGCGCACAAGGCCGAGGACGAAGGCATCGCGGTCGCCGAGAACATCGCGGGCCAGACCGGCATCGTGAACCACGCGGTAATCCCGAGCGTCGTCTACACTTATCCGGAGATCGCCGGCGTCGGCCTCACCGAGGAAGAAGCGAAAGCGGACGGCGAGGTGAAGGTCGGCAAGTTCCCGATGCTCGCCAACAGCCGCGCCAAGACCAACCGCGAGCCCGACGGCTTCGTGAAGGTGATCGCCGACGCCAAGACGGACCGCGTTCTCGGCGTGTGGATCATCGCCACCGTCGCCGGGACGATGATCGCCGAGGCGGCGCTGGCTATGGAGTTCGGCGCGACGTCAGAGGATATCGCCTACACCTGCCACGCCCATCCAACCCATTCGGAAGCACTCAAGGAAGCCGCGATGGCCGTGACAGGAAAGCCGATTCACATCTAAGACCGCGCATCGGGGGTCCGAATGCGCGCAAAGCTTCGTCGCTGGCATATCTGGTTGGGCTGGATCGTCGGCCTGCCGATCCTGTTTTGGGTCGTTTCCGGACTGGTGATGGTCGTCCGCCCGATCGAGGAGGTGCGCGGAAGCGATCTGCTCCGGGAGCCGCCTTCGGTGCAGCTCCAGGCCTCGCCCGTTCCACCCAGCGTCGAAGCCGTTCCTCTCAAGAGCCTGGCGCTCGAACAGCGGGGCAAAGGCGCGCGCTGGATCGCGACGCTGGCCGACGGCACGGTGCGCCTCGCCGATCCGGCGACCGGCGCGTGGCTGCCCGAGGTGTCCGCCATCGAGGCCGCGGAGGAAGTGCTGGCCCGCTACACGGGCGAGGCCCGCATAGCCGCTGTCCGCCGGACGGACGCCGACAATCCGCCGCTCGATCTGCGGCAGCCGATCCCGGCCTGGCAGGTGGCCATGGACGACGGCACCCATTTCTATGTCGACGCTCGCTCGGGGCGGATCGCCGCGACCCGCACGCGGTTCTGGCGGATCTACGACTGGATGTTTGGCCTCCACATCATGGATCTGGAGACACGCGAGGACACGCATAACCCGCTGATCATCGGCTTTGCGATCCTGTCGCTGGTGACGACAGCCCTCGCGCTGGTCATGCTGCCGCTGACGATCCGGCGGCGCCGGCGGCGTTTAGAACAGCAGCTGCCGTAGGCTCTCGAACCAGCCGAGGTCCTGTTTGGTCAGGCGCGTAGGCGCGGGTGACGGGCAATCGAGGCAACGGACCTGGATCCGCGGACCCATCAGCACCGACCGCAGCTCCACGAGCGCATCCGTGAGCTTTGTGTCGGGGGCAACCGCAGCGAACGCGTCCTGATCACCGGTATCGGGCTCCGACGCGTCGCTGGCGAGCATCTCGACCAGTTTCTCCTCGAACGTCTCGGGCCGCTTCAGGAAACGGACCTCGTCTTCCGGATTGCTGATCTTCGCCAGCGCACCCGCCTTCTCGATAGCGTCATGCAAATTGCCGAAACCGTCGATCAATCCAAGCTGCCGAGCGGTCCCGCCATCCCAGACCCGGCCTTGCGCGATCTCATTGACCTGCTGCGGCGTCTTGTGGCGCGATTCCGCGACGATCCCGAGGAAGCGACCGTAGATGGAATCGACTCCCGCCTGCAGGAGCCGGTCGGCGACGGGCGACGGGCCCTTGAAGACGTCCGGCTCGCCCGAGAGCGGCGTGGTCTGCACACCGTCGGCACCGATCCCGAGCTTCTGCAGCGTGCCTTCGAAGCTCGGCAGGATTCCGAACACGCCGATCGAGCCGGTGATGGTCGACGGCTCCGCATAGATGAAATCGCCCGGTGTCGAGACCCAGTACCCGCCTGACGCGGCGACGCTGCCCATCGACACGACGACCGGGATCTTGTGCCGCTTGGCGTTGAGGATGGACTGCCGGATCTGTTCGGAGGCGAGGACGGAGCCGCCCGGGCTGTCGACCCTGACGATCAGCGCCTTCAGATTGCCCTCACCGACCGCCTTGTCGATCAGGTTGGAAATGCTCGTGCCGCCGGCAGTCCCGGGGCCCGCCTTTCCATCGACGATCATGCCCGCCACGGTGACGACGCCGATCGAGCCGCTGCTGTTGTCGCTGACCTTGTCCGCGACATAGTCGGCAAGCTTGATCTGCTTGTAGCCCACCAGCGATTTCGAATCCCTGCCGCCGAGCTGCGCGAGCCGTGCCTCGAACGCTTGGTGCGTGCCGACATGGTCGACGAGGCCGAAGCCGACCGCCGCCTTGCCGAGGTCGCCGCCGGCCGCATCGAGCGCTCCGACGGGGTTCATCATGTAGGCCTCGACCTTGGCCTTCGGCCGGTTCTTCAGGACCTCTTCCTGCCAGCTTTCGAGCATCGCGCCGGCGAGCGCCTGCGCATTCAACTTCGCTGCCGGAGACATGTCGCTGCGCGTGAACGGCTCGACCGCCGCCTTGTAGGTGCCGACGCGATAGACGTTCGCGGTCACCCCAAGCTTGTCGAGAAGTCCTTTGAAATAGAGGTTCTCGCCGCCTGGTCCGGCAAGTGCGACCGCGCCCAAAGGATCGAGCCAGACTTCCGACGCAGCGGAGGCGAGCAGATAGCTGTCGTCGCTGTAGGCGACGGCATAAGCAACCACCGGCTTGCCGGACGCCCGAACACGCCGCACCGCGTCGGCGAGGTC
>DATMHP010000036.1:0-8785 GCA_035554875.1 Sphingomicrobium sp.
GGCTCCGCCACTCGGCCAGCGCCACTATTGATCGATGCCTTGTTTGGAACAGGACTGAAGAAGCCGCTAGATAGTGCTGTAGTAGAACAGATTTTCACCCTGTCAAAAACTGCATCGATATGCGTCGCTTGCGACCTCCCGAGCGGTGCCGAGAGCGACGGCGGAGCGATCCTAAGCGACGTACCCAGCTTCGATCTGACCGTCACCTTCGGCGCCTTGAAGCCGGCGCACCGGCTGATGCCGGCGATGGGGAAGTGCGGGCGTGTCGTTCTGGCCGATATCGGCACCGCTGCGGAGAGCCAATGGAGCGAGATCGGCCCGCCCAAGCTCCCGCCCCTGGATGCTCAGGGGTACAAATATACCCGGGGCATGGTGCATTGCGTCGGCGGAGCGATGATCGGCGCGATCGCGCTCGGCGCAACCGCTGCTTACAGGGCGGGCGCCGGCTACGTCCGGATCGGCGCGGACACTTACGTCCCGAACGTTCCGGCCGCGGTCGTCCAGGGCCAGCAAGGCGGCCTCGACGACGATCATATCGGAGCGTTGCTCGTCGGACCCGGCCTCGGCCGGAACGGCGCGGGACTGCTCGAGAAGGCGCTTTCGGCGGGCCGTCCATTGGTCCTCGACGGCGACGTCTTCGCTCTGTTGCGAGATCCAGCACGGCTCCATGGCCTCGATGCGATCCTGACGCCTCATGAAGGTGAGTTCAGGGAGCTGTTCGGCGCCGTCGACGGCGACAAGCCTCAACGCGCCCTCGAAGCCGCTCGGCGCTCGCAATCTGTGGTGATCTACAAAGGGCCCGACACCATCGTCGCCGCACCCGACGGACGGCTTGGCTTCGCTCCGCCCGCGCCGCCATGGCTTGCCACCGCCGGGACCGGCGATGTTCTCGCCGGGATCACGGCAGCGATGCGCGCACGCGGGCTGCCGCCCTTCGACGCTGCCTGCGCTTCCGTCTGGCTGCACGGACGCGCGGCGGAGGCGGCCGGGCCCCACATGATCGCCGACGATCTCGCTGCGGCAATTCCCGAAGCTCTCGATCTCCTGTGAATGAACTGATCGTCCGGATTGCAGCACGCGGCGATGGAGTGACCGCGAGCGGCCGCCACGTGCCCTTCGCCGTGCCCGGCGACGCGGTCCTCGACGATGGCGCGCTGGCCTTCGGTCCGCACCACCAGCAGCCGCCCTGCAGCCTCTTTCCGGAATGCGGCGGGTGCCAGCTCCAGCAGGCCGACGACATAGCCTATCGCCGCTATCTCGTCTCTCGGATCGAGACTGCGCTTGCCCAGCACGACCTCCGCACGGAAATCCGCGAGCCGCATCTGTCGCCGCCCCGTTCGAGACGGCGGACGACGCTCAGGGCGCTGAAGGTCGGGCAGGGTGCAGTGGTCGGCTTCAACGCAGGGAAGTCGCACCGGATCGTCGATATGACCGAGTGCCACATCCTGCGGCCGGCGCTGTTCGCGCTCGTCCAGCCGCTTCGCGAGCTGCTTGGCCGGTTTCTGAGGCCGAAGCAGGGGGCGGAGGCGCAGCTGACCTTGGTCGACCAGGGTCCCGACCTGCTGCTCCGCAACGTTCCGGCACAGGGGCTGGAGGCGATCCGGGCGCTGACCGAGTTCGCCGGGGAGCACCAGCTCGCCCGCCTCGCCGTCGACAGCGGCAATGGCCCGGAAACGCTTTACGAGCCAGTGCCGGCGACGGTCGTCCTTTCCGGCATTCCGGTCAGCTTCCCGACCGGTTCGTTCCTCCAGGCGACCGAGGATGGCGAGTCGGCGCTCGTCGAATGCGTCCGCCAATGCGCCGGCGGAGCCAAGGCTGTAGCAGACCTGTTTGCCGGTCTCGGCACCTTCGCCCTGGCAACGCGCGCGGCTTACGCTGCCGAGGCTTCGCGCGATTCGGCTGGGGCATTGAGGCGAGCGGCGCCGCAGATGACGGTCGAGCATCGCGACCTCTACCGCCGGCCGCTCGAGTCTGGCGAGTTGGGGCGGTTCGAGGCCGCGGTGATCGACCCGCCGCGCGCAGGCGCCGCGCAGCAGGTGGAACAGCTCGCGGCCTCGGCGGTGCCGAAGATCAGCTATGTCAGCTGCAATCCGGCGACCTTCGCCCGCGATGCAAGGACCCTGGTCGACGGCGGCTATGGGCTCGAGTGGGTGCGTCCGATCGGGCAGTTCCGCTGGTCGACCCACGTCGAGCTCGCCGCCTGCTTCGCCCGCTAGAAGAGAAGGATTCCGCAGTCGTGGAGCATCCGGAGCGCCGCGTGCGTCGTCAGGCCGAGAAGGCAGAGGCTGGCCAGAGCGAATAAGGGGAATCGGACCTGGACGATATTGACGGTCGCCTGGACCAGGCTGTGCACGATCCGGAGGCCGACATAAGCCCATGCCAGCCAGTAATTGATCCCGCCGCCGAACCCCATCAGCGCCAGCGTCAGGCAGATGGCGTAGAAGATGGTCGGCTGTTCCATCAGATGGTTGTAATTGTGGGACGGCCACTGCGCTTCGTCGGGCGCGCGGCCGTCGAGGTTCACGCCGCGCGAGCCCCGCGGGACCGATCCGTAGGTGATGCCCATTTTCGAATAGGCGCGCCGCCGCGCGACCCCCATCCAGATCAGCATGACGAGCGTCCAGGCGACCAGCGCGATCACCGGCGCGAGAATCGGGCTGTACGGCATCAAAAACCCTCCCCAACAATTAGTGCGAAGGGTGCGTCAGTTCGTTTCGCATGGCAATCGGCTTGTTCGGGTGCAGCAGCTGTGGAATGCTCCTTGAAGGGGAGGGGCGATTGGCCACATCGCAGCCGAAGCTGACGAAGGCGCAGATCGCGTCCGTGACCGCGGGCAACGCGCTCGAATTCTATGATTTCGTCACCTACGCCTTTTTCGCGACGCAGATCGGCCGCGCCCTTTTCCCGGGCGACGCGGAGCATTCGCTGCTGCTGTCGCTTGCGACCTTCGGTGTCGGATTCTTCGCGCGGCCGCTCGGCGGGCTGATCATCGGCCGTTATGCCGACCAACGCGGACGAAAACCCGCGATGGTGCTGTCCTTCACGATGATGGGCGTGGCGATGACGGGCCTGGCCTTAACGCCGTCCTATGCCGCGATCGGGATTGCGGCGCCTCTCCTCGCCGTGCTGTTCCGCCTCGTGCAGGGCTTTGCGCTGGGTGGAGAGGTAGGTCCCAACATCGCCTATCTGCTCGAGGCCGCGCCGCCGAACCGGCGGGGCCTCTTCATCTCGCTCAACTTTGCCTCAGCGGATTTCGCGGTGCTGGTGGCGGGCCTGATTGGCTTTGGGCTTGCTTCGACCTTGACGGCA
Organism: Sphingomicrobium sp.; assembly: GCA_035554875.1. Taxonomy (GTDB): domain Bacteria; phylum Pseudomonadota; class Alphaproteobacteria; order Sphingomonadales; family Sphingomonadaceae; genus Sphingomicrobium. The sequence goes on from DATMHP010000036.1 coordinate 3,310, forward strand.
GCTCAACTGGAATCCTGGGGCTGGCGGGTAGCCTTCCTGCTGGGTGCGGCAATCGTGCCGCTGGGACTTCGGCTTCGTCGCACCCTGGTCGAAACCCTTTCGGAAGACGCTCGAAAAGGATCTGGAAAGGAGAGCAGCAGGCGATTCCTGCTCATCTCCGCGGCAGGGCTCTTCGTGATCGCCGGTGCGACGATCAGCAATTACACGCTCGAATATCTCACCACCTATGCCCAGGCGACGCTGCACATGGCCGTTCCCACCGCCTTCGGCGCGACCGTCGTGCTCGGTTCGATCGGAGTGGTCGGCGACCTCACGGGCGGCTGGCTGGCAGACCGCTTCGGGCCCAAGCGGGTCCTGGTCGTGCCCTGGCTGCTTCTGATTGTCCTGGTGATCCCCGTTTTCCACTTTCTCGACGAGACTCGGACAGCGGCGGCGCTGCTCGGCTCGACTGCTGCGCTGACTTTCTTCCACATCCTCGGTTCGTCCCCGGCGGTCCTGCTTTTCGTGCAGGCACTGCCGGCGCGAGTGCGCGCGGGGGCGACAGGGGTCGTCTATGCGGTCGCGATTGCCGTCTTCGGCGGCACCACGCAGCTTTTCGAGACGTTCCTGATCCGCTGGACCGGGAGCGCGATCGCTCCCGGCTGGTACATGATGGCTGCAGTGGCAGTGGCCCTTACCGGGGCCCTGCTGATCCCCGAGCAGCGCCGGATCGAAACTCAAGCGGCGCGTAGTCCTTAGCCGGCGGCCGCGGCCTTCGCCTGGTCCAAAAGGCCGTCAAGCGCGGCGCGGTCGATCCATTTGCCATGCAGCACAACGCCACGGACAGCGCGCGTCGCCTTGATGTCCTCCAGCGGATTGGAGTCGAGGATCAGGATGTCGGCAGCCTTGCCGCCGGCGAGTGCCCCGTAACGGTCGGAATGGCCGAGGAACGCCGGCCCGGTGATTGTGGCGGTGACCAACGCCTGCTGGGGCGTCAGGCCGGCCTCGACATAGCGCTCCAGCTCCTCGTGCACGCCTTCGCCCGGATAGTTGAAGCTGTTGAGATAGCCTGCGTCCGTTCCCGCGAGGATCGGGATTCCCGCCTCGACGAGCATCGGCAGGACCCGTTTGCTTAGCTCATATTCGCGGTGCCGGGCCGCGACCTGCTCGGGGGTCGCCTTGGCAGCGCGCTCGACTCGCCAGTCATATGTCTTGCGAAGGCCCGGACCGATGTAGGCGAGATCGGGGTCCTTGGAATGGTCCTCGCGGTCGAGATAGGCGAGGATCCGGCCCATGTTCAGCGTCGGGGTGACGTAGATCCCCTTGGCCGCAAGCCTACGATAGACACCGCGCGCATAAGCCGGATCGAAGCTGTCCACGAAAGCGTCCGACGCGGCGCCGTAGGTCATCTTTCCGGCCGCATAGGCCTTGCCGATCTCCGCTTCCTTCGGCGAGCCGGCCTTGATCAGGTAATCGATATGCTCGATCGAGCTCAGCCCGTCGTCGGCCGCCTGCTCGATGGTGAGCGCAAAGGGCGTGTGGGCGGAGGTGCGCAGGCCGCGCCGCTTCGCTTCCTTCACCGCGTAGAGGAAGATATCCGGCTTCAGCGTGTTGTCGGTGATCTTGACGAAGTCGACCTTCATCGCCTGCAATTTGTCGAGCGCGGCATCGACCTCGTCCGGGGTTCCGACCTCGAGCGTGCCTTTCCAGATCGGCTTGTAGCCCTCGAGCTTCGGCCCCGATGTGTAGATCGTCGGCCCGAGCAGCCTTCCGGCCGCCACATCCGACCGCCAGGCCAGCACGAACTCGCTGATGTCCGCGGCGCAGTCGCGGACGGTCGTCACGCCGTTGGCGACATAGAGGGGCAGGAGCGCCTTGTTCTCGTTCGCGAGCTCGGCTCCGCCGCCGAAATGCATGTGCATGTCCCACAGGCCCGGCATCACGAACTTGCCGGCCGCGTTCACATTGCGGTCGGACTCATAGTCGCGCGCGATCGCGCTGTCCGGCCCGACCGCGACTATGGTGTCGCCCCGGACGGCGACGGCCTGGCCGGACAGGATACGGCCGTTCGCCACGTCGACGATGTTCGCGTCGCGAATGAGGAGGTCGGCGCGTTCACGCGCCGCGGCAGGGCTCACGAGAGCGACCAGCGCCACAATCCCGGCGAGCATTCTGACGATTGGCTTCGACCGCATTCGGGCTCCTCAGGGGCGGCTGGACGTCAGCTCTTGCCAGTAGGGATAAAGATCTTGGCTGGAAATGCCCTCGACCGGAACGTGCCGGATGGTGATCGCGCGTTCGGCAAACGGCTTTGCAAGCTCGGCGTACACCGACGCCGTCGAAAGGCCGTACGGCTCCCCGTCCTCGTTCGAGAAGGCGTAAACCACCTCGCGCACGCCGGTCATCTGCATGGCCGCCATGCACATCGGGCAGGGATGGCCGCTCGCGTAGACCGTGCAGCCGTCGAGGCGCGGCGAGCCCAGCCGCTGGCTTGCGGCCCGGATAGCGTTGAGCTCGGCATGCGATGTCGGGTCGTTCGTGCTGAGGATGGCATTCACGCCCGTTGCCAGCACTTCGCCGTCGCGAACGACGAGCGCACCGAACGGTCGGCCGCCGCTGTCGACGTTCCTGCGAGCAAGCTGGATGGCCTGGTCCAGAAAGACCCGATCGTCAGCCATCAGTCGAACAGCTTGGCGAAGCGCCTCTTCTCCCGGTTGCGCCAGGCGCCGCGGTGCCAGGCGTCGCTGGCGAGCAGCGGAACGACGCTGGTCGCCTCGGCGAACACCATCTGCTCCATCGCCGTCGACACCTTGCCCCAGCTCGCCGCCTCCTGGAGCGTCGAGGAGCTGCAGGCGCCGTCGCGGACGTCGGCGACGGTGATCTGCACTGCATATTTGTGGACCTCGACATCCTCGTGGCCGAGGATCTCGGCACAGACGACCGTGTCCTGCGTGAAGTTCTTCGGAACTCCGCCGCCGATCATCAGCAGGCCCGTCGTTCCGGCCTTGATCTTGATGTCGGTAAGCTCGCGGAAGTCGGCGATGCTGTCGATCGTCATGTAATGGCCGCCGCGCTTCATCGCGTCGACCTGGTGCTTGACCAGCCCGAAGCCCGCAGAGCTGTCGGTGAAGGCCGGACAGAAGATCGGCACGTCATTCTCGTAGGCGAGCTGGACGAGGCTTCCGGGCTTCTTCGCATTGCCCTCGCTCAGCCACCTGCCCATCTCGCGGATGAAGGCGCGGCTGGAATAGGCTTTCGGCTCCAGGCTGTCGGCGATCTGGCCGATCGTGTGGTCGCAATCCTGAAGCTGTTCTTCGTCGATATAGGTGTCGTAGATGCGGTCGATGTAGAGCGAGCGCAAAGTATCATCGTCAGGGATTTCATTGGCTTGGTAGTGTTTGTGACCAAGCGCTTCGAAGAAATCCATGTCGACGATCGAGGCCCCGGTGGCGACCACCGCGTCGACCATGTTGGAGCGCACGAGCTCGGCATAGACATCCATGCAGCCGCCGGCCGAGGTCGAGCCCGCGATCACGAGGATGACCGAGCAGCTCTGGTCCTCGAGCATCGTGTTGTAGATCTTGGTCGCGCGCGACAGGTCGCGGCTGGTGAAGCTCATCTTCCCCATCGCGTCGACGATCGGGCGGGCGTCGAACTTGGTGATGTCGATATGCTCGACCGGGCTCGACAGCAGGTCCGCCTTGCGGGTGTCGTTCACGTTCGTGCCGTGATCCGGCTTCAAAAGCTCGTCAGTGCTCATTTCATGCTCCATTGCGCCGCCATGGAAAGCGGCCGCGACGAATCGGCATGTCGTTTAATGCAGGGGACAGCCTCACCCCAAATTCCCGCCGCAGCGGGAGGCATTCGCTAAAGCGTCACCACCCTTGAACGGCCCGACCGGCGCGTGGTGCCGTAGAGCGTTGCCATCGGCTCGTCGTCGACCCTCTGCGTGCTCTCGATGCCAAAACCGTTGAAGCCGGTCCGCATCGCGCAGCCGTAGGCCCCGAGCATGCCGATCTCGACATAGTCGCCCGCCTGGACGTCGGCGGGAAGGTCGAACGGCCCCGCCATATGGTCGAGATCGTCGCAGGTAGGCCCGTAGAAGCTGAACCCGATCGGCTTCGCCCGCGACAGCCTGTCGCGAAGGAGGCTCACCGGGAACCGCCATCCGACATGCGCCGCGTCGAACAAGGCGCCATAGGCGCCGTCATTGATGTAAAGCTCGTTCCCGCGGCGCTTCTCGACGCGCACGAGAAGGCTCGCATATTCGGCGCAAAGGGCGCGGCCCGGCTCGCACCACAGTTCGGCCGAGTAGCTGATCGGAAGCGCCTCGAAGGCCGAATGGATGACCTGGAAATAGGTCTCGAGCGGCGGCGGCTCCATTCCCGGGTAGACTGACGGAAAGCCGCCACCGACATCGACGATGTCGACGGTGATCGCGGCTTCGATGATGGAGTCGCGGACCCGCTCCATCGCATCGGCATAGGCCTGCGGGCTCATCGCCTGGCTGCCGACGTGGAAGCAGATGCCCATCGCGTCCGACGCCTGGCGGGCAGCCATGAGCAGCGCCTTAAGCTCATCGGGCTCCGCTCCGAACTTGGAGGCGAGGCTGTACTTCGCGTGCTTGGAGGAGACCCGCAGGCGCACCAGAAGGTTGAGGTCGGTCGCGCCCTTGGTCGCGCGGACGATCTTCTCCAGCTCCTCGACCGTATCGAGGCTGAAGGTCTTCACCCCATGGTCGAAATAGGCCTCGGCGATCGCTTCCTCGGCCTTCACCGGGTGCATGAAGCACAGGACCGCCTCCGGCAGGGTTTCGTGGACGAGCCGGACTTCGCCCATCGAGGCGACGTCGTAATGCGTGATCCCAGCGTCCCACAGGACCCTCAGCAGGTCAGGGGAGGGATTGGCCTTGACCGCGTAGAGCGACCGGCCCGGAAACTTCTCGATGAAGAAGCGGGCGGCGCGGTGCGCGGCGTGCGGACGCAGCAAAGTCACCGGCTGAACCGGCCGAGCGATGGCGATGTCGGCGGCCCGGCGCGAGCCGGTCGGGCAAGTCGCTAGCCCCAGCGGGCGATGGTGCTTGTGCAATTCAAGGGACCTCCAACAGGTACGTTCGACAATTGAGCTGCCTTGCGGTTGGAAGTCCCATGGGGCAGCGGAGGCGCGATATATGTGCGAGGCGTACGGCTGTAAAGATTTTTGCGATCCCGAATGGAGATTCCGGATCCATATGTCGCTGATCTGCAACGGATAATCGAAAGGGTGAAATATCAACCGCTTAGCGAATGAGGAGCTCGTCTCCCGCAATGACGTCGCAGCCGCGGCGGAGCGAATCTCCGGCCTCGTCGAGCGGACGCCGCTGATCGAAAGCGAGATCGGCGGCGCCCGAGTCTGGCTCAAATGCGAATGCCTGCAGACCGGCCACGCGTTCAAGCTGAGGGGGGCTACCAACCGGCTCCTCCAGCTCTCGGATGAGGAACGGCCGCGCGGAGTCGTG
>DATMHP010000037.1:0-5454 GCA_035554875.1 Sphingomicrobium sp.
GGCCCGTTCCAGGGCCGCCCGGCGTGCATCCGGATCGCGTTCGGGAGCGGCGTGTGCGGTGTCGCTGCTGAGACCCGCCAGGTGCGGCGCGTCGAGGACGTGAACGCCTTTACCGGCCACATCGCCTGCGACAGCGCCTCGGCCAGCGAGATCGTCGTCCCGCTGATCCGCGACGGTGAGCTGATCGGAGTGCTTGACATCGATGCGCCGAGCAAGGGGCGGTTCACCGAGGAAGACGAAGCCGGCTGCGTCCGCCTCGGCGAAATCCTGCAGGCCGTCCTCTAGTCTATCGGCCGAGCCAGCGCTTCTCCCAGGCGAACACCTCGTCGTACCACTGGATCGAATTCTTGGGCTTCAGGACCCAGTGATTTTCATCCGGATAGATCAGCAGCCGTGACGGGATATTGCGCCGCTGGAGCGCGGTGAAAGCGGCGATCCCCTGCGTGTAGGGGATCCGGAAATCCTTCTCGCTGGTGATGACCAGCTGCGGGGTCTTCCAGTTCGTAACGAAATTGACCGGATTCCATTTCTCGAACTCTTCCGGCGCCGCGTAATAGGGGTGGCCGCCGTGCTCCCACTCGTCGAACCAGAGCTCCTCGGTCTCATAGGCCATGGCGCGAGCATCGAAGACGCCGTCATGCTGGACGATGCACTTGAACCGGTCGGGCCATTTCCCTTCGATCCAGTTCATCATGTAGCCGCCATAGGAGCCTCCGAGCGCGCAGGCCCTGTCCGCGTCGAGCTGCGGATCGTTCGCGGTCGCATAGGCGAGGCCCTTCTGCAGGTCCTCGAGCGGCCAGCCTCCCCAATTCTGGTGGATCGCGTCGGTGAAGGCCTGGCCGTAACCCGTCGAACCGTGGAAATCGACGCTGACTGCGGCATAGCCGGGCGCGGTGAACAGCCGCGGGTTCCAGCGGTAGGACCAGCTATTGGCGAAGCTGCCTTGAGGGCCGCCGTGGACGAGGAAGCTGATCGGTAGCTTCGCCGTCGTGTTGGCTGGCTTCAGAGTCCATCCCCAGACGGTGTCGTTGTTGGCGCCGGTGAAGCTGAACTTCTTGAGCGTCACCGGGTCGAGCTGGTCCAGAAGCGCCTTGTTGACGGCGGTGAGCTGCGTCACCCGCCCCTTGGAATCGATTCGGTAGAGGTCGTCGGGCGCGAAGATGCTGTTCATCGTTGCGATCGCCCCGCCGCCGGCAAGCGCATGGACGTTGCCGAAGGCCCCGTCTTTGGTCAGCCGCGTGACCTTGCCGCTTGCCGTATCGACGCGGAAGATCGGGTCTTCCAGCGTGTCGCCTGCGGTGACCAGCAGGCTCTTGCCGTCAGGCGCCCATTCGATGGAGCCAACCGAGCGGTCCCACTTCTCGGTCACTGCGCGCGTGGTGCCGGTCGCGATGTCGCGGAGCTGCAGCACTTGGCGATCGGATTCGTAGCCGGGCCGCGCCATGGCGACATAAGCGAGCGTCTTCCCGTCCGGCGAAACCGTCGGGAGCGTGTCGGTCGCGTCGTTGGCGTCGGTGAGATTGACGGGTGGGGCCGATCCGTTGCTCGGCACCTGGAAAATGTCGAGGTTGGTCGAAAGCGGCTCGATCCGGCCAGCCTCGCGTAGGGCGAAGAAGACGGTGTTGCCGTCGGGCGTGAAGGCGATTTCCTCGCCATCGCCGAACGGCTTCGATGGCGTGTCGCCGACGAGGCTGCCGGTCAGCGGTGCGCCGTTCCCGGAGAGTTTTCCATCGGCGACCGCGAAGCCGAACAGCCGCGACTTGACCCCGGGCTCGGCCCATGTGTCCCAGTGGCGGACGAAAAGCTGGTCGTAGGTGCGGCCGCTGCCGGTCTTCGGCTTCTCCGGAAGATCGGCGCACGTGAGGTCGGCGCAACGAAGGTCGCGGTCGGCCCAGACTGCGACATGGCTGGAATTCGGAGCGACCTTGAAGCCGCCGATATCGCCGGTGAAGTTGCTGACCTGGGCCGGCGTTCCCCCAATGGTCGACCGGAACAGCTGGTCGTGATCGCCGACCGCCATAAGGAACCAGAGCGAACCGTCGTCCGCGAACATCGCGTCGTGGCCCTTCTCGGCCCCTGCAATCGGCTGCGGCGTAGCTCCAGCCTTCTTCAGATCGAGCGAATAGAGCGTGTTGTTGCGCTTGTTCGCTTCGAGGTCGGTGTCGCTAAGCGTGAACACGGCATAACGCCCGTCCGGCGAGACCACGGGCGATCCCATCCGGTGCATCATGTGCATGTCGGTTGCGGTCATCGGCCGAGCGAGCGCGGGCGAAGAGGCGAGGGCGGCGGCTGCGGCCGCGAGCAGGAGCGAGGTGCGAGTCATGCCGGAGGCGTAGCAAAGCCTCGGCAAAGCGCAAAATGCCTAGAGCTTACGCCCCGTTATCCGTGAGATTTCGCGCTTCACGTGGTCGTTGACGATGTTGGGCAGATGCTCGTCCACCCAATCCTTGAGGATCGGGCGAAGCATCTCGCGGACCATCTCCTCGAGCGGATTGCCGGTGGGAGCCGCAGGAGCGGTCGCGGCGACGCTGGACAACTCCTCGAGCGAATGGCGGGTGGTCTCAGCAACGCTTTCGTCCATGAGCGGCGGTCCGAGGTTCGCCGGTTGCTCGATCGGCTGGTCGAGCTCCAGCACCTCTTCCTCTGCGTCCTGCTCGGGCTCGTCGGCCCGGGTGCGCTCCGCCTCGTCGACCGCCGTGCGCAGTTCCTTCTCCTCCGCGATCACTTTCTTGATCGACGCAAGGATGTCTTCCATCGAAGGTTCGCGGCCGGGCGTTTGCATAAGTGGCGGCAACGTATCGCTTATTGATTGGGCGGTGTCACCCCTTGGGTGGCCGGTGCGGGCGCAGTCGCCCCAGTTTCCGCGGGCGTAGCGATCGGAGTGGCCACAGGCAGGTGCCGCGGGTCGTTCGCCCAGTCGTTCCAGTTGCCTGCAACGTGGCGGTAATTGCCCAGTGGGTCGTAGAGCGGCCCGCCGTCCAGCCCCAGATCCTGCGCTTCGGCCTGACCCATTGCGTTGAGGAGCTGGAAGCCCGCGACATAGGCATCGCGGCGGGCGGTCACGAGCGAGACCTGCGAGTTCAGAAGCTCCTGCTCCGCGTTCAGCACGTCGAGAACGGTGCGCGTTCCGACCGACCGCTCGGCGCGCGCACCTTCAAGTGCAAGTTCGTTGGCCTCGACCGCGGTCTGTTGCGACGAAATCGCTTCCTGAGCAGCCTTGTACGCCGCGAAAGCGGAGCGCGTCTGGGCGACGACGGAGCGTTCGGTTCCGACGGCCTGCTCGAGCGTCTGGCCCTCGATCGCCTGGGCCTGCCGGATTCGCGCCGCGGGCTCTCCGCCCTGATAGATCGGGATCGTCGCGTTGACCCCGGCGGTGGTCTGGGTGCCGGTCCGCGGGACACCGCCGATTGAGCCGCCGAGCGCATTGACGTAGGTTTCGCTGACGCCGGCCGACAGCGTCGGAAGCCTCTGGGCGCGGGCAACGCTCACGTCAAAGCCCGCGGCCTGCGCCTGCCGGTTGATGGCCTCGATGTCCGGATTGGCGGCGAGCGCGATACGCACCGCCTCGTCGGGCGATGCCGGGAGCGGCGGAAGCGGCGGCGGCGGGGCAAGGTCGCCAGGCTCATGGCCGATCACCCGCCGATATTCCTGCTCGCTTGCCGCTTCCTGGCCGATGGCGGTGGCGAGGTTGGCTCGGCCAAGCTCGAGACGGGCCTGCGACTGCGCGACGTCGGTCTTGGTCACGTCGCCGATCTGGAAGCGGTCGTTGGTTGCCTCCAGGTTGGTCTGCAGCACCCTCACGTTGTTCTGATTCAATTCGACGATCGCGCGATCGCGGATCACGTCCATGTAGGCGGCAACGGCGTCAGTGAAGACGTCGCCTTCCACCCCGCGAAGGGTGGCACGGCCAGCTTCGACCCGGGTCTTGGCCGCGCTGACGGAATTCCGGACGCGACCGCCGGTGAATAGCGGCATGCTGAGGTCCACTCCGACGGACAGAGTCGGACCTTTCGCCCCAGTGTCCAGGATTCCGCTGCGGGCGAGATCCTTGTTGAGGCCGGCAGTCGCGCTGACCTGCGGCCGCCCCTGTGCACGGGCGATCGCGACAGTCGCGTCGGTCGCCTTCAGCGCCTCGCGCTGGGCGGTAAGGGTGGGATTCGTGTCATAGGTCGACACCAGGGCCTCGCGCAGCGTGTCGGCGGACGCGGTCGACGCAGCGAGTACTGCGATGAGGGTTCCCGTCAGCAAGGTGCGATAACGAGCCACAATTACTCCAAGCGTCAAAAAGTGAACGTCCGCGGCCTCTTGAAGCCGGGAAGCGCCGCCGCTCCGGAGTCCGCCATCGTCTGCAGGCCGAAACCCTTTCCGGCGCGGCGCCCGATCGCAAGCCGGCAGATGCCGCGGTCGATCAGCGCCGTTCCAAGCCGGCCATGGTCGGTGAGCTGCGAGATGATGGTCTCCGGGATGAATTCGACGGCGCCGTCGATGAGGATAAGATGGTAAGGCGCCTTCGATTTCCAACCCTCTTCGAGCGGTCCTTCGGCGACATCGATGCCGAGCTCACGCGCGCGGGCCGCAAGGTGCGGCGAGCTTTCCAGCCCGAGCACGTCGAGGCCCAGAAGCTTCAGGATCGCCGCGGAATAGCCGGTGCCGCAGCCGACGACGAGCGCCCGCTCGCCGGCGAGCGGCGTCAGCGCAGTCAGGAGCTTTCCGGTCACGACCGGGCCCGAAAGATAGCGTCCATCGCCCATCGGGACGGTCCGGTCGACGTAGGCCACCGGCCGCGCCTCCTCGGCGACGAAATCCTCGCGCTTCACCTTTGCCATCGCTTCGACGACGGGCGGGTAATTGACGCCTTCTGGCCGAAGCTGCGTGTCGACCATCGATGCGCGGGCCGCTGCATAATCCGGAATGGGAGCCTGGATCGTCATCAGGTGTTATATGCCGCTAATACAGTTGGGATGCAAGTGCGGCTTTATCGGGACGAGGCGCTAACGCCAAGCTGAACAACGCCCGTTGGTCGAATTTCGCGCGCCTGCTGACGGATTCACGACAGTATCGCGGTGGCGAACAGACGGGGTTGACCCAAACGCCAAACCCCCCGAAATGCAGCGGCCTCGGCCCGATGGCGGAGTGGTTACGCAGAGGACTGCAAATCCTTGCACGCCGGTTCGATTCCGGCTCGGGCCTCCACCCACATTTCGAAAATCCTTTCTCCGATCTTATTATCGGGGGCGTAGAGAACGCCTCTGTACGGCAAGCTCGCACCGCGTAAAGCTCGGCCAAATCTCTGTTGGCAAAAGGGAATAGTTGCCGCACTATCCTCGGTCGAGTCGCTCGGACCGGGGGGAACGGATGCATCGCTGTTGGATTCGCACGCGAGCGACGTTCGCCGCTTCCCTATTTCTGCTTTCATCGGCTGCCCAGGCCCAGGACAGCTACTCTGACCCGGCA
>DATMHP010000038.1:0-9898 GCA_035554875.1 Sphingomicrobium sp.
CGTCAGGCTCATAACCTGAAGGTCGCAGGTTCAAATCCTGCCCCCGCAACCAGCAAAGAAGCCCGGCCTCGCGCCGGGTTTTTGTTGCCCCGGATTCGATCCGGGGCTCACCTCCGCCAGTTCCTCCAGCCCCGCCCGCCAGCGGGGCTTTTTTATTGCGCCGTCTCCGGCACCGCATGGCCGGGATTGGCCGGATGCGTTGCCTTCCACTCCATCGCCCGGTGTACGCGCGCCTCGACTGACGGATGATCGTAGAAGACGATCTCCTCGAATTTGCCCGGCCGCGGGTAGCGATATTCCGCCGTCTTCACGAGCGAGCTCGACAGTGCGTCGGGCAAATTCTCGGTCTGGAGCGAATAGAGGTCCGCCTGGCTTTCCAGCGTTCGGCTGAACGTGTTGGTCAGCGGCGACGCCAATATCCCGAAGAAGGAGGCGATGAAGAGGAGTACGGGGACGCCAGCCGGATCAGCTACCGACGCTCTCGACCCGAAGAACCTCGCGAAGCGCGGAAAGAGGCGGTCCGCCAGCCAGAAGAGCACGATCGCCAGAATCGAGAAGAACAGGATCCCCCAGTAGCTGTGCTTCAGCACATAGTGGCCGATCTCGTGCCCGGTGACCGCGCGGACTTCCTCGAGCGAGGCATTCTTGAATGCCACGTCGGAAATGGCGACACGCGCCGTGCTCCCGACGCCGCCGGCGTTGGCGGTGAAATTGTTCGACTGGCGCGAGCCGTTGTACATGTAGACTTTGTCCGCCGGCACGCCCGCGCGGCCTGCCATCTCGACCACCGCGTCGCGAACCTTGCCCGGAGGCACTGGCTCATATTTGTTGAACAGCGGCTCGATCAGGACCGGCGACAGGAGCATCACGATCGCGAGCACGATCGCGGTGAGCCCGCCCGACCACAGCCACCAGGTCCGGCCGGCCTTCCGGATCAACAGGTAGAGCAACATCAGGAAGATGCCGCCGAGAAGCGCGCCGATCACCAGCGCGATTCCGCCCTGGAACAGGAAGTCGCCGAGCGGCTGGCTGGTCCGCCCGTAGCTCTTCTCCCGCCACCAGTCGGCGTAGAGGCTCCACGGCAGTGTCAGGATCGAGGAAATGACGAGATAGACCGCGCCGATCACGAATGCCCGCAGCGCGAGCCCGCGCCGCTGCAGCTTCGCCTCGAGATCGTCGAGAACGCCCGAGCGGACGATGAGCCAGGTGACGATCGCGGAGACGATCAGTCCCCACAGGATCATCCACTCCTTGCCGACCGTATAGTCGTGCGCCTTCTGAAGCGCCGCCGGTCCAAGACTGTCGATGTAACGCGCCGTCGCAGCGTCGACATTGAATGCCATTGCCAATCCCCCTCCTGATCGGACCGCCAGCGTAACAGCCGATTCCGCCGCTGCAATGGGAACGACTGCAAGCGCCGCTCGATTATCTGCGAATGGCCAAGAGCAGCTCAGTCCCGAGAACAATGGAAGCGCTACTTGCGGCAGAGCTGCCGAGCGGCGGCGGCTGGCAGTACGAGCCCAAATGGGATGGCTTCCGCTGCCTTGCGAAGCGCGACGGCGGGGAGGTCGAGCTGATCTCCAGGAACGGCCGTCCGCTCGGCCGCTACTTCCCCGACCTGGTCGAGGCGCTGTCGACGCTGGAGCAGAAGTGCTTCCTGCTCGACGGAGAGCTGATCATCCCGGTCGGCGACGCTCTGTCGTTCGATGCGCTTCAGCTTCGGCTTCACCCGGCCGAGAGCCGCGTCCGCAAGCTCGCGGCGGAAAGCCCGGCCGAGCTGATGCTGTTCGACCTGCTGTCGCTCGGCGGTGAAGACTATTCCGGAGAGCCGCTGTCGGAGCGGCGTCGCGCACTCGAAGCCTTCTTCAAAAGCACGGACCTGCCGCAGCTGAAGCTATCGCCAGCGACGACCAGCCACAACACGGCGCTGGGCTGGCTCGAGCGAAGCGGCGGAGCGCTCGACGGCGTCGTCGCGAAGCGCCTCGACCAGGCTTACAAATCGGGCGAACGCGCGATGGTGAAGGTGAAACCCGAACGGACGGCCGACTGCGTCGTCGGCGGCTTCCGCTACGCGACCAAAGGCAATGTCGTCGGTTCGCTGCTCCTCGGCCTCTACGACGACCAAGGGCTGCTCAATCACGTCGGCTTCACCTCGGGCATTCCGGCAAAGGAGCGAAAGAACCTAACCGCCGATCTGGAAAAGTTGATCGAGCCCCCGGGGTTCACCGGCAACAAGCCCGGCGGTCCGAGCCGCTGGAAAACCGACCGCACTGACGAATGGAAGCCGCTCAAGCCCGAGCTGGTGGTCGAGGTGAAATACGACCAGGTGACCGCCGGCCGTTTCCGCCACGGCACCGGGCTTCTCCGCTGGCGGCCCGACAAGGATCCGCGGCAGTGCACCTGCGACCAGCTCAAGCCCGCGCTTCGCCCGTCGCAGCTCAAGGAGATTTTCGGCACATGACAGCCGACCTGTTCGGCGACCCGTTGATCGCCGGGTTCGAGTACCGGCCCGGCTTCATTACCGCCGAAGAGGAGCGCGATCTGATCGGCCATCTTTCGATCGCCGAGCTGTCGCCGTTCAAATTCCAGGGTTGGACTGGCAAGCGCCTCACCCGCACCTTCGGCTGGCGCTACGATTTCGACGACCGGAGTTTCGCGCCATCCGAGCCGATGCCCGACTGGCTCCTGCCCCTCCGGGGGAAGGCGGCTGCCTTCGCCAACGTCTCGCCGGACGACTTCGTCCACGCGCTCCTGGTCCGCTACGATCCTGGCGCGGGGATCGGCTGGCATCGCGACCGGCCGGTTTTTGAGACCGTGGTCGGCGTGTCGCTCGGCTCCCCCGCGGTCCTTCGCTTCCGAAGACGCAGGGAAGGCGGTTTCGATCGCGCCAACATCGAGGTCGAGCCGCGCTCGGCCTACCTCCTGTCTGGTCTCGCCCGGCACGAATGGGAGCACAGCATCGCGCCGGGCGACACGCTCCGTTTCTCGATCACCTTCCGTACCTTTTCCGAGAAGGGGCTGCGCGCCGCGGCAAGGGGCTGAGCGGAACGGTCCGTCCGCGAAACGGTTGAGCGGCCATGCGCCGCCTGTTGTTTCTGCTGCTGCTCGCGGGATGCTCGAAAGGGCCGCAAGCGGACCTGCAATATATCGGCGAGGCGCGGTCTGCCGCCGCCGAATGGGCGCTGGTCAACGAACAGGCTGCCGATGACAAGCTGACCGGCATCTACGTCGACGCGATGCGCAAGTCGCTGCGCCAGCAGATCCAAACGGCGAAGGCCGCTTTGACGGTGCCGGACTCGGCATACGCGCATGAGATGGCGACGCTTCTTGCAACTCCGGACGACGCTCCGCCGCAGGAGCTCCGCCACGACGCCGAGCAGCTCAAGCAAATCGAGGACAGCCTTGAATCCGCTTGAGCTGACGCTCGGAATCATGACCGCGGTCGGCGGGTTTGTGGACATCAGCGAACTGGTGTTCGCGGCCAAGGCGGGATCGAAATTCGGCTATGCCTTGCTCTGGGTATTCGCGCTTTCCACCATCGGAATCATGGTGTTCGGCGAGATGAGCGGCCGTGTCGCCGCGGTCGCCAAGCAGCCGGTCTTCAACCTGATGCGCCACCGACTCGGGCTGAAGCTCGGCCTGCTGACCCTGGGCGCATCGTTGATCAGCAACCTCATCACCTGCGCTGCGGAAGTCGGCGGCGTTGCATTGATCCTGAACTATCTCACCGGCTGGCCTTACATGCTGATGGCGGTGGCAACGGTCGCGGTGATGATCGCGTCGATCTGGGTGCTTCCGTTCAAATGGATCGAGCGCGGCTACGGCCTTCTCGGCCTGTTCATGGTCGTCTTCGTCGTGGCGCTGGTCGCGATCCATCCGCCTTGGGACATGCTCGCAAAGGGTTTCGTCCTGCAGGTGCCGTCGGGGCTCAGCACGAAGGAGCTTCTTCTCTTCGGCTATTTCGCGGTCGCGATCATCAGCGCGGTGATGTTCCCCTACGAAGTCTATTTCTATTCCTCCGGCGGCATCGAGGAGCAATGGGGTCCGAAGGACCTCCTCACCAATCGCCTGACCTGCATCGCCGGCTTCGCGCTCGGCTCGCTGTTGGCGATGTCGATCCTGTCGAGCTCGGCGCAATTGTTCGGGCCCGCCAATGTCGATCCGGTGCTGCCGGGCACCGCAGCAATGGAGGCCGCGATCCCGTTCGGCCGGTGGGGCCTCATCATCGCGCTCGCCGGAATGTTCTTCGCGGTCGCGGGCGCCGCCGTCGAAACCTGCCTCGCCAATGCCTATTCGGTCTCGCAATTCTTCGGCTGGATCTGGGGCCGCCACAAGAAGCCGTGGGAAGCGCCGCGCTTCACCATCACCTGGCTGGTCCTGTTCCTTCTCGCGCTTGGAATCATCCTCACCGGCATCGATCCGATGCAATTGGTCGAATATGCGGTGCTCTTCTCGATCCTCGTGCTTCCCCTCACCTATTTGCCGCTGCTGCTTCTGGCCGGCGACAAGGGCTATATGCGCCAATATGCGAACGGGCGGTTCGCGAACGTTCTCGGCTGGCTCTATTTCGCGGTGATCACCGTCGCCGCAGTCGCCGCTCTTCCGCTCTTCATCCTGACGTCTGGAGGGAACGGATGAGACCCGACAGCCTGGTCAAGCTCGTCAGCGAATTGCTCGACCTCCCGCTGTACGACGTCGAGGGGAAATATTGCGGCATCGTCGATGACGTCGAACTGACCGGCGGACCGGGTAAGGACCTCAAGCTCAAGGCGCTGCTGGTCGGCCCCGGAGCCTATGCACCGAGGCTCCCGGGGTGGGCGATGTGGATCGTCCGAAAGATCGCCGGCGACCGCATCACCCGCGTGCCGATGGACAAGGTGCACAGCATCGGCGCGGCGGTTCATCTCGAATGTTCCGGCTGGGACCTCGGTCTCCACAAGAGCGAGCGAAGCGCGGCGCAGTGGCTGCCGCACGAAGGGGCATTGTGATGCGGCTCACCGACCTCCAGGCCAAGATCGTGTGCACCCTGGACGGCGAGCGGCTGGGGCGGGTGCACGAGGTGCATTGCGAAAAGGGGATCGTCACCGCGCTTATGATCGGCCCGGCCAGCTTCATCGAGCGGCTGACCGCGAAAAAGAAGGGCCGCCGCGTACCTTGGGATTGCGTCCGCAAGGTCGAGCGGAACCGCATCGTGGTCACGCCCAATCCGCCGCAGCGCAAGAGCCGCTAGCGGTCCTCGAACCCGGCGATGCACTCCGCCAGCCACCGCGCCGCGACGAGCGAGCTGAGGTCGGTGGAATCGAGCGGCGGGTCCCATTCGGTGAGGTCGATGACCCGCACGCGGTGATGGGCAGCAAGCTCGCGCACCGCCCAGAAGAAATCGACGACGTGCATCCCGCCCGGCCGGGCGCCGGGAGCGCCGGGCATCTGCGCGCGGTCGATCACGTCGATGTCGCAATCGACGACCAGCGCCTCGCAGCCTTGCGTATGCTCGAGCGCGTCGGCGACCGCCTTGCGGATTCCGTCGCGGCGTACCTCGTCCATGCTGATGACGAGGTTGCCCGCGGCGAGCGCGTCGCGGTGCATCTTCTCGGTATTGGCGAAGCTGGCGAGGCCGATCTGGGCGATGTTCCGGCCCGGAAGCCCATCCTCCATCAGCGCGCGCACCGGATTGCCGTTGCTTAAGCCGTCGTCGAGATCGCGCATGTCGAAATGGGCGTCGAGCGTGATGAGCCCGACCTTCTTCAGCGGCAGGCCAAGCGCCAGAACGCCGGGCCGGGTCACCGCATTATTGCCCCCCGCGAGAAGCGTGAGCCGGTGCTCGGCGACGCTGGCCGCAACCGCCTCGCGGATTGGGGCCGTCGCCTGCTCGATCGACAGCCCCGCCAGCGCCACATCGCCACGGTCCCGCACCGGCGTGAACAGCGATCGACCGATTTCGACGTCGTAGCGGCCGATCCGCTTCAGCGTCTGGCGAAGCTTTGCGGGCGCCTCGTCGCAATGGCCCGGCGTGACGGAGCCGGCAGCGAGCGGCGCACCGACGAGCCCGATGGGGACTTCGGCGCCTTCGTCGATCAGCAGTTCGGAGAGGTTCGGCCAGGCGTTCATGGCTTTGCCCTAACAGGGGCAGTCGCCTAAGGCCAAATTCATGTGGGACCGCCTCCTCACCGACTGCCGGATCGCGACGATGGAAAGCGCGCCGGGCAATCCGCTCGGAATCATCGAGAATGGCGCCATCGGAATCCAAGACGGGAAGGTGGTGCGAGTCGGTTCGCGAACCGAGCTTGCGGGCAATCGCGCGCGAGAAGTGCTCCCGCTCGGCGGCGCCTGGGTTACGCCCGGGCTGATCGATTGCCACACGCATCTGATCTTCGGCGGCAACCGCGCCGACGAGCACGCGATGCGACGGGCGGGCGCGACCTATGAAGAGATTGCGAAGGCAGGCGGCGGGATCGCCTCGACCGTGACGCGCACCCGCGAAGCGTCGGACGGAGAGCTTCTCGCTTCGGCGGCCATGCGGCTCGACGCGCTGATGAAGGGCGGGGCGACCACGGTCGAAATCAAGTCCGGCTACGGTCTCGATGTCGGCAGCGAGCTGCGGATGCTCCGCTGCGCGAAGGCGCTGGCCGCGAGCGAAGCGGTGCGGATCGTCCCGACCCTGCTCGCGCTCCACGCGCTCCCGGCCGACTGGAAGGACCGCCGGATCGGCTATGTGTCGATGATCGTCGACGAGCTGCTCCCGGCCGCCGCCGAAGCCGGCCTGGCCGACGCGGTGGATGCTTTTTGCGAGAGCATTGCCTTCACGCCGGAAGAGGTCGAGCGGGTCTTCAAGGCGGCCGAGCAGCACGGGCTTCGCGTGAAGCTCCACGCCGAGCAGCTGTCGAACCAGCATGGCGCCGCGCTCGCCGCGAAGTACAAGGCGCTCTCCGCCGATCATCTCGAACATCTCGACGAAGCGGGCGCCAAAGCGATGGCCGATGCGGGAACGGTCGCCGTGCTTCTGCCGGGTGCCTATTACGCGCTGCAGGAGGACCGGAAGCCGCCGGTACAGATGCTTCGCGATTCCGGCGTCGCCATGGCTGTCGCCACTGACTGCAATCCGGGCACTTCGCCTTTGCTGTCACCGACCCTGGCAATGAACATGGCGTGCACTTTGTTCGGACTGACGCCTGAGGAGGCGCTGGCCGGAATGACGATCAACGCCGCCCGCGCACTGGGACTTGAGGACGAGATCGGCACGATTGCTCCAGGCAAGGCCGCCGATCTTTGCGTCTGGCGGCTCGAAAGCCTGGCCGAGCTCGGCTACTGGATCGGCCTTCCGGGGCCAGAGCGGCGAATCTACGCCGGGGACGATACGTAAGAGAATGACAGATAGACGCGATAACAGCCGCCACATCCGCGCGCGCCGCGGAAGCGAGATCAAGGCGAAGCAGTGGACCACCGAAGCGGCGGTCCGGATGCTCCAGAACAACCTCGACGATGAGGTCGCCGAGGATCCGCAGAGCCTCGTCGTCTATGGCGGCATCGGCCGCGCGGCGCGCAACTGGCAATGCTTCGACACGATCGTCGAGACCCTGGAGCGGCTGGAGGAAGACCAGACCCTGCTCGTCCAGTCCGGCAAGCCCGTCGGCGTCTTCCGCACGCACAAGGACGCGCCGCGAGTGCTCATCGCCAATTCCAACATCGTCCCGAAGTGGGCGAACTGGGAGACGTTCAACAAGCTCGATCGCGCAGGGCTCATGATGTACGGCCAGATGACGGCCGGCAGCTGGATCTACATAGGCAGCCAAGGCATCGTCCAAGGCACCTACGAGACCTTCGTCGAGATGGGCCGCCAGCATTTCGGCGGCGATCTTTCGGGCAAATGGATCCTGACCGCCGGGCTCGGCGGAATGGGCGGCGCGCAGCCGCTGGCGGCAGTGATGGCCGGCGCGCACTGCATCGCTATCGAGGTCCAGGAAAGCCGGATCGAGAAAAGGCTCGAAACCCGCTACGTCGACCACCGCGCCTCCACCATCGACGAGGCGCTGGAGATCATCCGCAACGCTACGGAGCCGACCAGCGTCGGTCTTCTCGGCAATGCGGCGGAGATCCTTCCGCAGATGCTGGAGCGCGGCATCCGGCCCGATGCCCTCACCGACCAGACCAGCGCGCACGATCCCGCGAACGGCTACTGCCCCGCCGGCTGGAGCGTCGCCAAATGGCAGGAGATGCGCGAGCGCGATCCGAAGGCCGTGGCCGACGCTGCCAAGGCTTCGATCGCCCTCCACGTCGAGGCGATGCTCGCGTACAAGGCCATGAGCGTGCCGACCTTCGATTACGGCAACAACATCCGCCAGGAAGCTTATGACGAGGGCATCACCCACGCGTTCGACTTTCCCGGCTTCGTCCCCGCCTACGTCCGCCCGCTCTTCTGCCGCGGCATTGGACCGTTCCGCTGGGCTGCACTGAGCGGCGATCCCGAGGACATCTACAAGACCGACGCGAAGGTGAAGGAGCTGATCCCGGACGACAAGCACCTCCACCGCTGGCTCGACATGGCGCGCGAGCGGATCGCCTTCCAGGGGCTGCCCGCGCGTATCTGCTGGGTCGGGCTCGGGCAGCGCCACCGCCTCGGGCTGGCGTTCAACGAAATGGTGCGGAGCGGTGAAGTCTCCGCGCCGATCGTCATCGGCCGCGACCATCTCGACAGCGGATCGGTCGCCTCGCCCAACCGCGAGACGGAGAGCATGATCGACGGCAGCGACGTCGTCTCCGACTGGCCGATCCTCAACGCGTTGCTCAACACCGCATCGGGTGCGACCTGGGTGTCGTTCCACCACGGCGGCGGCGTCGGAATGGGTTATTCGCAGCATGCCGGGCAGGTGATCGTCGCCGACGGAAGCGATGATGCCGCGCGGCGGCTCGAGCGGGTGCTTTGGAACGACCCCGGCACCGGCGTGATGCGCCATGCCGATGCGGGTTATGAAATAGCCATCGAATGCGCGAAGGAGCAGGGTCTCGACCTGCCGATGGTGCGCTGATCCGAATGCTGTCGTCGACAGCTACGGGGTTTGATGACAAGGTCTAATGATGTTCTGGCTTGCTCTTGCTGCTCAATTGAGCGGCCCAGTCCCTTTGAAGCCGTTGTTGGGCCCTGACGATGTCCCGACCCGCCTCGTCGAACCTAACGTTCTGCAGAGAGTTGGGATCGCCCTGACGGTGACGCCGAACGGAAAGATTCAGGGCTGCGCTGTCGAAAAGAGCAGTGGCAACTCCAAACTCGATTCTTACACGTGCGAAGTCGCGGCCCGGCGGGCAAAATTTAAGCCTCCCACGCACATCGATGGCGCTGCCGCCTATCTCATCTATCGGGCGGATATCAATTGGTGGCTTGGCGACGGTTACCCTCCTTCAACACAGCCGGGAGGGGATCTTTACCTGACCGTGACTGCACTCCCGCCGAAGGTGGCCAGTCCGGCGATCGTTCGACTAATGTTGGAAGTCGGAGCAGACGGATCCTTGTCAAACTGCGCTGCCGAGGATTCCAAATACGATTCGGCATTGGTCAAAACCGGATGCGAGCAACTGCTGCTGACATATAGGCCTACACCGGCACGAGCTGCGGATGGGGCCGCCGTGGCTTCGGTTCAATCGGCCACCGTCGTCTTCCAGACGAATTGATCAACGGAATGTTTTTGGGCGGACGCGCTGCATGATTCTCAACCTCGATCCGAAAAAAGTCACACTTGATGGGCTCCGCCAGCTTTGGGCGGGAGCCGAGGCGCGGCTCGACGATAGTTCAATGCAGCGCATCGCTATTGCCGCTGCCTCTGTCGAGCGCATCGTCGCCAGCGGCGAGACGGTCTATGGCGTCAACACCGGCTTCGGTCTCCTCGCCAACACGCGGATTCCGGAC